>JAITAU010000059.1 GCA_031283965.1 Holosporaceae bacterium | reverse complement strand
AATCGCCATTCGTCGCCAATCGGAAAAACTGCCGCCTACGGATAATGCCGAGAGCCAGGATGGATGCTTGTGATGGTCTTCCGCCGTGTTTATAGCCACTGGAATCCGTGACTTTGCTGGCTAAGTCATTTATTCAATAAAATTTATTTCTTTTAAGTAGACATTTCTTTCAAATGTTGCTACTCTGCCCAACGCGTAAAGTTGTAGGAGGAAAAGTTATGACGTGTGAGAACAGAAGTACGGTGCACAAGAGTTTTATTCTTGGTAATTTATTCGGAGGCGCAATTGCTAGGATACTGACGGCGGTGATGCTTGCCGTGGCGGTTCCGTCGCTGACGGCTATGGAGGAGAATAATAACGAGCAATTGTTGCCGTCTTCTACTGACGAACGAATGACCAATATTGCGACTGCTTCAGAAAATCTACACAAGTCTTTAGAAGAGCTTGGTGAGATAGTAAATACTATGTGCGATATCGTAATAGGTTACAATCGCCTTACGTCGATAGAAAAGCTCAAGCTTGTAAAAGACAATATGTTGGAGAAGCTGGAGGTCAGCAGTGTGTTTGAAGTAGTCTTGTTTATAGCAGACTGGTATTTGAAGCTTCGCGAGAAATCCATTGATGAGATGAGAGAAATGTCCGTAGGACCATGTGAAGAAAATGCCAATAAGTGGGGGGAGAGCCAATTGTCACTGAAAAAGAAGATCTCTTTAATAGAAGGGAAAATTGAACACAAATAATTGTCTAAAAAATAGTAGATTGTTCGGCCGGAGCCGCATCCGCTACTCGCACGGAGGCTTTTTCAGCGTCACATAGAACGCTCCCTGGCCTCCGTGGCGCAAATTCGCCTGGGAACAGGAGACCACGTAATCCCCGAAGGAGTCCTGAACCCATTTCATGAAAGAATCTCGCAGAGGAGACTCCTTCAGCCAATTTCCGCCGGTTATCACAAGTATTTTCTTCACTTTTTCCGATTGGCAGCGGACAAAAAACTCAATCAGCGCCTGAAAAGCATCGTTTTGGCTCAGGCCATGCAGATCAATCCTCCGGCTGAAGTCGAATTTTCTCGAAGATTTCCTGCTCAGCGGCGAGGGCTCGCTCCGTCTCGGTGAATGTACGTTGGATGGGTTTGGCGGTCGTTTCCTCGGCGGCAATTTCCGTTTTGTTTCACACAATTCTATGGTAGGATTCCTGATGGTCAGCGGTTTTACTGAGCGTAGGTGGTCTTTCATCGTCTTTTGCATGGCTTAACCGATGGAGACAAGCGTCCGGTATGAAGAGCAATACTAGCGAAAAAATGTTAAGATTTCCATCACCAGGACAACAAAAATCTCTTCCTGCAGTCTGTTGGCTCATGGCTCTACTCCTGCTAAGTGCCTGTTCTTCAGTGTCCGGTCCTTATGGCGGCGAAAAATACTGGCACGCCGGCAGCGAAAGGCCATACGTGGTGAACGGTGTGATGTATTATCCGCAGGTGCATTACCGCTACGCCGCAGTCGGCGAAGCCAGTTGGTATGGATACGATTGTCACGGACGCCCAACCGCCACCGGCAGAATATTCGACAAAAACAAATTGACTGCGGCCCATCGAACGCTGCCGCTGCCATCCATCGTACTGGTGGAAAATTTGGAGAATGGCAGAAAGATAAAGCTGTTGGTCAACGATCGTGGGCCCTTCGCCAAGACCAACAGGCGCATAATCGACGTTAGCCAGCGGGCGGCGCAGCTTTTAGGGTTCAGGAACAAAGGGTTCGCCAGAGTCAGGGTCACCTGTCTTCCCAGTGCTAGCCGGATGGCCGCAATCATACATGGGAGAAAGCCGTACTAGATCTCGTGTCATCGCTATGCAAACCGCGAAAACCAGCGTCCCCAGCGAGATTCGAACTCGCGTTGTCGCCGTGAAAGGGCGACGTCCTGGGCCTCTAGACGATGGGGACAGGGCTCTGGGGCAAGCTATAACAACCGGCATTCGAAATCAAGTGCAATGTCTCTGCGGATTGCCCAATGCAGCCGTTATTTCAGAGGGTACGTCTGAACGGAAGAGAAAATTTTGTGGAGCAGCCACAAAGTAGGCCCGTAACGCTTGTTACTTTTATGCCACTTCCTTTGGAAATTGGATTGCTGGCATAAAAAAGTTGCAAAAATTTGTGAAATTTAACCACTTGTTGTTTAGAATTAAGGGGCGGTTCTTTGGATCGCGGAGTTGCCCCTTCAAAGTTGGTGGAAATGGATTGGACCATAACAAAAATAGCCTCTGTTGTTCTGTGCGCTGCAGGATCTGGCTTGGCGCTCTCGTCCTTTGGTCATGCTCCGATTCTTGGCTACGTTCTGGCAGGCGTTCTGCTGGGACCGTCGGGGGTGCGGTGCATCGTTGATCGGGAAGTGGTGGAGCTATTTGCCGAAATGGGCATTTTGTTCCTGCTCTTCACCATCGGTCTCAGTCTTTCCTTCGAAAAAATTCAGAATATCTGGAAAACTTCCCTGATGGCCACCGCCCTCTCCGCCGCTTTCTTCTACGGCGTTCTCCTGGTGGCGGGATATGTGTTGGACCTGTCTCATAGCCACGTAATCGTGATAACTTTCTGCATGACGCTATCCTCCACCGCCGTGACCGTCAAATCGCTGGAAAATCTGAAGGATCGACATGACGGCGTGGCCTCCAGTACATTCGGTATACTCATTGCTCAGGATTTGGTTTCGCTGCTGATGGTGCTGATCATAAATTTCCTTGGGCCTTCCCAGGACGTGGAGTATCAGATCTATAGGTTTGCTGCTGTCGTGCTGTTCTCCCTGGGGTTGATTTTCTACTTCTCCAGATACCACCAGCACATCCATAGATTCACGAATTTCATAAGAAAGCATGACAGCATGCTGGCGCTAACGGTGTTCGGCTTTTGTCTTGGATTCGCGGTCATGGCGGAGGTTGCCGGCCTTTCCGCTCCCTTTGGGGCCTTCATTGCCGGGTTAATTCTGGGTAACTCCAATATACGGGATAAGGTTAAAAGCATATCCTATCCGATCGAGGAAATCCTCCTGATGACATTCTTCCTCAGCGTGGGGCTGTTGGTGGATCTCGGCTTCATTTGGGACAATCTCTTTCTGATGTCGGGGGCTCTGATTTTCGTGGCCTTCGGCAAAACCGGCATCAACATTTTCGTTCTGAGGCTGTGCAAATTTCCCATGAAGGAATCCTTTGTGATCGGCGTGCTGTTGGCCCACATCGGAGAGTTTTCCTTCATGTTAATATACGCCGCCAGCAAGATAGGGCTGGTGAGTGGCTACGGCATGAAATTTCTCATCAGCCTGACGGCTCTCAGTTTGCTGTTGAGTCCTTTGTGGCTGATTTTCGCCGAGCGGTGTCGATCGCTCAGCAAGAACGTGGACATTCTGTCCTCCTGGGAATTTTTCAAGCTGGCCGGAGAGAAGGAAATGCGTAAAGTGCATCATTTCTCCGGTAGGATGCGTGATCTGATGAATACTCTGTCCATCGACGTTTCGGAAAAAACGCGCCAATCGCTGGATAACGCCAAGAAAAAAGTGAAGAAATGAGCCTCGGTTGGTACCGGGAAAATAAAATAAAGATAGATGACAGCGTTGGCCTGGATGAGGTGGGTAGAGGGCCTCTCGCCGGTCCGGTGGTGGCTGCTGCAGTCTGGATTGACGAAGAGTCGGCGCTGCGATTGGAGGCAAGCAACCTAGTTGTCCGCGATTCGAAGAAAATGACCGCTATCCAGAGGAAAAATGTTGTGGACTGGGTACTGGAGCAGCCGTCGCTGCACTATTCCATTGGCCAGGCCAGCGTCCAAGAAATCGATGCACTTAATATCTTGAGAGCCGCTCTTCTGGCCATGGCTCGAGCCTATGCCGCCCTCGGACTGACGAAAGAGTACGCTCTGGTGGACGGGAATCGAGCTCCGGATTTGCCTCACGCGCTGGTGAAGACAGTGGTGAAGGGCGACGATAAGGTTCTGGCCATCTCTCTTGCCTCCATCCTTGCCAAGGCACATCGAGATGCGGCCATGCGGCTGTTGGCGAAAGAGTATCCCCAATACGGTTGGGACACAAATGTCGGATACGGAACTCTGGCTCACGTCGCCGCCATCAGGAAGTACGGCGTCACTCCCCATCACCGCAGGACCTTCGCCCCAATTCGCAGCATGCTTCAAGAGACCGTTGCCTAACTTTTACGCCATGGTTTCATCTGAGTCGTAGCGTTTCTTTCTACACCGGCGTGCAGATGGATTTCTCCACGTGATAAACTTGGGCCACGTCGGAAAGATCACTGAAAAGATCCAGATCCGTCCCGGTGAAAAATGTTTGCACGTCTATGGAGATGAGCTCTCGCACAAGCTTGCGTCTGTTGACCTCGTCCAGATGCACCAGGAGATCGTCCAGCAGCAACGTCGGTATACCGGCCCGATGACTCCGGTATATGCGGGCTACTGCCAGGATCAGGGAGATCAAAAACGCCTTCTGTTCTCCCATGGAGCAGTTTGTCGCCTCTAGATTGGTTTTGTCATGGGTTGTGCGCCAAAATGTTCTCAGGGCGCTGGTTTGAGTTGTCTGGCGTTCTGCATCCTCGAATCTTTGTTTTTTCAAGGCTGCCGCCATTTCCAGAAGGGCGCTTTCTTCGCTGTGTGCCTCGTATATTTTCTCGACTGCGCCGGAGATGCTGATTTTCGGCCTCAGAAAATCCGATGGATGGTCGGCGAATGTTCTGTGGAGCAGCTCTATGAATTCCAGGCGCGCTTTTGTAATTTTCACATTTTCCATGGCTATTTTTTCCTCCAAAACCTGAAGCCACCTCTCATCCTTCTTCCAAAAAATCACCTGGAGACGTTCTTTTTGCAGTGTGTTGAGATTTTTCATCCTGGCTTTGTGCTCTTTGTCGTACCCGGTCACCAGATGATCAAAAAACCCTCGGCGATCCACTCCTTGTCCCGAGAAAATGCTGTCCATCCCGGGAGCGACCCACAGCAACCAAAAAATTTCCTCAAATTTCGATAAAGAATTAATGTTGGAGTTGTCGATTTTGGCTACGCGGCGCCCGCCGGGAGCGGCGGTTGATAAAAATGTCTTGTAGCCATCCAGATGCAACACCAGCTCCAGACGCCAGGAAAAATCCGGCGACGACACCGAATTGAGATCGGCCATTGGGGCCTTTCTCAATCCACGACCGGAGGAAAACATGGAGATCGCCTCCAGCACGTTGGTCTTGCCGGCTCCGTTTTCCCCATAGAAAACGACGAACTTCGAAGAAAAATTCAGAAGCAACGTTCGGTAGGAGCGAAAATTTCTGCAGCCCAGTCTCAGAAGATCCGGTTCCAAGAATTTAAATTCTCATTGGCATGACGACGAAGAGAGATTCCGGCTCAGATTCGTCAACGATCAATATCGGAGACAGGGATTCCTTGACGTAGACTTTCAGTTTCTCCCCCTGCAGAGTCTGGGCAACGTCCAACAGATAGTTGGCGTTGAAACCGGCGCTCCACTCCTTACCGGAATACGCCACATCCACTTCGTCCCTACCATTGCCGATCTTATTGTTAACCACGTGACAGGAGAGATTATTTTTGCTCAATTCCAACTTTATGGACCTTATCTTATCGTCGGAAATTATGGAGACGCGATCAATGATTTCGATAAAATCCGCCCGCTTGACGTAGAAAAAATCTCCGGAAATTTCCGGTATAACTCGCTTGTATTCCGGGAAGACTCCATCTACCAGTTTCGAGATGAAAATAACCTCTCCGGCGGCGAACTGCACCTGATTGGCGCTGAAACTGATAGCCACTTCCCCTGAGAAGGACTCGAGGATTCGCTTCACCTCGAAGACGGTCTTTTTAGAAATTATCACCCCCTGGATGTTCTCCTTTGTGTCTATGGAGATATCCGAAACGGACAGCCGATGGCCGTCGGTGGAAGCGGCCTTGAGTCTGTCATCCTCCTTGTGGAGATATATGCCGTTCAAATTGTGGCGACTCTCCTCGTTGGACATAGAAAATTTCGTTCGGTTGATGAGTTTCACAAAATCAGCGGATTTGATATTGAAACAGCAGGTATTTTTCAGGGTGTTTATGGGCGGAAACTCGGCACAATCCCAGGTGGACAACTCGAATTTAGATTTGCCCGCATTCACCAGCAACTTGCTACCTTTGTCCACAAGGGTGAATTCCAGAACGGCACCGTCAGCGGCCTTTCTCACAATGTCATTCAGCGTATGAGCCGGCACGGCCACGGAGCCGAAGGTGTCCACCGCCGCCGGCACGTTTTCGATGATCGAATGGTCCAGATCGGTGGCCTTTACCTGAAGCTTTCCATCGCTGAAATCAAGTAGCACGTTGGATAATTTCTGGACAACGGATCTTTTGTCCGCCACATTAACCGCCCGCATTACGGCCGGCAAAATATCCTGCTTTTCGACCTTTGCTCTCATCACAAATCTCCAGATAACCGACTAAAGATAATCTTAGAACGTGAACAACTCAAATGATTTTATATGTTTCTGATGATGGATACGCGGAGAGCTATTCGGCTCGGTTTTCCCTCGAATTTCCAATGAAAATTGCGAACGTAGGCGTTCTTGTTATCATCTTTCGAAGTGACTGAGAAGCGTAAATCCCCACGGACGTTCCAGAGCTGGTTAATCTTACGTTCCGCCCCAACCCCCAACGTTGGATAGTAGGACCCGAATGCCTGCGTCGGGTCCCCCTTCCTCTGATGATCTCCATTGTCGAAAACGGCACGTCCGAGAACCTTAGCAAACCCGACGGTTACGTAGACTAGGGAGCTACGCTCCGGCAACAAATACCCGAAACGCACATCCATGTTAAAACCAACGTTACCGACATGACGCACGCCAACAAGACCGGTATCGTGATAGGAAGTCTTTTCCGACAACCGTTTAAACAATTCCAGCTCTATTCCGGCATAATATCGGCCAGAAAACGGCGCCCCAAAACCTAAGATCAGAGACAGGTCGAACTGGGAGGCGCTGTTCTTGAAATCGATATCCGGCTGACCGTCTCTTTTGCAATGAATGCTGTTGGAGATCAAAGACACCCCTGCGCCGACCCCAAGGTAGGCTCCGCTGACGTTACGATGAGGCTCTGACAGCTCCAGGAACTCTTCCTTAGGAGGACCTTCTGCACCACCGGGGACGATATCGGCGGGCGCCTCGCTTTTGGCAACAGCAACATCGTCAGCGGAAGCGGCGTCGATCTGACTGAGCGACGACAGCAACGCCAACAAAGCAGGCAACCCAACAATCTTTTTCATGCATTATCCTCCCGCCGCTACGGCGGAAAACGAAGGGGTCAGTTCACGGAATCCTTAAGATTCTTCCCAGGCTTAAACCGCACAGACTTCCGTGGAGGAATGTCGATGGTGGCTCCGGTTTTGAAGTTACGCCCGCTGCGTCCGGCGGTCTTTTTCACCGAGAAGCTACCGAATCCCACCAGGGTCACGTCATGGCCTTTTTTCAGGGACGCTTCCACAATACCTACGAAAGAGTTGACGGCCTTCTCCGAGTCGGTCTTGGTGAGGCCGCTCTTCTTCGATAACGCATCGATCAGTTCTGACTTATTCATAAATGTACTCCTATTAACTACCTACAGGGCCGAAGTCTGCCGGCTTTCTTCGGCAAAATCAATAGAGATTTTCCCCCTGCATGGGCATTTCGTTAAAAAAATTAATGCCAAGTGCACTTTTTACCGCTGCGAGTGTTCCTGCCGCCACACTTTTTGCTTTCCGGGTCCCATTAATACATATTTCCAGTATGTCTTTTTTCCGCAAAAATCTCCTTTTCTCCCGTATAGGTAGCAACATTTTCTGTAGACATTCGTTTAAAAGTGACTTCAAAGCCGTGTCACCGAGGCCACCATTGGAATATTGTTGTTTTAGGGAAGAGATTTCTTCCGCATTGTCGTAGAACGCATCCAAATACGCAAAAACCACATTTCCATCCACCTTTCCCGGATCAGAAATCCTTATGTGATCAGGATCCGTGTACATGGCTTGGACTTTTTGTTTTATGATCTCCGGCGGGTCATTCAAAAAAATTGCATTGTTCAAAGACTTACTGGCTTTCGCCTTTCCGTCTATCCCCACCAGTCTGGTGGTCTTACCCAAAAGAGCTTCTGATTCTTTTAGGCAGTCCGTCTGGTAAAGCCTGTTGAATTTTCGAACAATTTCGTTGGCCAACTCGATCATGGGCAGCTGATCTTCACCCACAGGCACTACGTCTGTCCCAAAGGCAGTTATATCTGCCGCCTGGCTGATTGGATAGCAGAGAAAGCCCGTGGGTACGGATCGGCCGAACTCCTTCTGAGCGATTTCCGTCTTCACGGTGGGATTCCGCTCCAGTCTGCTGACGGTCACCAAATTCATGAAGTACACGGTGAGTTCCGCCAGCTGAGGGATCTGGGATTGAATGAATATGGTGGATAATTCCGGGTCAATTCCCACAGCCAGATAGTCGGCGGCCACCTCGAGTATGTTATCCTTTACTTTCTGCGGGTTTTCGAAGTAGTCGGTTAGGGCCTGCACGTCGGCCAACATGACGTATTGGTCGAATGAATCCTGAAGCTGAACGCGATTCATCAGGGAGCCCGCCAGATGTCCCAGATGGAGATTTCCCGTGGGCCTATCGCCAGTGAGAGCTACTTTCTTCATGTGTTCTGCCTTTCACGGATGCGCCCGAACGCCGACGGCGGGAAGCTAACAAAAGACTAAGGCGCTGTCAACGAACGCCGCCGTCGAATGATTCTCCTAAATGGGCAACGATCTCAGTTGGTGGATTTCTGTTGTAATCGGCTCAGTTTTTGTGTATAAACTGCTCCAGTATGCACGCAAAACTGGGTCTCTATGGTATAGAGCATCCGTTCGGTCTGGTTTTTCAGCTTATGTTTTGCGGAGGGGAGATTTGTCGGAGTTCAGGATGAACGGCGGCTTTTCTCTAGTTTAACCGAAAAATTGGGAGTGATAATGCAAGAAATTTCAGTCAAAGATTTGCTGGAAGCCGGGGTTCACTACGGCCACCAGACGCGGCGCTGGAACCCAAAGATGGCGCCCTACATATACGGGTCTCGGGACAGAATTCACATCATAAATCTGGACCGTACACTGACGCTGCTGAAAGAAGCGCAGCAAACGGTGGCGGAGGTGGCTGCCGGCGGCGGACGAATCCTTTTCGTTGGCACCAAGCGACAGGCGCGGGAAAGGATCGCCGAAGCCGCTACTCGCAGCGGCCAGTATTATGTCAATCACCGCTGGTTGGGTGGCATGCTCACCAACTGGAAAACAGTCTCCCAGTCCATCAAGAAGCTAGAAACTCTGGAGAAAAAAGTCCACGATCCGGATATCCTGCTGAAAAAAAAGGAGATTTTGAGCATCGAGCGCGACGCCCAGAAGCTGAATCGAGGGCTGGGTGGCGTTCGCAGCATGGGGGGAACTCCGTCGTTGCTGTTTGTGCTGGATGTCGTACAGGAGAGGACCGCCGTCCTGGAAGCCCGGGTACTGAATATCCCGATTGTTGGCGTTTGCGATACCAATTCAGACCCGAGTCTGGTGGATTACCCAATTCCCGGCAATGACGACTCCATAAAAGCCATAAATTTATACTGCAGCGCCATGGAAAATGCCATCATCGAGGGAATTCAGCAGGGATTGGCCTCCTCCGGCGTGGATATTGGAGCGCTGGAAGAACAGGTGATGGAAACAGATACGGGGTTTAGCGAGGCTCCAGAGCAAACGGAAGCGGAATCGAAGCCGTCGGAGGTCGTCACGGAACAGGTGGAGGTATAGAACATGGCAGATGTACAGGCGAGTGATGTAAAGCTGCTACGGGAACGCACCGGAGCCGGCATGATGGACTGCAAGAAGGCGTTGATGGAGAGTGACGGCAACGTTGAGAACGCTGTTGACTGGTTGCGCAAGAAGGGATTAGCCGCGGCTGCGAAGAAATCTGGACGAGTCGCCGCCGACGGCCTGGTGGGGGTTCATACGTCAGGTAATCGTGGCTCCCTCGTAGAGGTAAACGCCGAAACAGACTTTGTGGCCAGAAATGAACTCTTCCAAAAATATGTCGGTCAGGTGGCGGCCATAGGCTGCGGGAGCGGCTGCTGTCTGGAATCCCTGAAGGACGCCTCCTATCCGAACAGCGGCCGAACCGTCGGGGAAGAGTTGACCAATTTGATCGCCATCGTTGGGGAAAATATGGGGTTGCGTCGTCTGGCGCATTTGAATGTGACCGACGGAGTCATAGCCTCGTATGTGCACAATAAAGTCGCAGATAATTTGGGACGCATTGGTATTCTTGTGGCCATCGAATCCTCTGGCAATCGAGAAAAACTGCTGGAGCTGGGGAAGAAGCTGGCCATGCACATCGCCGCCACTTCTCCTGCCTCCGTTTCCGTCCAGGATCTGGATCCAACTCTCCTGGAACGGGAGCGGGCGGTGGTGCTGGAGCAGGCAAAGAGTATGGGAAAACCGCCGGAGTTTGTGGACAAGATAGTGGAGGGGCGCATTAGGAAATTTTACGAAGATGTAGTACTGATGGAGCAGGTTTTTGTGGTGGACGGGTCTTCTCGTGTCAAGGACGTGGTTGCGGGCGTCGCCAAGGAAATCGGTGCGCCAATAGTCGTCAAGAAATTCATAAAATACGTTCTCGGAGAAGGAATAGAAAAGCAGTCCGTTGATTTCGCCGCGGAGGTTGCCGCGCAATTGGGCTAACGGAAGGAAATGTTGTGGAAAAGAAAAATCGTCGGATACTATTGAAGATTTCTGGCGAATTCCTGATGGGACCGTTGGATTTTGGCATCGACGTGGCAACGCTGGACAGGGTTGCCGACGAAATAAAATCTGTGTACGAAAACGGGTATGAAGTCTGCGTGGTGACTGGAGGCGGAAATTTTTTTCGTGGCGTTTCAGCTGCCGCTTACGGTATGCACCGGGCCGTGGCCGATAACATCGGCATGCTGGCCACCGTCATGAACTCCATCGCTCTCCAGAATTCTCTGGAAAGACACGACGTACCATCACGGGTTATGTCAGCCATCGCCATGCCTATGGTCTGCGAGCCATATATTCGCCGCAAGGCCATCAGACATTTGGAAAAGAGGCGAGTGGTGGTGTGCGCAGCGGGATCAGGCAATCCCTATTTCACCACCGACACCGCTGCCATTCTTCGGGCACTGGAGACCGGCTGCGAGATGCTGCTGAAGGCCACCAAGGTGGCAGGCGTCTACGATTGCGATCCTGAGAAAAATCCTCAGGCCGTTCTGCTGGAGAAATTATCCCATAAAGAGGTGTTGGAGAGGGACATAAGGGTCATGGACCACACAGCCGTTACCCTGGCTCGTGAGAATCAAATCCCAATTATGGTTTTTTCGTTGAAAGAAAAAGGCGATCTAAATAATGTTCTATCCAGTGGAGAAAACTGTTCTATAATATCTTAGTTTTTGTAAGGAGAGCGCGTAGTTGTTGGATAACTTGAGAAAAAAGATGAACGCCGGCTATGAGAATCTCCTGAGAGACTTCAGAAGTCTAAGAACCGGTCGCGCCTCAGTCACGATTTTAGACAACATAATGGTGGAGGCATATGGAAGCCTGGTGCCGCTGCAGCAAGTAGGGACCATCAGCGCTCCGGAAGCCAAAATGCTCTCCATACAGATCTGGGACTCCTCTCTGGTGAAACCGACAGAAATCGCCATCAGGAATTCTCCGGTGGGGTTAAGCCCGGTGGTGGACAGCCAGGTGATTCGGATTACCATTCCAGATTTGAGTGAAGAGAGAAGGAAGGAAATTTGCAAGTTGGCCGGTAAGTACGCCGAGCAGACACGCATTTCCATCCGGAATATCCGGCGGGAGGGGATGGACGAGATAAAAAAACAGGAGAAGAACGGCGAGATTTCCGAGGATCAGCTGAAGCGCCTGTCCGAGGACGTCCAGAAATTGACGGATGAGTTCATAAAGAAGATAGATTCATCCCAAACCATCAAAGAAAATGAAATAATGAAAATCTAAATGGATAGTTCTCCGAAGCACGTGGCCTTTATTTTGGACGGAAATCGTCGTTGGGCTGCTGCCCACGGCATGCCTGTTCTTTTTGGACACAAGAGCGGCTATGACGTCGTTAAGAATGTTATGGTATTTCTCCCCAAATACTGCATCAGATACGCGACTTTCTACATGTTCTCCACGGAAAATTGGAATCGCTCCCAGGAGGAAGTGAATTATCTGATGGATATCTTCCGAGACTCTTTCAGCGACGCCGATGGTTTCCTGAATGAGCACAACATAAGGGTCAGGGTGATCGGAGACACGCTGAGGCTGCGTGAAGATGTCCGCGAAAAGGCTGCATACGTGGAGAATCGCACTAGAAACAATGTCGGGCTGACGGCCGTCATCGCCGTCAGCTACGGCGGGCGGGACGAAATCACCAGAGGAGTGAGACGGGTCGTACGGGACGCCATCGACGGGAAGATTAGCGTCTCCGACTTGACGGAGGAGATGTTCTCCTCATATCTGGACACCGCCGGTATCCCACATCCTGATATCATCATCAGGACCAGCGAACGGCGCATGAGCAATTTCCTCGTATGGCAGTCCGCCTACTCGGAGATATTTTTTATCGATAAATTGTGGCCTGATTTTAGCGAAAATGATTTAAAATCCGTGGTGGATGAATTTCTGAAAAGGGAAAGAAGGTATGGTGAGTGAAACCGTGAAGTATGAAGACTGTGGCCGGAGGAAGGAATTTTTTGTGCGCCTGCTGTCCTCCTTTATGTTCATTCCGTTCATCTTTATGCTTTTCCACGTCTCCGGCCGGGTGTTTACGATTTTGTGCTGGATCACCTTCGCCATAATGGCCTGCGAGATATTTTCTCCGAAAATAAAGGGAAAACTGCCGCTGCGTGGCCTCGCTCTGGTCGTATGTTTCGTTGGCATCTGCTCCTTCGTCTACTGTCGAGAATTTTTCGGAGCACTTGGGTGTGGACTCCTGATCTGCATGGCCAGTTTTACAGACATCGGAGGTTATCTCTTCGGAAAACTCATCGGCGGGCCGAAACTGTGTCCCAAAATCAGTCCTCACAAGACCTGGGCTGGCTTTTGGGGAGGGATAATCGTCGCCAACGTAGCCTTCTTCTTCCTGAGCTGGATGTTCCCGGATACTTTGAGATATGGCGGCCGCCTGTGCCAGGATCTCACGAATTTCTGGGTAGTCCAGGCGATGATTCTGGCGTCGATCTTCGGGGATCTCCTGGAATCCAGCTTCAAAAGAAAAATTTCCGTCAAGGATATGGGTGATATATTCCCAGGCCATGGCGGAATACTGGACCGTCTCGATAGCCTACTGTTGGCTTCCACGGTGTTGGCGCTACTTGGTCTTTTATTTTAGGTGTTAATAACATGGACATTCTCTACTATCTCGTTTCGTTCTTTGTCATCATAAACACAGTGGTTTTCGTGCACGAATATGGCCACTATCTGGCGGCCAAAACTGTTGGCGTCAAGGTCACGAAGTTTTCCCTCGGCATCGGTCCAGAGCTTTGGGGCGTCGATGACAAACACGGAACCCGTTGGTGTATATCTGCGTTCCCGGTGGGAGGATATGTCATGATGCTGGGAGATGGAGACATGGCCTCCGCCACCGAGAACGGCGCCGCGCTACAGACATTGAGCGAAGAGGAAAAAAAGTTCTCTTTTTCCGCGAAAAACAATTGGGAAAAGATGCTGGTGGCCTTCTGCGGCCCGTTTTTTAACTACATCTACGCGTTTCTGGTGATCGTGATCATGAGCTGGTGCTACGGCTTTCCTAATTATCCGTCCGTCGTGGGAAAAGTATCGACTAATAGCGCTGCCAAGAAGCACGGAATCGTTGCCGGAGACAAAATAATCTCTGTGGATGGTAGAGGAGTCTCAAGATATCGAGATGTGGACGTGGCCATCGCTAACAACAAGTCCGGTCGCGTGGATTTTGTTATCGAGCGAAAAGGGCGACGGGTCGCAATTTCCGTTGTTCCCGAGGTACAAGAGACCAAAAAGCTTCTCGGAGGCGTCAGGAAAAGCAAATTGGTTGGCATATCCGTCGGAAAGCCAACTTTTGAGAAGCGATCATTGTTTGAATCCGTGCAATTCAGTTTTAGGAGTTGTTATCGAGCCACGATGGAATTCTGCAAAATATTAAGCAAGCTATTCTCCGGGAAAAAATCTCTGGACGACTTTAGCGGCGTCGTTCAGATGGCCTCCATGGCCGGCGATCTGACGAAGTCCGGCAACTACGCTCTGCTGATCATATTTACCGCCATGCTGTCGCTGAATCTCGGGTTTATAAATCTCTTTCCATTGCCTGTGCTGGACGGCGGCAGGATTTTAATCTGTTTCGTTGAAGAGGTGATCAGAAAAAAACTCAACAAAACATTGCAGGAACGTATTATGATGGTCTGCGCAGTTTTGTTGATACTTCTCATGCTGGTTACGACGGTGAATGATATCCTTCGCATCGAGGCGGTGAATAAGTTTGTTTCTAGTTTGATGGAGTGATGGAGATATGAGAAAGGCGTTATGTTTAGCGGTTGTTCTGTGCTTGGCGGACGCGGCGGCGGACATTGTGAGTAAAATCGAGTTTGAAGGGCTTGATCGAGTCGAAATCGAAGCCATCGAAGACTGCCTCGCCATCAAACCAAACAAAAGCTACGGACCTGCGGACGTGGATGCGACGCTGAAGGCTCTTTTCAAGAAGGATTTTTTCTCCCATATAAAAATCATCAAGCGAAGCGACGCCCTGGTGATTAAATGTCAGGAAAAACCCATGATCGACAGAGTAGCGTTCGAGGGAAACGACGTCGCCAGCGACGATACGCTGAAAAATATCATAAACGATAGAGTCGGCGAGGGACGGCTCTACAGCATGCACATCATCAAGGACATTCTGTCGGATTTTCAGATGACCTACAAGGCGCTCGGCTGCTATTCCGCCGTCATTGTGCCCAAAATCATCCGCCATCCCGGCAATCGAATCGACCTGGTTTTCGAGATCAATGAAGGATCGAAGACGAAGGTGCAGAAAATCCTTTTCGTCGGCAATAAAAACTTCAGCGATGATGAGTTGAAGGACCTGCTGGAGACTAAAGAGGCGAAAGTTTGGCGTTTCTGGGATTACGATAGTCATGTCTTCCGAGAGGAGCGCATAGAAGTGGACGTGGAGACCCTGTCCTCTTTCTATAAAAACAACGGGTATCCCTTCTTCATGGTCGTCTCCACCTCCGCCGAGATGGATTTTGATAAAAAATCCCACTATTGCACCTTCATCCTCGAGGAAGGAGATAAATACACCATCAAGAGCACAAGCCTGGAGTCCAAAGTAAAGAAGGTGAAGGTCGATGAGTTTAAGAAATATATCGAAATAAAAAAGGGAAGCATCTACAACGAGGCCCTGATAAACGCCTGCAAGGACAACGTCCGGGGCGTGATCTCCCTGAAGGATAATCCATTCATCGACGTAGTGGTGGACGTCGACTACGACAAGGTCAAGAAAACCGCCACAGTGAAATACACCATAGTCGAGCGGCCGCGAGCCTTCGTGGAGCGCATCGAAATTGTCGGCAATACCAGAACCCTCGATCGAGTCATCCGCCGAGAGTTTACCATCCAGGAGGGGGACGCCCTAAACCTCTACAAAATCCAGAGAACGACTGAGCTCCTAAAGAGTCTGGATTATTTTGATGACGTGCAGATCAGCGACGTTAACGGTTCCACCGATGACAGGCGGATTCTGATCGTCTCCGTGAAGGAAAAGGAGAGCACAGCGCAATTCCGCTTCGGACTCAACGTCAACGACGCCGATGGATTCGGCGGCTTCGTCGGCTTCGTGGAGAATAACCTGATGGGAACCGGGAATAGTTTCTCGGCTGATGTGTCCTGGGCACAGAAAAATCATGGCATAAAACTCGGTATATTCAACCCGCGTTTCATGGATCTCAACTTCGGAGCCGGCGTCAACATTGGAGCCCACCAATACAACAGAAAAAGTGTGGATCAGAGTGTCAACAAGTCCGCATACATATCGCCCTTCATCATCTATAGCATCAGGAACGATCTGAGACATCGCATATCCTATACCCTAGCCTTCAACGATCGACGTTGGTGGAGCAGGGATGGACAAGAAACATATGCACGAGTTCCGGACAACGTCGCAGTGTATCTCATGAGAGATGAGTTCGGCCGCTACGTCAGTAGCGAAATATCTTCCACTTTGTTCTTCAACAGAGCCGATAATCCGTACGATCCAAGAAGCGGCTACGATATTGCGCTAACAAATTCCTTCGCCGGAATCGGCGGCAGCGTGCGGTATTTCAAAAATGAGCTCGGTGGAAATTACTATTATCCACTGTCCCAGAAGCTCACCTTCATCACCAGCGCCAACATCGGTCATCTCATTGAGTCCAGAGGCGTTCGCAGCGGTCACCGTTATACTCTCGGAGGAGGGGACAGTCTGCGCGGATTTGATTCCTACGGCGTAGGTCCGCGAGATCTTCATGGAAACAGCATCGGCGGCAACAAATTCTGGACTCTTAGCTTTATGGTGAAAGCCCCTCTGTCCACGCGGGAAATCGGCATAAACGGCGTGGTCTTCCTGGATTTCGGCAGCGCCTGGGGCACCAAATATGCCAGCTCCAAGGTCAATGACTGCAGCTCCACAAGAGCCTCTGCCGGCGTTGCCATCGAGTGGGCCAAATCGCCGCTCGGGTCGCCGATGTCCTTTGTATTCGGGTTCTCGCTGAGAAAGAAGAAGTTTGACGAGACGCAGACTTTCACTCTGACCGGATTAATGTGATGCGGATTCTGTTTCCATTGGCGTCGCTCGTGTCTCTGCTCTTGGGGGCGGACGTGGTTGCTGTCGCTCGCTCCACCGTTGACAATTGTTCATCCGCCATCGCCGTTGGGGGCGTCAAAAAGATGGCGACCGATTCTAAAGTCGGCAAGAGCATCACCGCCGCCAATTGTTCATCCGCCATCGCCGTTGTGGACATCAAAAAGGTAGCGACAGATTCTAAAGTCGGCAAGGACATCGATAAGCAAATGGCCGCCATAAATGATGAATCGAAGAAATATCTTCTGGATCTGGAATCGAAAATAAAGTCCATGGAAACCAACAAAAAATCCGATTCCGACGCCCGCAAGATAGAGGACATGCAGCTCATCCTCTACGATCTTGTGCGTCAGAAAAAATACGATATTGCCAAGGCCTATCGGGTTGCAATTGCGTCTTTTGATGCCGAAATAAAGAAAATAATCGAAAAAATTTGCGTCGAAAAGAACATCAAGATCGTCATTGCTCACGACGCCGTCGTCTACGCCAGCGACGCCTGTCTTGATATCACCGATGACGTCATTCGGAATGTAAACAAGAGCTGCCCACCGATAAAAGTTGAAGTGAAAGAGGGAGAAGAGTCGGCGACGGCCTAGGTTTCGGCTTGTGCGCGGCCTATACATTGACGAGAGCTTTGAAAAATCATGATTGACGTGAATTTTTACGACGAATTCAGGAAAATTAAGATCTCCGAGCTGGCAGTTCTCTGTGGTTTTCGGATTGTTGGCGAGATGGATTTTGTAATTTCCGGCGTCGCCACTCTGAAGCTTGCCACCGGCACAGAGTTGTCGTTTTTCGGCAACCAGAAATATCTGGAGGACCTTAAAAACACCGGCGCCGGCGCCGTAATTCTCACCGAAGCTTATCTTTCACACCTGCCGAATGGCGTTATCGGTCTGGTATATTCCAACGCCACCATCGGCTACGCCAAGGCGCTGAAGGTTTTGCATCCGGAAGATTCTCCTGCTCCAGCCATCTGCCCTGGCGCGCATATTTCCGAGACGGCGGAGATCGGCGCCCATTGTTTCCTCGGAAATTTCGTGTCGATTGGAGAAAATGTGAAGATCGGCGACCGAGTAACAATCGGAGCCAACACCACCATCGAAAAAGGATGTCGCATTGGTTCCGGATGTAAAATCTGCAACAACGTCTCTATTTCCCACTGCATCATGGGGAAAGACGTGTTGGTGAATTCCGGCGCCCGCATCGGCGAATCCGGCTTCGGCATCATTCCAACCGGCCGCGAAATGATTTTTGTGAAGCAGTTGGGGCGAGTGATGATCGGCGATCGCGTCCGCATCGGAGCCAACACCACCATCGACCGCGGCAGCATCGAAGATACGGTCATCGGCAGCGACACAATCATTGATAATTTGGTGCAGATAGCCCACAATGTGGTCATAGGTGAAAGAACCATCGTCGTGGCTCAGGTGGGAATCGCCGGAAGTGCCAGAATCGGCAACGACGTAGTGTTAGCGGGTCAGGTGGGGGTCGTTGGCCATCTGGAGATCGGAGATCGGGTTGTTGTCGCCGCCAAAAGCGGAGTCGCTTCCAACGTCGACGCCGGGGAAATCGTTGGCGGCATTCCAGCCGTCGACGCCATGACATGGAAGAGACAGGTGGCGTTTCTGAAAAAATCTGTCAGTGCAAAAAAGGAAACAAAGTAGCGGAAATTTACCATGGAACATAACTTACAAGCTAACCTGGAGGACGCTCCGATCAATCTGGACATAAACGAAATAAAATGCCACCTGCCACACCGCTATCCCATGCTGCTGATAGACCGCATCGAGGAGCTGCGGCCTGGAGAAGGCGCCGTCGGCATAAAAAATGTAACGGTCAACGAGTATTTCTTCCAGGGACACTTCCCCACTAAACCAATAATGCCAGGGGTGATGATCGTGGAGGCTATGGGTCAAACCGCCGCAGTGGTGGTTTCGAAAACCATGAATCTGGAGAAGAAAAACGGCCTGGTTTATTTCATGTCCATGGATAATGTGAGATTCCGTCGACTGGTGGAACCTGGTGACGTCCTGCGCCTCTACGTGAAAAAAGACCGCTGTCGGGAGAATGTGTGGCGCTTCACCGGAAAAGCCTACGTTGATCAGTCGCTGGTGGCGGAAGCAACTTTCACCGCCATGGTGGTGGTGTCGTAGGAGCAGAAATGATACACCAAACGGCCATCGTTGCTCCATCTGTGAAAATCGGCAAGAACGTAAAGATCGGCGCCTATTCCGTTGTGGGAGAAAATGTGGTACTGCTGGATGACGTTGAAATCGCCTCCCACGTCTGCCTAGAGGGACACACCGTCGTTGGAGAAGGGACAAAGATATTTCCATTCGCCGCCATAGGTTTTTGCCCTCAGGACTTGAAATATGAAGGCGAAAAGTCTCAGTTGATCATCGGCTGCCGCAATTCCATCAGGGAACACGTCACCATGCATCCGGGAACTGCCGGTGGCGCCATGAAAACCGTCGTTGGAGACAACAATCTGTTCATGGTTGGAGTACATGTGGCCCACGACTGCGTTATCGGCAGCAATGTGATCATGGGCAACAACGCCACTCTGGGTGGACATGTGAAAATCGAGGACAACGTGATAATCGGCGGCCTTTCGGCGGTCCATCAACATGTGCGCATCGGTCGCAACGCCATCGTCGGCGGCATGTCCGGCGTGGAGCGGGACGTCATCCCCTACGGAGCCGTGAAGGGAGAACGAGCACACCTATACGGTCTGAACATCATTGGTTTGAAGCGTGCTGAAGTGGATAGAGCTGAAATCTCCGCCCTATGTAAAGCCTACGACGCTATTTTTTCCGGCAATGGCACCATCCACGACAATTTAAACGCAGTGGATGAAGCCATTCCCCACATGAATTGCGTTCATCATCTGATCAGCTTCATGAGGGCGAACACCGAACGCTCCTTCTGCCTCCCTGAAGGCCGTCGATGATCGGTATCATATGCGGAGGCGGCGATTATCCGCGCCTGGTGGCTGAGGCTTGCGTCCGTAAGAGGATGGATTTCTGTCTGCTGTTGCTGGAGGGTTTCTGCCATCCGGACGGCTGGCCGGCCTCTGAAAAAATGCCCGTAAATTTTGGTGAAATCGGGAAGGCCATCGACTTCTTCCACAGAAACAAAGTGGAAAAAATCATCTTCGCCGGGCGGGTGAAACGCCCCAAATTCAATGAGTTACTTCTCGACGAAACCGGCGCCCGGTGGATTTTAAGCCTCGGAAAGGCCATCTTCGCCGGCGATGATATTTTGCTGCGCGCTGTCTCGAACCTCCTGGCGCATGAGGGCTTCGAGATAATCTCCGGCACGGATCTCCTGGAGGATATTTTTCTGTCGGAAGGGTTTTTTTCTCGAAGAAAACCATCAGCGTCGCAGCTGCTGGACGTCCAAATTGGCGTCGAAGCCGCCATGAGGCTGGGGGCGAACGATCTGGGCCAGTCGGTGGCCGTCTGCTATGGAGAAATCTTGGGAACTGAAGCCGCAAGCGGCACTGATTTTCTGATAGAAAATTGCGCCCAATCTAGAAAAACTACCAGCGGCGGAGTGCTGGTGAAAATGTCCAAACCACAGCAGGATCACCGCCTGGATCTTCCAGTCGTCGGCGTAGAAACTATCGAGAAACTTAAGGAAAACGGCTTCGACGGTCTGGCGGTAGAGAGCGGCCGCTGCATTGTCGTGGATCGGCAAGCCCTAATCGACCGCGCCGACCAATTGGGAATGTTCCTTATGGGGGTAAGAGCTTCAAAAATAAAGATTTTTCTCGTTGCGGGGGAGGCCTCCGGAGATTATCTTGGCGGAAGACTAATGGAGGACATCCTAAAAACGTCAGGCGGAAGAGTGGAATTCTACGGCGTAGGAGGTCGATGCATGGAAAACGCCGGACTGAAAAAGTTGTTCTCCATCAAAGAGCTATCCATCATCGGGATTTTCGAAGTGCTGGGGAAGATTCTCCATGTGTGGCGGC
Organism: Holosporaceae bacterium; assembly: GCA_031283965.1. GTDB lineage: Bacteria > Pseudomonadota > Alphaproteobacteria > UBA3830 > UBA3830 > JAIRZM01. The sequence continues at coordinate 13,028 of JAITAU010000059.1, read as the reverse complement.
TCCTGAACAAAACGGTGGAGGCAATCCTGGAATATCAGCCTGACGTCCTGGTCACAATAGATTCCTCCGGCTTCACCCATCGCATTGATAAAAGAATCAAGGGAAGAAACCATAAAATTCCCGTGGTACACTACGTTGCTCCGCCGGTTTGGGCCTGGAGGCCGTGGCGGGCGAAGTCGCTGCATAAATTCATCGATAAATTGCTGGTGCTGTTGCCATTCGAGGAGAAATTGCTTGGCAGATATGGTCTAAAAACCGTTTTCGTAGGGCATCCGGTGGTTACGGACCCGGATTTCGAAAGGCCCAACGACCAAAATATCAGGAATTTTCTGCGGCTGTTCTGCAACATTCAGGATCATGACGACTGTAAAATCGTGACGCTGCTTCCAGGTAGCAGACCTTCGGAAATCAAGCGACATCTTCCACTATTGGGGGAATTTTCCCGACGGATGGTTCGGGAATACGGCAACGCGCGCTTCCTTATCCCCACCGTCGAGGATTTGATACCACTGGTGGAGAATGGAGTGGCAGAGTGGGAGCAAAAACCCGTCATATTGCCTCAGAAATCCCAGAAGATCTTGGCCTACTATTCCTCCCATCTGGCGGTGGCAGCCTCCGGAACCGTAACGCTGGAGCTGGCGAGGGCTGGCGTTCCGATGGTGGCGATCTATCAAACCTCCCCATTCACATCTCTGATGTTGAGGTTGCTGATCAGAACACAATACGTCTGTCTGGTGAACATTCTCACCGGACGAAATGCTGTGCCGGAGCTGCTGCAAAGTAACTGTACCGCCGACAACATTTTTCAATGGGCGACGAGATTACTTAATCCCGATGAATCAATGAACCAGAAAAAGGCGCTGACTGAGGCGATAGAAATGCTGAAGGCTCCTCATGTCTCAGCTGCCGATGAAATCCTGCGGTTTTCCTCCACAAATGGCAATGCGGTATATTGAGCCAAAACCTCATTTCAAATTGGCAGAAATGTAATATCAATGCAGCCATGACGTCGAAGTTGCTGAAACTTTGGTAAAGAATGTGTCGATTCCACGATTGCCTGGCGGAAGCGTCATCGTGCTTGATAATGCGAGATTTCATAATCCACTAAGACTGGAAAACTCATTGAAAATACAAACTACAGGTTGCTTTTTTCAGTCTTACTCGCCGGTTCTCAATCCCATGGAACACTTTTGGGACCGATTGAAAAACAAAGCCCGCAATGTAGCCAATCAATACAAAACTTTAGGACTCGCCACTATGGCCGCAGTAAATGTTAAGTGATCTAGAGGTGGCGGCGTTTTATTTCTGTACGTCGAGATGGCGCTTTTTTTCAGCTGTTCCATTTGTTACACTTGCGCCGTTCGCCTTTCGCAAAAATGAGGTTGTCTATGCAAGAATTGGGGACGCTGCTGGCCGCCTGTCTCTCAGAAATCGCCAGATGCGACAGTCTGAAACGGGTGGAGACCCTTCGGAACGCCATTCTCGGTAAAAATGGGAAGATCACCCAGGTGATAGAAAAATTGAGGGAGATGGAACCGGATCAGCGACGGCGAGTCGGCTCAGAAATTAACTCCATAAAAGATAATGTCATTAAAGCGCTGGACCAACGTCGCTGCGAACTGGAGAGTGCCGAGATCAGCGAGCGACTGGTTTCCGAGTTTGTTGACGCATCGCGGCCGGCCCGTCCGAGATCTTTCGGAAAGATTCATCCGCTGACCAAGGTTTCGGAGGAGATCGCAGACATCATGTCCTCCTATGGCTTCGTTCTCGCGGACGGCGAAGATATAGAGACCGAGTATTTTAATTTTACCGCGCTCAACATGCCGGAGCATCATCCGGCCCGCGCCATGCACGACACCTTCTATCTGCAGATAGCTGCCGGAGAGTGTGGGCGACGGCTGCTGCGCACCCACACCTCTCCCATCCAGATCCACGCCATGCTCGCCAACACGCCTCCGTATCGATTTTTCTCCATAGGACGGGTCTACCGGAATGACTGCGACGCCACCCATACGCCGATGTTCAACCAGGTCGAGGGGCTGATGGTGGACGAAAAGGTCGGGTTTGGCCACCTCAAGTGGCTTATGACGGATTTCCTCAAGAAATTCTTCGGGGTGAAGCATCTGAGCCTGAGGTTGCGGCCCAGTTTCTTCCCCTTCACGGAGCCGTCGGCGGAGGTGGACGTAAACTACGACATTGTGAACGGAAAGATGGTGTTCGGCACTGGAGATCGTTGGCTAGAGGTCGCCGGCTGCGGTGTGGTCCATCCGAATGTGCTGCGAAACGGCAACGTAGACACTCTCCGCTATCAGGGAATAGCCTTCGCATTCGGCATAGATCGGCTGACTTCGCTGAAATACGGCATTTCTGATCTGCGAGAGTACTTCGAGTCCAACGAACGCTGGCGGAATACCTACGGATTCTGTCATGTGACCGTTTAAATAGGGGAAATCGAATGCGTTTTTCATTCAATTGGCTGAGGCGGCATCTGGTCACGAGTTTCAGCCTACGTCAGGTGGCCGATCGTCTGACGGCCATCGGTTTGGAGGTGGAGAATCTCCAGGATCCGGCGGAGATTTTCAAAAAATTCAAGTTGGTTCGCATAGATTCCGTTGAGAAGCACCCCAACGCTGACACGTTGAACGTCTGCATCGTCCGAGACGATGATGGTGCCACTATGCGCATCGTCTGCGGAGCAAAAAACGTGCGTGTGGGACTCAAGTCCGTGCTGGCCATGCCTGGCGCCGTCGTTCCGGCGTCCGGAGAAGTGCTGAAGAGGAGCAAAATCAGGGGCATTGAGAGCGAGGGTATGATGTGCTCGCCAGCGGAGTTGGCGCTGTCGGCGGAGAAAAACGGCATCGTCGACGTGGGAGACGACGTTGATCTGTCCACTCCTGTCGGCGACGCGCTGGGCTACGATGGCGGCATAATCGACGTATCCGTCACACCCAATCGTGGAGATTGCCTCTCGGTGAAGGGCATAGCCCGAGATCTAGCGGCGTCCGGCGTTGGCTCCTTCATCGAGGCCAAAAAGATTGTTGTGGATAGCGCCTTTAAGTTTCCGCTGAAGATTGACTGCGATCGCAGCGAGGCCTGTGAACAATACGCCCCCGTTTTGGCCTTTCGCGTTATCCGTAACATTCGAAATGGGGAGAGTCCAGAGTGGGTCAGGTCGCTGCTGCAGTCTGCCGGCATGAAAAGCATCTCAGCTGTCGTCGATCTGGCCAATTGGTTCATGCTGGACTCCGGCCGGCCGTTGCACATCTACGATCTGGGAAAAATTAACGGCGGTCTCTCGGTCAGATTCGCAAAAAACCAGGAAAAATTCGTCGACCTCAAGGGAGCGACCCATGAACTGCGGGACGACATGCTGGTGTGCGCCGATTCGCGATCCACACTGTGCCTGATGGGGGTGATGGGGAGCGCCGAAGCCGCCTGCGACGAGAATACCACCGATATTCTGCTGGAATCTGCGCTGTTTGATCCGGTTTTCGTCTCTAAAACCGGCTCTTTTCTCAATCTCATTAGCGATTCCCGTTCGATGTTCGAGCGCGGTGTAGATCGAAGTTTCTGCGTTCCAGGTCTCGAAACCATCACACGATTGATTTTGGACCACTGCGGCGGAGAAGCCAGTGCCGTCATGGTGGTCGGAGACGAACCTGAACCCAAGCCGTCGGTTACTTTGAGAAGGGAGAAGCTGTTGGCCGTCGGCTGCGGAGAAGTCGATTGGAACATGGCAAAAGCAATCCTTGCGAACCTTGGATTGATAGAAATCAGCTCCGATGAAGATAAGATCACCTGCGCCGTCCCCAGCTGGCGATCCGACATCGCTCTTGAGGAGGATTTAATTGAGGAAATCCTCCGCATCGTCGGTTATGATCAAATTCCCTCCCAAAGAATAGAGAACGTGGCCGTCGGGACGGACAAAATCCTCAGCGAGAAAAAATTGGTAACCGCAGCCATGCGGCTTCTGGCCTCCTGCGGACTATCCGAAGTCGTCACCTATTCCTTCATGAATGGCGAGCATGCAGAGGTTTTTAGTGAAGATAACGCCCTCATAAATCTAATTAATCCCATCAGCGTCGATCTGGACGTGCTGAGGCCTTCGCTGATTCCTAATCTCCTGCTGACGGCAAAGCGCTCCTTGAACTACGGCAGATCCGGCGTTGAGATATGCGAATCAGGTAATGTGTTCCAGGGCGACGGCAAGCAGGAACTGCACATATCCGGACTGCGGGCAGGTCTGGCCCACGAGCGCAATTGGCTACAGAAGACGCGCTCCGTCGACGTATTCGATGTAAAATCTGATCTTCTGGCTCTACTGGAGTATTTTGGAGTAAAATCCAAAAATGTCCTGATGGAATTTCCGGCTCCGAGCTACTATCACCCCTCACGCAGTGGAGCACTCGTTCTAGGGCGGCGGAAGTTTGGCTACTTCGGCGAACTGCATCCGAAGATCAACAAAATATTCGGCATGGGGGAAAAAGTTGTTTGTTTCGAGCTGCTGTGTTCGTCACTGTTGTACAGCAAGAGCGCAAGAAACAGCTATGCCTCCAAGGTTTTTCCGAAAATTAACCGAGACTTCTCTTTCGTGTTTGACGCAAAGGTGGCCATCGGCAACGTCGTTGCCGCCGTCTACAAGTTGGACCAGCGGATATCGAATGTGGACGTCTTTGACTGCTACAGCGTGAGCGAATTACAAAATTCATTGGGAATCGCCGTGGTGCTGGAGGTGGCTGACCGAACGCTGACCGAGGACGAAGCGGCAGAAGTTTCGGATAAGATCATCGCCCACGTCGCTTCCGTTGGCGGGGAATTACGGACCAAATGAAATCACGGATTCGAAATTTTTCCATAATCGCTCACATCGACCACGGAAAATCCACTTTGGCGGACAGGCTTATTCAGTTTTGTGGCGCCGTGGATTCTCGGGAATTCCGGGACCAGATGCTGGATTCCATGGACATCGAGCGGGAGCGAGGCATTACCATAAAGGCCCAAACCGTCCGTCTGAGTTACAAGGCAAAGGACGGCAACCTCCATTTGCTGAATCTTATGGACACGCCGGGGCACGTGGATTTCGCATACGAAGTGAGCCGGTCGTTGGCCGCCTGCGAGGGGTCCATCCTGGTGGTGGACGCCACACAGGGGGTGGAGGCCCAAACTCTGGCCAATGTATATCAGGCGCTGGAGCGGGATCACGAGATTGTGGTCGTCCTCAACAAAATCGATCTTCCAGCCGCCGATGTGGAAAAAGTCTGCGGCCAGATCGAGGACGTCATCGGCGTCGACTGCAGCGACGCAATTCCAGTATCAGCAAAATTGGGAACCGGCGTGGAGAATGTGTTGGAGGCCATCGTTGCCAAAATTCCGCCGCCAGACGGCGCGGATGACACTCCGTTGAAGGCTTTGCTGGTGGACAGCTGGTACGATCCATACATGGGAGTGGTGGCCCTGGTGCGTATCAGGAACGGAATCCTTCGTGCCGGCATGAGAGTGCGACTGATGGCCGCCCGCATGACCTACTCCATTGAAAAAGTCGGCGTGTTTCTGCCGAAGCCAACGGAGGTGAGTGAACTGAAGGCCGGAGAGATTGGCTACATCATCGCCGGCATCAAAAGCGTCGGCGAGGCCAGGGTCGGCGACACCATAACCGAGGAAAATCGACCGACTGCGGAGCCGCTGCCTGGATTTAAACCCTGCATTCCGGTGGTTTTTTGCGGGATATTCCCGGTGGATACCGTGGATTACTCCAAATTGAGGGACAGTCTAGTCAAGCTACAGCTGAACGACGCTAGTTTTTCCTTCGAACCGGAGACTTCTCAGGCTCTTGGCGTGGGTTTCCGCTGCGGATTCCTGGGATTGCTCCATTTGGAAGTGATTGAGGAGCGGCTGCGGCGGGAATATAACCTGGATCTGGTGGCCACGGCGCCCAGCGTCGTCTACCTGGTCCACCTGACGGACGGAAGTCTGAAGGAGGTGCACAATCCGGCGGACATGCCTGATCCCAGCTCCATATCCCATGTGGAGGAGCCATGGATTCTGGCGAAAATAATAGTGCCGGACGAGTATCTGGGGAATATTCTGGCTCTGTGCGAGGAAAAGCGCGGGATCCAGAGCGAACTTACCTACATCGGCTCCCGGGTGCTGCTGGAGTATCAATTGCCGCTGAACGAGGTGGTCTACGACTTCTACGACGCCTTAAAATCCGTCAGCCGCGGCTACGCCAGCTTCGACTACAGCCTTCTTGGTCATCGGGAAGGTGACCTGGTGAAGATGACCATCCTGGTGAACGGAGAATCGGCGGACGCACTGTCCATGATAGTCCACCGCGGCAGTGCGGAACATCGGGGACGACTTCTGTGCGAACGCTTGAAAGAGCTCATCCCGAGGCACATGTTCAAGATTCCCATACAGGCTGCAATCGGCGGCAAGGTGGTCGCTCGGGAGACTATCCAGCCGTTCCGTAAGGACGTCGTCGCCAAGTGCTACGGCGGAGACGTCACCCGGAAAAATAAACTGCTGGAGAAGCAAAAAAAGGGAAAGAAGAAGATGCGGGAGATCGGGAATGTGGAAATCCCCCACGGCACCTTCCTGTCGGCCCTGAAAATGAGGAAAGAAAAGTAGTCGCGACGCGGTATAAAAACACCTCAACACTTTGATGTTCACTGCAGGAGCTGTTACCATGACAAGCAATGGTCAGTTGATGATGAGACTTGGTATTAGATGATGATGCCTCAGAAATTGAAATCGTCGACGTCGTTCGGCTGCTCCTGAGTCGGCTGCTGTTGGCTTCTGGTATTCGCTCTTGCCGGAGGTCCCTTGAGATATTTCATCAGCAGCATGTCTCTGGATATCCAGGTGGTGTTTTTGGAGACGGTGACGACGATTCTGTCGGCAATCGTCGGAGGATTACTCCGGACGTCGATGACGAAGGCCACCACGTCTGGCGAAGCGATCCGTCCGCCCACGGAAATCTTGGGATCCAGCACCGGATGGCAGAAATTTCCGCCGAGATTTGCCTCCGTCTCGTAGAGGCTTGAGAAATTCACCGTCAGGAACGGCTCCACAGTGTAGATTAGCGGCTTCACGTCCCCGTCAGACGCAATTTTCGCAGATATTCCCAGGGTATGGAAGGGAATATAGCCCACGTAACCGGACAAATCCTCCCTGGCGGTGGTGTTTTCCCAGCCATCGTTGTTGAGAGACGGTTTCGGCAACCGATGACGGTTGGCCACATGGGCCGCCAGAGCGATTACCACAGTGTCGATGTTGCTTCGGGTGACATTTTCCCGCAGCATGCGATTAGCGGTGATGCTCCTGGTGATGAAAAAGCCAGAGATCGCTCCAATGATGGCGATTACAATGGCCATCTCCAACAGCAGAGACCCTCTACCAAACCCTAAACATGATAACGCAATCTTTGTTTTTATTTTTGAGATTATATTCTGAACCAATAAAGCACTCCCCAGATGCAGACGCGGATCGAACGGCCTGAATTTCACCGGTGTTTGGGTCTCCGGTGTCGTTGTTTTTGTCGAGGGAATGCGCGTCGCCCGGCGATAGCGCTCCGTCAAAGCTGTGATTGTCCATGGTGCTGCGGCACAAAATGATCCATATGCCGCTGCGGTTTTCAAGATTCGAGGACACCGAATAGTGGCCGCCGACTTTGCTGACGGGGAAGCCGTTCACCAGCTCCAGGCTCACCAATTCCGACGCCACCAGATGCTGCCAGAATCGCTTAGCATCCTCAACGGATATTATGTCGCCGGTGCCGTGGCCGTTCGTCAGAGAATCTTTGATCATCTCCCTGGCTTTGGTGTAATCCCCCGGGAGAGCTCCGTACCTGTCCACAAAGGTCTGGGTGGCCAGTCGGATGGCGTTCACCTGATCCACCACGGAGCGCAGCCTGGCGGTGTGAATCAATTCCTTCCCCTTCAGAGCGAAGCTGGCGATTAGGCCGATGACCACGACTGCGATCGCCACTTCTATCAAGGAAAATCCTCGATTTTTATGGAATATATTTCTCACTTTTTCAATCTCCAGGGGCGCGGATCGGAGGCGAAGGCGTCGTAGACTTTCTTGTCGGCGGCGTGGTGCATTTTGCTCTTCCTGTGCAGAATCGTGGCCTTCAGGAATATCACCAGCTCGGTGACGTCAGTTGTCTTGGCGTTGGAGCCGATGAGGAAATCGATCTCCCTCAACTGCGGGAAACCTTCGCGGCTGTTGCGGGATTTTTCCTGCATCAGACCGCCCATGACCACGATCTGCCCCGAATGAAGCTTCAGGATGGAGTCGAACTCCCGCACGTCAACGATGGGGATCTCCTGGGATTGCACCTGAGGGACATTGTTGTTGCCGTCGGCCGCTCTGACGGTGGTGTTGTAGAAGAACGGCACCTTCTTGTAATCGGCGATTCTGGAGATTGTGGGGCGTAGATTCAGCAGAATTGTATTGCTCTTCCTGTCCACGGACGGCTGCACAGACATCACCAACCCTATTGGGATGGTGTGGATGGTTGTGGAGAGAAAATCCGTGCTTCTGTTGTCCGACACGGTGGCGTATTGTCTCTGGAGTTCCGGCAGATAGATGACTTCATTCTTGGCCACCTTCAGGATGGCCGATTGGTTATTCAGGACGGTGATGCGGGGGCTGGAGATGGTTTTGACGGCCCCAAATCTTTCCACGAGACCGACCATGACGCTCAAGTTTTCCATGTCTATGCCGGCCGCAAACAATCCGGTGTTGTCGAAGTCCTTACGGATGGAGAATCCGCCTCTGCGTAGGACGTTCCAGTTGATGCCGTTTTTGTATTCGTCGCTCAGGTTTACCTCCAGGATTTTCGCCTCTATCAGCACCTGAGATTCGGTGGTGTCCTTCAGCAGACGCAGATATTTCCGCACCTCCTCCTGCTTAGTTTGAGTGGTATACACCGTTACAAGCCCGCCCTGCCGATGCAGCGAGACGTAGGAACCGTCTCCCTCTCCAACGATGATCTTCAGAGCTCCTTCCAGCTCGCTCCAAAAATCGTTCTTCGTCTTTCCCTCCACAAAGCTACTGGAGCCATTGTTGACGGCGGCGCTGGAGTTTGGCGTGCCGGAATCGCCCCTGGTGGATACTGATTGGCTGGCGAAAATATCTGTGGAGATGGAAACGGAACTCTGGGTATCCCGCTGAATGTTCAGGAACTGCACGTTGTAGACCTTTAGCAATGGGGAGTCGTATTCGATCTTCACGGAATTACCGTTGATGGAGTATTTTAGGCCGGCGCCGCCGCAAATGTCCTTCAGAATGTCCAGAAATGGTCGATTTTTCGCCACGAAGGAGATGCTTCCTTCAACGTCCTGCACTATGAAGACGTTCACGCCTGCGAGATTAGCCATCTGTGTCAGCGCCTCTCGCATTTTCATATTCTCGGTGACGGCTATGGAGATTTGTTTGTAGAAATTTTCATGGATGACCGGCTCCGGATCGAAATCCTCCTCCCAGGGCTCCGACACATCCGCGTCGAACGCTGGATCGTCGATGGGTCGGGACAGCAGCTCGAAGGCCTTTGGATCGAGATTTCTCTGCTGCGGCGTTCTCGGACCATCCGTTTTAACACATCCGACCAGCAGCAGAAGAAACATTATCAGAAAACGTTGCACAAAATACCCAATATAAATATTAAAAATTAATTTAAATAACTATAGTTCGCAGCGATACAATTGTATACACTTAAAATATTGCGGACGTGCAACTCCCGAAGGAAATTCCGTGAAATCTCCTTGATTTTTGTCCAAAAATTATTAGGCTGATGCGTATTTAACCCGGAGGAGATGTTTGGAAAATAAAACGGTGGAGGAGAAGTATAGGGTAAATAGGGCAATTTTGGCGCCGCAGGTGCGTCTGATAGATCAGGATGGAAACGCCGTTGGCGTCGTGGGCATAAGAGAAGCCATGATCATGGCGAAGGAGGCTGGGCTGGACCTGGTAGAGGTAGCCGCCCAAGCGACGCCTCCGGTCTGTAAGATAGTGAATTACGGGAAACTAAAATATGAGCTTCAGAAGAAGAAATCCGAGGCTAAAAAGAAGCAGAAATTCATAGAAATAAAGGAGGTCAAGTTCACGCCGTCGATAGGGGAACACGATTACCTGGTGAAGCTATCCAGCATCCAAAAATTCATCGGAGAAGGCAACAAAGTCAAGGTGACGCTGCGCTTTCGCGGTCGTGAGATATCACATAAGGAAATCGGGGAAAGGCTGTTGAGCCGCCTAACTGAGGACGTTAAAGAAATCGCTAAATGTGAGGGGAATCCTCAGTTAGATGGCCGGCAGATGATGCTGATTCTTGCGCCGGTCGTCTCCAGGTGACCACTCCAATCCATAAATGCACCATTGGAGACTTCGATTTCGCCATCGCCGCAGAAGTGGCGGACCTGCCGTTTGGGGAGGATTTCATGTGCGTCTCCCTGGTGGAAGCGGACGGGCGCTGGCGAGTGGAATTGCTGCGCGATAACCCCATCGACGAGAAAGAAATCTTGGATCTCCTCGGAAACCACCGAGCCGCTGCGATCAAAATCGAGAAATTGGAGCAAACCGACTGGCTGGAGAGATGTTTTGAAAGCTTCCGTCCCATCGCCGTCGATAAATTCTACATCTACGGTCCGCATCGAAGGATCATGGCCAGACCGCCGGATAAAATATGTCTGGAAATTGCCGCCGCCACTGCCTTCGGCAGCGGCGAACATCCCACCACCAACCGATGCCTTGTCGCCTGCGGAACGTTTTTCGACCGCCGGAGACACAAAAACGCATTGGATCTGGGTTGCGGGTCCGGCGTCCTGGCCATCGCCCTAGCGAAACTTGGAGGCGAAAAGGTAACGGCCGCCGACAACGATCCGGAAGCCCTCCGGGTAACTGGCGAAAACATCGTCATTAACAAAGTAGCTAACAGGGTTTCCGTCTTCCAAAACCAAGAGTCGGAATTCGCCTCTGCCGAATATGACTTTATCGTTTCCAACATCCTGGCATGCCCCTTGATTGCCATGGCGCCCGCCATCTGTCAAACCATCTCCACCGGAGGGATTTTGATCATCTCAGGATTCACCGCTGACGACTCAGATGTGCCGAAGGCATACTCCTCGCTGAGACTAATCCATCGCTACGACCTAGACGGCTGGAGCACTTTAGTTTACAGAAAACTCATTTCTTTTTAAGCAGCTGAAATCTTGGGGTCTTTTCAAAGTCAAATCCCAATGACTTTATCTCATCGTTACAGTTAAAAACGTCGGCGTCATACCAGAGATACCTAACAAGCAAAAGACCAAAATCCCGCTCCATTGAGCCTGCTGACCCCTTTTTGGAGCATTCCTTCTTAACTTCAGCGAAAAAATCAGTGTTCAGTCCCGGCAGAGGACTCTTCAGTGCTTTTCCGAGTTCATCTGAATCACAACCAAGATCGAGGTAAAGCTGTCTGATTGCGTACAACAATAAATATACGGGGCCAGTCCAACTTTCATTACCGCGCAGTGCCAGGGACATCAGGCTCTGGTCCTTATCATTGCGTAAAAACCAAAACCTAAGAGGACGTCCATAGGCTCCGGCGGCAACCCAATTACAAAAACCAAAGTACCCTTCTGACTCGGCATTGAGGATATTGTCAATCACCTGGCTAGCCTGCTTTTTCTGTTCATCAATACTGGAGGCCGTGGTGGCCAGATCCTGGATATGGACTCCAACAGCCAAAGCAGTTCCTAGGCCTGAAGAACTATGAATGAAATTAGAGCTATTCCTGGACGAAGAACTCGAGATTGAAGAACCCGAAGCTGGAGAAAAAGGAAGAATTCCACGTATCCTTCGAATTATCAGAGAAGGATACGGCGTCGAAGATTCATCAGATGATGAACTGGAGGAGAGAAAAGGAGGATAAGTAAAATATTTACAACTATTCTCCTCAACATCATTCTTCTCAGCAGAGTTATCCTTGACAAATCTGTCCCAACCCAAACAATAACTCAACTCAAAAAGCTGGAAAATCTGACACGCAAACAGCGCGCCACCGCATTTCACGACATCTCCGTACCCGTTATCCTTGGCATACTTGAGAAGTCTGTTGAAGAGAGCGACGGAGTCGCCCTTCACAGCAGCCAACTCGTTAATAAGGGCTTCCAGAAAAAAGAAACCGAATAAAAGCGGCTGTTTCACACTTTCTGCAGGTACATCCTTCTCGGCCAAAAGGTAATCTGCCAGGCTTTTCCCCGACGAACCTTTATGGAACCACAATTCCATGGGAACGTTCACTAGACCGTGGCTGGCCCAAAACCTCGTGCTTCCGACAATTCCGTCATAACTGGACTCAACGTCCATGCAATGGGAAAGGATGTCAAAAACCAACACTTTCCGCCGGATGTTTTCAAAAAGAAAATGTTTTTTCCACAGAAAATACTCGGAGCTTACGCCAAACAGCTGGACAAGCTGCTCATTATTCAGCCACTTCGTCAATTTCATATTAATGTCCCGTTTCATACCCACCAGTCCGTTTTCCACCTCGCATTCTTTTGGAACAATGGAAGGAGCCTTGTTCGTTGCCTCTACGTCCGCCACCACCATTACGGACGTAAAGCCCACTACCAAGCCAAGATTTTTCATTACTTTTTTCATATTTTTCTCCACTGCAAGATACATATTACTAACTACAGGAATTAGCGAAGAAAACGCAAGTTGCAAATGTCAATATTTTCAAAAATATTTTCAAACATGCACGACGCGCTCGGTTCTTTTTCATTCGTGAGCAGAACATACCGCATCGCTTCGAAAAACGCACCGACATCGAACGAAATGGACTAAATATGGGTTATTTGCAACAGTCACTCTGAAAATATTTCTGAGAGCCGGAGCCTCCAATGGATTTCACCGTATATTTATGCTCAGCCTGTGTCTGCGGAGGAACCCCGCCCGGAGCGTCGTCTTTTGCGCTGCTTCCATAGGATTTCACCCTGTAGGCAATCGAAGATCTACCATCTGAAGATTTGCCGGCACCTCTGGCA
>JAITAU010000023.1 GCA_031283965.1 Holosporaceae bacterium | reverse complement strand
GCGAAAGATGGTGGTTCAGCTCAACGCCATACTAAAAGCAGGGTATATCATGGATTAAAATATGGACTAAAATAAATCAAAAAAGAGACTTGACCGCCTGGGTCATACAGATTAGATTAGATTAGATTAGATTAGATTAGATTAGATTAGATGGAAAAGTTTTTGGATTATCCTTGTTAGAGGCGCGCGTCATCCTCCGAAGGTATATCTGCGGTCCATTTTGGCCGCCAAATCGTGGTTGTGAGTGGCGATGATGGCCGACATGCTGGTCTCGGCCATAATTTTCAGCAGATCATCCAGCACCAGCGCCGCCGTTTCCGGATCGAGATTGCCGGTAGGCTCGTCCGCCAGCAGGATCATCGGCTCGTTGGCCAGTGCTCTGGCGATGGCCACTCGCTGCTTTTGCCCTCCGGAGAGTTCCGAAGGAAAAGAATGAAATTTATCATTCAGTCCGACATTGGTCAGTAGGGATTTCGCCCGATCGGTCGCTTGATTCTCGGCGACTCCCGCCATCAGCTGTGGCAGCATGACGTTCTCCAGCGCCGTGAACTCCTGTAGCAGATGATGATACTGGTAAACGAATCCGATTTTCGACAGGCGCAAAAATGTTCTCCCGTTGTCGGAGAGTTTCCCGGCGTTTTCGCCGTCCACAAACACATCTCCACTGGTGGGCGTGTCCAGCAGACCGGCGATGTGAAGCAGAGTTGACTTTCCTGATCCGGACGGCCCCAGCAGAGCCACAAATTCCGATTTCTTCACGGAAAGGGACACGTTGTTCAGCACAAAGGCGTCGTTTTCGCGATAACGTCGGCTGATGTTTCTTAGGGCAATCACCTCGTAGCTATTATGCATAGCGCAAAATTTCCGTTGGATTGAGGCCGGCGGCCTTTCTGGCTGGGTACATGGTCGCCAGGCAGGAGAGCAGCAGCGAAACCGCGACGGTTACAATGACGTCCAGCGGCCTCAAAACCGAAGGCAACTGCGTCAGGAAGTAGACCTCCGGCGAAAAAATTCGCGTATGCAAAAGCGTCTCCAGAGCCATCTGAATTTTCTGAATATTTAGCGAAAACAGCAAGCCCAAAATGGCTCCGAACAGCGTCCCCACCACGCCGATGGAGGCTCCGACCACGAAAAATACCTTCTGAATGGAACTGCGGCGCAAACCCATGGTGCGCAGTATGGCGACATCCTGCTCCTTGTCCCTCACCAGCATAATCATGCATGAAATTATGTTGAAACTGGCCACCAGCGTGATGAGGGTGAGAATCAGGAACATCACATTGCGCTCTATCTCAATGGCCTTCATGAAGGAGCTGTTGCTGGTTTGCCAGTCGGTAATCTGGAAATTGTCGGAAAATTTCTGGAGAATTTCCTCTCGAATTGCCGAAAGCCACATGGGATTGTCGACGAAAACGGAAATGCCGGTGATGAAATCCGGCGTTTTGAAGAGTTTTTGGGCCATCCCCAGAGGAATGTAGGATACGGAGTTGTCGTATTCGTACATTCCGGAGCTGAAGGTGGCCACCAGTCTGAAGGTTTTTTTGCGGGGCATGTGGCCGAATCCGGTTTCGTCCATTTCCGGCGCCATAACCGTGATTCGGTCGCCGATGCTCAGGCGGGCGCGGACGGCCAGCGCTTCGCCGATGACGATGACGTCGTCGCCGATGAAGTCGTTCAGACTGCCTCTGGTCAGATTGTCGGCTATCAGTGGCTTTCTAACGAGATCCTGAGGCCGCAGGCCGTATGTCATGGAGCCGCGCACCGTCCGGCCGTTGGATATCAAAGCCTGGCGCTCGACGACCGGGATGGCCTGCCGCACGCCACGGATGGACAAAACTTCCTCAACGGCGGAAGCATAGTTGCCGGAATTTCTGACGGGGTGAAGCGCCAAATGGCCGTTGAAACCAATCACTCGCTCCGTGAACTCCAGGCGAAAGCCGTTCATGACGGAGGTGACGATGATGAGGGTGGCCACCCCCAGAGCGACCCCCATGAGGGAAAAAAACGCCATCGCCGAGATGAATTTCTCTCGTCTTTTGGATTTTATATATCTCCAGGCGATCAGCAGTTCCGTCGACATCATCGACGGCAATCTAATCCCTTTGGCGGCGGCGGTCAATGCCGAAGGAACATGGGCATGACATGCATGTTTCGCAATTTTTTTCAGCCGAAAACCGATACCCACGATCGCCGATGCTGGAGACTGTTGCACAGCGACGTATTTTCCGCTGCCGGCGACACAGACATCGCGAGGCCCGGAGGCAGCCGGCGCGCATTTCCAATCTTTCTGCCAACGTCACGGAAAATTTTTGTGACCGGAGAGGCTAGTTTCCAAGAATTACGCCGCGGACGACATCTTTCTTCTCCCAATCACGGCTCGTCGGTCTTTTCTTCCTGCACAACCACATTTATGGAAGCGCCACCATATTTACTCTCATTCGTACATATGGTGTAGCCTGGACTGGAGTCGAATGAGAGAGAAGGATAGGGACTTTCCGACGAACATCTGAACGACAGATACCCTATCAAGGTTTTGTCATTGTCGTTCGCGACGACTTTCACCCTTTGCACAAGGAAAGGGTCCATGGATACTCCGATGGAGTTAAAGTCTACATCTCCCACCGTTATCACTACGTATTCACATGATCCGCCGGCAATCGTATCCTTGCCATTGATTTCTAGCGTTGGAAATTTCGCATTTTTTTGGCGCTCGCTAACAACATCCCCCATCAATTTAAATTCAGACTCGTCCCCTGGAAGGATCCTGATGTCACATTTCAAGTCATTTTTTATTATTACGTTACAGATCATCGGAGCAGCGCCCACGGTATAAAAGCAAGCCAATCCACCAAATATTGCAATAATTTTATTCATTTTCACTTTCTCCCAACTGAAACACTACACGCCATTCTACATACTGATTATCTCAAAAGCCAACACCTTATCGCAGAATATCTCGCACATTTACAAAACTGTAGTGATTTTCCCCTAGGCTAAAATGACTTTTTACATATGGATAATAGCGAGTTTTAAGGTAAGGCGTTGGATTCTTCAAGACGGACGTCAAATTGTGTGGTATTTTGGGATCTGTTGGATCTGTCCCAAACGGATCTACAAAAATAACTGTCCTATCAGGGGGTAATGCATTAGTACCCGAAACGGGATAACTATTCGATGTAAATATGTGCAATTTCGACTTTGTATGAACGCCCTGCAGGTTGTTCCACTGATTGTTATAGCGAGTTCGCAGCTCAAGGTCATAGCATATTTCAGACGTTATGTTATTTAACACAACATTTGCTAGTAATGGTGCTTGTTGTGCATTCCCAATAGCATCGAGTCCATTCCCAAAGTAATAGACATAGGCGTTTGGGGAGATCATCTTGGAATTTGGACCTATTATGAGATTGTCTGCTTCTGTGCAATAGCTTGATTTGTTGTAGGTTGTGAGATACTGTTCTTTATATACAACACAACTCTGGTTCATTAGCAAGTTATATTGTTGACTGTTGTTGAGTACATTCCAAAACTTGTTTAGTAAAAAAGTGCTGTATCCTGATGCTATATCTTCATGTTGGCCAACAAGCATCTTCATATAATTAGATTTATTTTCTAAGTTAGTCCTTGAAGCATTAATAAGTGAAGGATCTTTACTAGACAGGGTATACAAAAAATTACAATGCATAAGCAAATTTTCACCCGCTATGAAATCAAAAAATAATTCCAATATTTTACATATTTCCTCTCGTAGTAGAGGAGTTTTGGAGAAAAACATTTCATTAAACACAATTATTCTCCAGGCGTCTTTTTCCTGTATACTACACATCTGAGCAGCGGCTCTATCGCAATATTCTTGGAAACGTCCAAGTAAGCTAGTACGTGCAGCTACTAGCATCTGCAGTGACATAACCCTCAAATATTCACTAATATTTGGCAGTAAGGCATCGTATCGGAATTCGTTGATCAGTTTTGTTAGCTTTTCCCTTACTAGTGTACTATCGGCGCCTAAATTTACCGCTAAACAGGCAAAAATCAACGCAATTTCATCAAGAGACAGTGGACCATATGACGCCGATGTGATGCCTCTTGAAACAAGAGTGACGTTAAGAGGAGTTACTTTTTCAAAGACTGCTTGAAGTGATTTGGCAGTTCGCTTATCATCATAATTGTCTATTGCTGCCGAGTTGTAATTTGGTACAGCAAAAAAACACACAAACAACAATGTGGCAATTTTGTTCATGTTCACTCCTATTAGCGGATACACATTGGCCATGATACAAAACAATAATTAATTTTTCGTTAATACAAAAAAAATATCGAAAAACAGCTGACGGAATTCGCAGTTGATGGTGAATGTTACTATCGTTTGCAAAAAATTCAACGCAGAGCTGACAGAAACGTAGGGAGAATAAAGACCATGTTCATCTGTTGGTGAATTATCCTCCTAACCTGAGCATTTCAAAATTAGCGAACAGCCTGTGATAATGGGAGCTTAGTAGCACACCTACATGGCGAGTTGCGGTCTGGAAAAGGCCTTCTGTAAGAACTTCACTCCGCGGTTGGACGCCGACTAGGCACTGTTAACAAACATCATTTTTCGATTGATCTTTGAGATGACTGTATAATTACGCAAAAATCGCTCTAATACACTCAAAATTCAACAAAATATTCTGAGGTTTGTTAACAGTGCCCACATAAAGGGGAAGGATAAGCACCTCACCGTTAAGGATTTTCGTCAGGTCCGGGCGGGCGTTGCCGGTGTCCTCGCTGGGAACGTAGGGATTCCTGGACTGTTTGCCGCCGAAGATATTGGGGTCGACCGTCCGATTTGCGTCAAAAAGAAGAACAGCTGGAACGTGCGGCTCTTGGCGTCGTATCACGTGAAATCGTTCTAGTCGCAGAATCGAATCTGCGGAAAGTTGGAAGGAGGGCCTCCGCGCCCTCCTTTTTGTCGTACGGCGACAGTTGCCCCTCCTGAGGGCGCCAAGTGTTGCGAAAAAACATCAAAACAATGAAAATAGCCTGTGAATGGCGACAATTTGCCGTATTTGCGTCCGCGGGTATTTTGCATGCCGCAAGAAAATGGCCTACAATAGGTTGTGGGAATCCGAAGCAGATTTCTACCGTTAGTTGAGGGCGTCGGTTTCATGAAGAAAATTGCTACAGTAGGTTTCGCGGCCTGTCTCGCGTTTGGAATTGTCGGGGAAGTCAGAGGAATTCAGCAGGAGTGTCCTTCTCAAAAGGCGGGAGCTTCTGGTGGAAGTTCCACAAAACACGATTCCCGTGGGAATCAAACGGATCAAAGACCCGGCGATGGGTTCTATGTGATCCTCGGTTGCGGCGTCGGCGCCGTCGCCAATAAAATGGACGCCAACACGCGCCTGAGTGACCACGGAGAGTGGAGAGTTGGGGCCGTCGACCATCTTAATGGGGCTTTCGTGGCTGCAGAATTGCCTGCCCTGCCGGCCGCGGGATATGTGGTTAACCGCGCTGATGTTAATGCCGCGAACAACTTGGTTACCTACATTGACGCGACCTATCGTTCAGGGTTCTTCCGGGCGCGCGGCAGCACGGGATTCGGCAGCCTTGGGGGAGGATTCGGCCGTTATGTCGGCGGCAGAGCCTATTTGGGATGTGAGGTGAGCTGCGATTTTGGGTCTTCTCACCGAGTTACCAAATGCGTGCGGTTTCCTGGGACCAACGGAGGCGCCAGCTATTCCGCAGCCAGTGGCGGTGGGAGTATGAATTTGGACTGTCGCGTGGGATACCTGGAGAGCGCCGGCACTCTGCTGTATCTGAAGTTGGGCGTGCGTCGGGTGCACTGCGTTGTCAGCTGCGGAGGCGTAAGTTTTGCGGCGAGAACATGCAGATTTGCTCCATCGCTGGGGATTGGCGTCGAACAAAGCGTGGGAAGAGGGGCGTCGATCCGCCTTGAGGGGGAACACCAGTTTTCCACTAAACATAATGCTCAATTGCATTTTGTGCCCGGATATCCGGTTAATTTCGACGGTTCGATGCATGCTCACCTTACTGGCCTGCGCTGCTTCGCGGCGTCCACGGATGTGTCGCAGCGAAATAACCGCTGGTGCAGCCGCTTTCTCCTTCAGTATAACATTGGACAGTTGTGAAATGAAGAAAAAGAAAAAAAGAGATTTTTTGTGTTTTTCAGTTGACAAGCTTCGTCAGTGACTATTACCATGATATCGTGGTGGTGGTTTTTTTGAATGGAGAGCGCCATGAAAGGGAGTATATTTTTTATAGCAGAGTTTTTG
>JAITAU010000069.1 GCA_031283965.1 Holosporaceae bacterium | reverse complement strand
CGCCAGGCTCAGACCCTTTATCGCTTTTTTCATGTTTTACCCCTTATTTTATAAATAAACACATTGAATATATATGATCATATGGGGAAAAACACAAGAAAAAAATATCGATATTTTAGAGAAAATGCGAAGTGCGCTGATTCTGGAGTCCACCGAGCCGTCATATTTTATTGACTGCGGGCGGGGCCAGCGTAGGGATCCCGATTGCTGATGCTGCGGCATGCGGCTTCAGGGCAAATCCACGCCGCCTTTGGCAAACGGGTGGCATCGGACGATGCGGCCGACGGTTTTGGCGATTCCCCGGAAGGAACCATACTTCCGAATGGCGTTGGCGGCGTATTCGGAGCAGGATGGATGGAATCTGCAGCGGGGCTTCAGATGCGGAGAGACGACTTTCCGATAAAATCCAATGATCGACAGCAGAATTTTTTGCATTTTCCCGAAAATCCTTCAAAAAGACGGCGTCCAGACCAACCCGGAAGCCATTACCCCTAGTGGTCGAGCGGGAACAGGGGGAGGTTGTCCTCCATCCACATCATCTCAGCCGCACAACCAAGCATTCATCGCCGCGCGCCGGCGGGTTCCAATAATACCAAATCCTATTTTGAACCACATAAACCGCCCCTAAAGATGGCAGCCATAGCTTTTCAAAGTCAACTGATTCTTCGCTTTTGAACAAATAACAACAACTATTCATGGAGAATCAAGAGCGCCGTTCCCAGAAGTATCCTATATATTACGAAGGCCAGCAGAGTGTGGCGTTGGAGAAATTTATCCATGAAGACTAGAGAGATCATCCCAAAAACGAAGGCGGCGACGACGCCGCCGGCCATCGGCCACCAATTGTCCAGCGTCGCTTCTCCGGCGACAAGTTTGAGAGATCTCAGGAAGCAAGCTCCGGCGGTCGCTGGGGCCGACAGCACCATGGCGTATCTGAAGCCTTCTCGGCGGGAGTGATTCAGCCATCTGGATATCATCAGGCAGGCTCCCAGACGGCTGACCCCGGGAATCAGCGACGTCGTTTGGGCCAGACCTATCAGAACGCCATCTTTCCGGGATATTTCCCGCTCCTCCACAGGACGCTGGTCGCTCCAATGGAGCAGCAATCCAAAACCAATGAGGGACGTCGCCAGAATGGTCGGCGCTTCGACGTCGATGCGGAAAATAATCTCCGCCGCACCGAAAACCACGATGGTGGGAAGACTGGCGAGGAAAATCGTCCAGAAAAAATCTCGATCGCCGCCTTTTTTCCCCGTCAGCGCGTCGCCGAATCCCAGGATCAGGCTCCGGATCTGTTTTCTGAAGAAAACCGTGATGGCCAGGAGGGAACCGACGTTCAGAAGGGTATCGAAAATCCTCCCATGCGGCGGAATATCCAGCAGCTTTGAAAAAATCAGCAGATGGGCGGATGAACTGACCGGCAGAAATTCCGTAACCCCCTGCACCGCTCCAAGAAAACATCCCTGAAGAGAAGTCATGGCTCCATTTCCCGCGACATTCGAGAAACCATTGCACAACGACGTATTTTTTACAAGCGCCAGGAGGAACGCAGGCGCTCGTTGTACATGGGAACCGGGACGGCGAGCTCGTTTAATCGCTAAGGGTTGAATTCCCCGTGGCTTGCCACGAAAAAGAGAAAAAATCGAAATCTACTCAATACCCAGTCCGCTTGCGGCGGGGTTGTTTAATACAAAATCCTGGGCGTCAAGACCATTTCTTCGGTGTGGCCGGTTGAGGACCTGCCAGGATATGTAAAAAATATTGGCATTTGGCTCAAATTAACCTTTTCTTTAGATATTTTTCATAGACTTGGAGTAGCTGGCGATGGAGTTCGTTATCATGGGCAAATATATTGCTGCGCTTTTGATTATTTTGGGAGTCAATTTGTGCGCGGAAATGCCGGTGGCGGCAAGCGAACAGAACGCGAATGCGCCTGCGCCTGAGGCGGCAGTGGCGGAGATATCGGACGCGAATGCGCCTGAGACGGCAGTAGGAGAGATATCGGGTGCGAGTGCGCCTGAGGCGGCAGTGGCGGAGACGTCGGGTGCGAGTGCGCCTGAGACGGCAAGTCCGCCGAGGCCGCTAATGAGAACCCCCTCTTCTCCAACTTTACTGTCGGAAACAATTGGCTATTCCACCGTGGAGCTCGAAGACTACGAATGCATATATAACAGTGAACAAAATATAAATGTAGCATCAGATTCAGATGTTCTAATAGTCGACGCCGTGACGAAATCTGACATGCTGCAGGATTCCAACTGGATTAATGTGCAGGTTCATAGATTGGCGAAAATGTTCGGCGTCGAAAAAAGAGAGAAGCTGAAAATAGTCAACATCTCCTACCCGTATCTGCTCAAATACGCCATCGAGCACACCGACGGGGAATTGCGTACGTGGATTCAGAGAATTAACGACATAGCCGTCTCCAAAAACGGCGCCATCGACGAGAAAGCCATAGATAAGTTGTATGAAGAAGCAAAAACACATCTTTTTAGAATAGAATCAAGAGATGAAGAGCAATTTAAAAAAATATTCGTAGCAATGGCTTCAAACTTCACCGGCGAGCAGAGGATAAAGAGTCTCATAATTCTTCAAAGATTAATTGACGAAGGAATAACCGGCGCCTCCCATTATCGCGGAAGAAGGATAATGATAGTACTAGGCGCCGAGAGTAGCGTTTACTACCACATAGCACATCGCATAGGTCTCAAAAATGCGATTGAACACAACGGCTATGTCATACTAAAGATGGAAAAAGGAACGCAGACCACTTTTGAGTCATTGAGCTCTCGGGCGGCTACTCTCACGCATGAATTCAGTCACGCCTATCATTTTATGCTGGGGATGTACGCCCCAAATGTCGTAAACTCCCCGTTCGTCGCCGCCCTCGGCAATGCAGATTTTAGAAAACGCCTCTATCCTTTTCTGGAAAAGGACGTGTCTGAAGCGATTGTCCAAAGTATCAATGAGAAATTTCCGAATGCCACTGATAATACAAATCATACCAAAAATATGCGCACTTTCATAAAAAGTACATTCGCAAAAGCCTATGATTTTCTAAAAGCTAACAAGTTCTTCGGCAATCAAAATTTAGATTTAGGCAATCTTGACGAGAATTTCGGCGGGCAGGCTAGCTACGGCAAAGTTGCCGCCGCTTTTATTGCCTGCTATTCGTTGAAGAATTGGGACAATGGAGAAGAAACGCTCACCATCAGCGGAATTCTACCGGTGGAATTCCCCATACCTGGATCAGACGGCACGCACAAGTACCTGATAGTTGATAATCAGAATGAGAGTACTTTTCTGACAAGAGACGCAAACGCAATAAGGCTGTTCCATTCCGCCAACGATGATCTTAAAAAAGTGGCGGCGGGAAGCGACAGCAGTTCCAGCAGCGCCAGCAATGATGCAACAGAACAAATTTCAGAGTTACTGAGCATTCTATCAAATATCATTGACGAAAAAGAACTCTTTATCCAGCGCTCACAGAAAAAGATGGGAGAGTTCAATTCTTCAGCAGTCACTGTATCCGAGGAAGACAGAACAATCACCACTGAAGAGATAACCGCCGCGATCAGGATCATTGCTTCTTACAGATGGAAGTTCTTAAGCTTCACATGTAAAAATTTTCTGCGCTGCATGATAGAAGATCTGGCCAATTACAGCGCGATACTGAATATTAAGTTGGAACGCGAATGTGTAAACACATGCGCCATAAATGACCTTCTGGTGGATTCTGTTTTGTCGGGCGCCCTAAGAGGAAGTACAACTCCTCTAAAAGAGGAGTTAACGGAAATGTTGTCCGAAGTTTTAGGTGCTTATAATAGCAACGCCATGACATATAACAACCTACAGAGCATAAATATAGCAGCTCTCATAAACATATTTTTTGATTTGGCTACGAAAGAAAAGGCCGATGAGACAATATCTTCTTTGATTTCCGTGGTTAAGAAGAATGGTTTTCTTGCGAACTTCTTGGAATATTGTTCTGGAGATAAGAAGAACATATTCAGCGACAACGATATGCTTAGTGTGTTGGATGACGAAATAAAAAACAAGAATACCAAGAACATCGAGATTATTTTCGACTATATGTCCAAAAAGAAAATGGCAATAGATGATGCTAAATTTAATGAAATATCGCAATATTACACCTCTGTGCCAGATAGCGACATAGAAGAGCTTTGTGCCTATGCATCAGCGAATGGTAAAAAAATCGATCTGACGGAATATATTTTGAAAAGTCTAAAAGAAGGATATCTTTTGTCGGACATCAAACAGTTGGATGAGCAATATCCATCTGTGCTTCGAATAGACCTCGAGGCATGTATAGAAGAGGTGATGAAAAAGGTAAAAGGAACAACTCCGGCGGAAAGCAACTTATGTGAGAATATTCTAGGGCATGCAT
>JAITAU010000068.1 GCA_031283965.1 Holosporaceae bacterium | reverse complement strand
AGATGTGGAGGAGTATCTGATGTTCGCCGGGCATTCCGCCCATCGCTTCGCCCAGGATCCGTTCTACGCCAATAATTTCATCCCCACGACCCGGCAATTGGTGGACCGCATCCTCACCGGGTACTGAGTTGGAAACCAAATCCACAAGACTGGCCAAAAGAATAGCCGAGAGCGGCGTTACCTCCCGTCGTGATGCGGAAAAATTGATCGAAGCCGGGAGAGTGGTCGTAAACGGCGAGATCGTGACAACCCCGGTGTTTTTCGTCGCAGATTCAGATGAAATTCTGGTGGATGGGGCGAAAATCCCCGGAGTATCCGAAGAAATCATCCTCTGGAAATTTCACAAACCGAGGGGAGTCATCACCACGCGACGGGATCCGCAGAATCGCAAAACCGTCTTCGACTTTTTCCCGGAGGCGATCGGAAGACTGCTCTGCGTCGGCCGTCTCGACTACAACTCCGAGGGGTTGCTCCTCCTCGTCAACAACGGCCTCCTCGCCCGCCGTCTGGAATTGCCCAGCAGTGGCTTCCGGAGGACCTATTTGGTGAGATTTTTCGGGAGTCTCTCGGATGAACACATTCGGGAACTCAAGAGCGGTATAACCGTGGAGGGCGTGAGATACGGCCCCATTGACCTAAGACCTCGTGAAAATCAGACTACCGCCGCAAGTTCAATGAACTCCTGGGCCACGGCGACGCTGTCGGAGGGTAAAAACAGAGAAATACGAAAGGTCCTGGAGCATTTCGGATGCCGAGTCAATCGCCTCATAAGAACCGCCTACGGTCCGGTGAAGCTTGGCGACCTTCCGCCGGGGAAAATCTCCAGAATCCCACCGGCAGAAACCACTCGACTGTTGAAAACCATCGATAAACTTTAGAAAAAATTCCTGCCGGAGGTTATGTGAATCACCTGCTCCGCCGGCAACTCGGAGAGGAATCTGGAGGGCATGTTGGCCTGCCACTGGTTATGCACTCGGCGGTTGGCGGCGTAGGTGATGAAGGCGTATCTCTTGGCTCTGGTTAGTCCCACATAGGCGAGACGGCGTTCCTCCTCCAGATTCCCATCCTGCAGCGCCAGATTGTGAGGGAAAATCCCCTCCTCCCAGCCGACCAGAAACACGGCTTCGTATTCCGATCCCTTCGCGCCGTGGAGAGTCATCAGAGTTACCACATCGTCCTGATAATTCCGCGGCCCATCCGTCACAAGGCTCACGTGCTCGATGAAAGTGGCAAGCTCCTCAAAATCCTCGAGGGCCATCAGCAACTCATTCAGATTTTCCAGGCGCGTTTGGCTCTCCAGCGTCTGCTCCTGCCTCAACATCCTCAGGTAGCCGGTCTCTTCCAGGATGATTTTTGCCATATCCGCCGGCCGAAGATTCTTCCGTTGCCGCAGAGATTCCATCAGGCGAACGAATTCCTCCAGAGCGGCTTTCACCGACGGTCGCAGCAGATTCGCGGCTGATATTTCCCTGGCGGCGGCGTATAGTGAGATGTTTTTCTCCCTGGCTCTGGCGTGGAAATCTGCGATGGCCGCAGCGCCGACGCCTCTTTTGGGAATATTGATGATGCGCTCGAAGGCCAGGCCATCGTTTGGCTGACAGATCAGTCGCATGTAGGCGATGACGTCCTTGATTTCTCGGCGATCGTAGAACTTCAGTCCGCCAACGATCCTGTAGGGGAGGCCGTAGGCCATGAATCGCTCTTCGAATTCCCGAGTCTGAAAGCCGGCGCGCACCAGCACCGCCATCTGGCCGTGGCGAATCCCCCGCGAACGCAGGCCTTCGATCCTCTCGGCCACCATCTTGGCCTCATCGAATCCATTGTAGGCCTGCTGGAGAATAATTTTTTCTCCACTCTCGCCGTCCGTCCAGATGGTCTTGCCGAAACGATTTTCGTTGTTGGCGATGAGGGCGGAGGCGGCCGTCAGGATGTTCCCCACGGAGCGATAATTCTTCTCCAGTCGGATAATCCTGGAGTTGGGGAAATCTGTTTCAAATCGCAGAATGTTGCCCACCTCCGCTCCTCGCCAGCTGTAGATGGATTGGTCGTCGTCGCCCACGCAGCACAGTCCATCCCCCAATGGCGATAGCATCCGCAGCCACAGGTACTGGGCCATGTTGGCGTCCTGATACTCGTCCACCAGAATATGGCGAAATTTATTCCGATACTTCTGCAGGATTTCCGGATGTTTTTTGAAAATCCGCAACACCAGCAGGAGCAAATCTCCGAAATCCACCGAACCGTAGGCGGTGATGCGCTCCTGATAGATTTTGTAAATTTTCCCCTCCAGAGAGCGGCCATCGATCCGGTCGTCATCGCTGGCGATGCCCTTGTCTTTCCACCGAGAGATCTTGGAGGCGACGGCGTTGGCGGCCCGCTTGTCCACGTTGAGCTCCCTCAGAATCTGCTGGATGACTTTGGATTGATCATCGGCGTCCATGATGGTGAAATTCTCGGCGACGCCAATGGATTCGGAATGCAGTCGTAGGATCCTGGCGCAGATGGAATGAAAAGTCCCCAGCCAAACGCCGTCAGAGTCGGGCGAAAGCTGTCGCAGCCGCTCCTTCATCTCCTGAGCGGCCCGATTGCCGAAGGTAACCGCCAAAATCTGGGACGGGAACGCCGCCCCCTTCTCCACAATGTAGGAGATTTTGGTGGTGAGGACCTTGGTCTTGCCGGTTCCGGCTCCGGACAGCACCAGCAGAGGGACGTCCAGAGTGGTCACCGCCTCCGATTGCTGTGGATTCAGGGGAGACAGCAGCCGATCCTCGATTTCTAGTTTTTCCGCTGTGTTCTGCATGCGTTTTTTGACTCAACCCGACGGAGTGTAACATTTTCCACGGAAGAATTGTAGGAAAAGCTGAGGCGCTCCTACGACTTCCATCGCCATCATGCCTCTGGGTTCAAGTCAACCTTTTCTTCAGATGTTTCCCATAGACTTGGCATAGCCAAGCGATAGAGTTTGTGATTATGGGTAAATATACTGCTGCGCTTTTGATCATTTTAGGGGTCGATTCATGCGCGGAAACGCCGAAGATAATAGGCGCGCTCCAAAAAACAATGAGAACTCCATCCTCCCCTGCCCTGCTTTCCCAGAGAATCGGTGGCTCCACCGAAAAACTTGTGGGCTATGAGCACATATACGGGATGAGTCCGAAAACGCAAAATCCAAGACAAATATCCGAGGCCGTGACGAAATCTGGCATGCTGCAGGATTCCAACTGGATTAATGTGCAGGTTCATAGATTGGCGAAAATGTTCGGCGTTGAAAAAAACAACGAAGTAAAAATACTCGACATCTCCTACCCGTATCTGCTCAAATACGCCATCGAGCACACCGACGGGGAATTGCATACGTGGATTCAGGGAATTAACGACATAGCCGTCTCCAAAAACGGCGCCATCGACGAGAAAGCCATAGATAAGTTGTATGAAGAAGCAAAAACACATCTTTTGGAAATAAAGCCAGAAGATGAAGAGCAATTTAAAAAAATATTCGTAGCAATGGCTTCAAACTTCACCGGCGAGCAGAGGATAAAGAGTCTCATGATTCTTCAAAGATTAATTGACGAAGGCATAACCAATGCCTCCAATTATCGCGGAAAAAGGATAATGGTAAGACTAGGCGCCGAGAGAAGCGTTTACAATTATATGAACCATAACCTGGGCGTCAAAAACGAAAAGGGCTATGACCGCGGGGTCATACTGGAAATGGAAGCGAAGCCGAATGTTGAGGAATTAACCTCCATGGCGGCTACTCTCACGCATGAATTCAGTCACGCCTATCATCTTATGCTGGGGATGTACGCCCCAAATGTCGTAAATTCCTTGCGCGTCGCCGCCCTCGGCAATGCAGATTTTAGAAAACGCCTCTATCCTTTTCTGGAAAAAGATATATCTGAGGCCGTTGCCAGAGGTATCGATGGGAAATTTCCGAATGCTCCCAGCGCCAATGAGGTGTGTGCCATTATAAAAGATCGCCTCGCGGGAGTTTATGGCTTTCTGAAAGCCAATGATTTTTTTGGCAATCAAAATTTAGATTTAGGCGATCTTGACGATAATTTCGGCGAGCAGGCTGGCTATGCCAAGGCAGTTTCGGTTTTCATCGCCTGTTTCTCGCTAAGGGGCTGGGACAATGGAGAAGAAATGCTCACCATCAGCGGAATTCTACCGGTGGAATTCCCCATACCGGAATCAGATGATACGCACAAGTACCTAATAGTTGATAATCAGAATGAGAGTACTTTTCTGACAAGAGACGCAAACGCAATAAGACTGTTCCATTCCGCCAACGATGATCTTGGAGAAATAACTGGAAAAAATAACGACGACAGAGCGGAGCGAACCTCAGCAATACTGGCTGTTCTATCGCAGATAGTTCAGAAAGAAGAACTCTTTATCCAGCGCTCCCGGAAAAAGATGAAAAAATTTTCTTCTTCGGCGATAGCCATGTCCTCCGAAGACAGAACAATCACCACTGAAGAAGTAACCGAGGCAATGGAAATCATGGCTGCCTCCGGGCAGGGATCCAGCAAGCTGTACGGCGATTTTCTACGCAGTTTGATAAGAGACCTGGCCGATTACGCCGCAACATTGAATCTTAAATTGGATCCCCAATGTGTGGTGGCATGCATAAAAAACGGCGTTCTGGTGGATTCTGTTCTGCTAGGCGCCCTAAAAAACAGTAAAAAAACCCTAAGAGAACTACTGGAGGAGACTTTAAAAACAGCTCTATCTTCTATCCCAACTGATGAAAAGCAGAAGGTTCTGGTGGTTATGGACGCCTTCGTCGATTCAGCCATTGGAACGCAAAACGCCAAGGAGATGATATCTTCCTTAATTTCCGTGGTTAAGGAGCTAAAATTTTTGGAGGAATTCGTGGAGCATTATTTTGGCTCTTATAAGGGAAAGATATTTTTGACCAACGACGATGCGCTCGATGTACTGCGTGCTGTACTAAAGAATGAGGACATTCCCGAAAAACCAAAGAGCAAACACATTTCAGCGATTCTCAGCTATGCCTCAAAGAACAAAATAGAAATCGAGGATAGAGATCTCAATGAGATATCACAATACCTCGCCTCCGTCAAAGGGCTGTACTCTGACGCAATAACGTCGCTGTGTCAATACGCATTAGCGAACAATAAAGAGATTAACATGACGGAATATACCGTAAAGAAAATGGAAAAAGGTTATATCATCTCTCCCGTATGGCTAACAAAGAAGTATCATTCTGTGGTTGCAATAGACGTCGACGAATGTATGAAGGCGGCGATAGAATCATTGTATTTTCCATATGAATTCATCAGACAGATTTATTCATACGCCCAAAACAGGGGAAAGCCATTTAATATAGCCAAATACACGCAACTGTGCATTGATTTGGAGTGGATTGTTTTCGTTAGGGACATGTTTTTGCTGGATGCTTTGTACGAACGGTCTGATTTGAACAAATGTTTGGAAATTTCCGCGGAATATCCAGACTTTTCCTCTAAAATAATCAAGTATGCGTGTAAGAAGAATGTCGGGCTAGATGAAGAGTTGGTGCAGAAATCATACTCAAAGACGCTTGAAGCGGCGTCTAAAATGAATGAGGAAGAGGCGAAAACCGAGCTGCTAAAGCCATGGCTGGAGTATACCGAGAAGTTTGGGAGTGGGCGCCCGTTAACAATCCATGCTAGAGGCGCAAATCCGTCGGTTTTTTAGTTGCATGGCCTCGGAGACTTTGTGGCGATCAATGGTGTATTGGGATTATTTTTCCGTGAATTTAGGACGGAGTTGCCATGCGAAGGCCGGCGACGACTGGGGCGTCCTTTGGGGGCGCGATTGCCGCTGCCCTCTCCGCCTTCAGGAGGTTTTCCACCCCACTGCAAAATAACTATGTTTCCGGAAAAATTTTTGAAATTAAGTATTTTTTGGAACATTGATGAGAGTATAGTACCGTTGGATCGTTTTGGAGGGGTCAATGGAAAAAATGGTGGACGGCGCTGGAACTTTATGCTGCTCATTTTGTGGAAAAACGCAGCATGAGGTGAAGAAGCTCATAGTCGGTCCAACGGTCTATATATGTGACGAGTGTATCGAGCTATGCGCCGGTATAATCTCTGAAACTCAACCGAACGCCTCTCCCAAAAGCCGGAATCCTCTCCCATCGCCGAGGGAAATTCGCCAAATATTGGATGACTATATAATAGGTCAGGCCAAAGCGAAAAAAATACTCTCGGTGGCCATTTATAATCATTACAAAAGGCTCTCGGACATCTCCAAAAACACCGACGTGGAGCTGGCCAAGTCCAACATTCTGCTCATAGGCCCCACCGGAACGGGAAAAACTCTGCTGGCCCAGACTCTGGCCAGGATCATCGACGTCCCCTTCACCATGGCTGACGCCACCACCCTCACGGAGGCCGGCTACGTCGGCGAAGACGTGGAAAACATCATCCTGAAACTGCTTCAGGCGGCGGACTACGACGTGGAAAAGGCCCAGATGGGCATAGTCTACATCGACGAGATCGATAAAATTTCTAAAAAATCGGACAATCCATCCATAACCCGTGACGTTTCCGGCGAAGGCGTGCAGCAGGCTCTGTTGAAGATAATCGAGGGAACGGTTTCGTCGGTTCCTCCCCAGGGAGGGCGGAAACATCCGCAGCAGGAATTTCTCCATGTGGATACCACCAACATACTTTTCATCTGCGGCGGAGCCTTCGCCGGGCTAGACAAGATCATTGCGGCCCGCGGCAACAAGTCCTCCATAGGATTCGGTGCAGAAATACAACATGAAAGCGACAGAAACACCGGGGAGTTGCTGGAAAAAGTTGTGCCGGAGGATCTGCTGAAGTATGGTCTTATTCCGGAGTTCGTTGGCCGACTGCCGATGATCGCCACCCTGAATGATCTGGATGAAACGGCGCTGATTTCCATCCTGCAGGAGCCGAAAAATGCCCTGATCAAACAGTATCAGCGGCTCTTCAAGATGGAGAATGTGCAACTTACCTTTGAGGATGACGCCGTGGCGGCCATCGCCAAGTTAGCTCTGGAGCGCAAAACCGGCGCCCGAGGCCTGCGGTCCATCATGGAATCCGTGCTGCTGGACACCATGTACGACCTGCCGTCGCTCAAGGACGTCACTGAGGTGATAATCACAAAAGATGTGATTGAAGGGAAATATCAACCTGTATTAAAATGCCCGGAGGCCAAGAGTAGCAGCATCGCTTAGGAGTTTATTTTGGAAAACGTCTGCCCCGTGCTCTCGATACGGGATATCGTCATCTTCCCCCACGTGGTGGTGCCGCTTTTCGTTGGAAGATCCAAATCCGTCAACGCCCTGGAGGCGGCCATGGACAGCGGCAAGAAGATCGTTCTCCTCACCCAGAAGAATCTTCACAACGACGACCCATCCTTCGAGGATCTCTACCACGTCGGCGTGCTGGGTAACATTCTGCAGATCCTCAAACTTCCGGACAGCACCGTGAAAATCCTGGTGGAGGGCATAAGCAGAATTTCCGTCTCCAAATGCGCCAACAATGAGGGATATTATTCCGCCACCTACGAAATACTGCGGCCGACTGGACTGGAAAACGTCGGCGAATTGGAAGCCTACCGACGCACGCTGATAGAACAGTTCGAAAACTATGCGAAACTCAACAAACGCATATCCATGGACACGCTGATGGCGGTGACCAGCATGGAGGCCCCCAACGATCTGATCGACGTGGTGGCCGCCCACATGGTCTTCCGCATTCAGGACAAGCAGGAACTGCTGAGCGAGACCAACACCTCCAAGAGATATGAAAAACTCCTCTCCTTCATGGAGGCGGAAATCGACATGATCAACATAGAAAGGAAAATCCGCAACCGCGTCAAAAGGCAGATGGAGAAAAGTCAGAAGGAGTACTATCTGAACGAACAGATCAAGGCTATCCAGAAGGAGCTGGGGGATCCGGAGAGCTCCGTCGACGAGATAAAGGAGCTGGAAAACAAGGCGAAAAAGATAAAATTCTCCAAGGAGGCCCGCGAAAAATTCAACGCCGAAGTGAAAAAGCTCAAAAATATGTCGCCGATGTCGCCGGAGGCGACGGTGGTGCGTAATTTTCTGGATTGGTTGATCTCCATCCCCTGGGAGCAGAAAACCAAGGTCAAAAAGGACATAAAAGAGGCGAAAATCATTCTGGATCAGGACCACTACGGACTGGAGAAGGTGAAGGAGCGAATTTTGGAATTCCTCGCCGTCCAGAATCGCATCGGAAAGGTGAAGGGGTCGGTGCTGTGCTTGGTGGGGCCGCCGGGGGTCGGAAAAACTTCTCTGGCCAAGTCGATCGCCCGGGCCACCGGCCGGAATTACGTGAAATTTTCCCTCGGCGGCGTGCGGGACGAGTCGGAAATCCGCGGCCATCGCCGCACCTACATCGGATCCATGCCCGGCAAGATAATCGCCGGCATGAGAAAGGCGAAATCTTCGAATCCATTGTTTCTGCTGGACGAAATCGACAAGATCGGCGCCGACTGGAAGGGAGATCCCGCCAGCGCCCTGTTGGAAGTGCTGGATCCTGAGCAAAATTCCTCCTTTAGCGATCATTATCTGGAGGTGGACTACGATCTGTCGGACGTGATGTTCATCACCACCGCCAACTCCTACAAAATGCCAACGCCGCTGCTGGATCGTCTGGAAATCATAAAGCTCTCCGGCTACACGGAGCTGGAAAAATTGGAGATCGCCAAGTCCCATCTGGTGCCGAAACAGAAAGCGGAGAATGGTCTGCGGGAGACGGAGCTCGAGATCGTGGACGAAGCTCTGATGTCCATAATCCGCAACTACACCCGAGAGGCCGGCGTTCGCAATCTGGAGCGGGAGATCGCCAACATCGCCCGCAAGGCCGTCAAAGAATTGTCGGAGAATCCAGATACCCTGAAGAACGTTCTGGTTTCGGTAGATAATCTTGAAAAGTACGCCGGCTTCTGTAAGTTCAAAAGATTTGGCGCCGAAGACCGTAATATGGTTGGGGTCGTCACCGGATTGGCCTGGACCGAGGTGGGGGGCGAGTTGCTTTCCATCGAGGCCATCAGCGTTCCCGGCAAAGGAAAGACCACCCTCACCGGAAAATTGGGGGACGTCATGCAGGAATCCATCCAGGCGGCCATCAGCTACGTGCGATCCCGCTCCCAATCCCTCGGCATCGATCCAAAAACCTTCGAAACCACGGATTTTCACATCCATGTGCCGGAGGGAGCCACCCCAAAGGATGGACCGTCCGCCGGAGTGGCCATGATCACCAGCATCGTCTCGTCGCTCACCTCGAAGCCCATCCGCAACGACACCGCCATGACCGGCGAAATCACTCTGCGGGGACGGGTTTTGCCCATCGGCGGCCTGAAGGAAAAACTGCTGGCGGCTCATCGGGAGGGGATCAAGACCGTCATCATCCCAAAGGCCAACGAATCCGACCTCCATGACATTCCTCAGTGCGTGCTGGATGGCCTGAACATCCTGAAAGTAGAAATGGTGGACGACGTGCTGTCCCATGCGCTGGTGGACGGCGGCAATCTCATCGCCCCCGGCGTAGCCTGAGTTCCACCATCGTCCCCTGAGTTCCACCGGCGTCGCCTGAGTTCCACCATCGTCGCCTGATACCAATCCTCATTCCAAATTATTTAAACGCCTTTGGAAGCGTCCTCAGTCGCAGCGGTCGGCGGACACGCGATAGGAAATTAATAATGAAGTGTGGTGTTATACAGACGATTTAAAAAAAAGATACGGGAAAAATTAAAAAAATATAAAAAAATACTAACATCTTTACAAAAGAGCATTTTTCCCAATGAAAATGGCAAAATATTCAGGAGCTGTATTTGGGCGTCGTTAACAAATCTGATTTTTTGAATATTTTTGAAGTATTTTGGTGTATTTTTGAAGTGTTTTTATGTATGGGCGCTGCATATTGACGCACATGAGGATTCGAGCAGAAAAGCGGCGATAAAAATACCGAAAAACCATAAATCGTTTACGACAGCCTGAATCGTTTGCGACCCCTGGGGCGACAGCCTGAATCGTTTATGACGTCTGGTCGACAGCCTGAGTGACGTTCAGAAAATCCGCCCAGGCTTCTCTTTTCTGCGACGGCGACCGCAGCAGATAGGCCGGATGGAAGGTCGGGAGAATCTTCGCCGAGAGTTCCGCCATCTGCGTCCACCTGCCCCGCAGCTGCATGATTCCCTGGGAAGTCTGGAGCAGCGCTTTGGTGGCCGTTCCTCCGAGGCAGACGACGATCTTCGGATTCACAAGGGAAATGTGCCGGATGACGTAGGGACGGAACAGCTCCATCTCCTGGTTGGTGGGCGTTCGGTTGCCGGGCGGCCTCCAGGGCAGGATGTTCGTTATGTAGATCCGGGAGCGATCCAATCCGACGGCGGCGAGGATTTTGTCCAGCAGCTGACCGCTCTGGCCCACGAAGGGAATCCCCTGCCGATCCTCCTCCGCCCCCGGCGCCTCCCCCAGAAGCAGGATGTCGGCGTTGGGATCGCCGACGCCGAACACCGTGTTCAGGGCGCAATCCTTCAGCGGAATATCGATCCGCATAATGGCCGCCTTCAGCTCTTCCAGAGTGCCGGCCTCCTTTTTCTCACCGGAATGGAGGGAATTTTTATCCGCAGTTATGTCCGACACCCCCGCCGCCGCGAACCATTCGGCCACCTGTTTCAGCTGCGAAGGCGTCATGACTGCCGCTCCAGCGCTTCTTCTATCAGCTTTTTCGTATTGTCTACGCCGTAGAGGGCGATGAAAGAACCCATGCGCGGACCGTCGCTTTGGCCCAAAAGATTCCGGTACAGAGCCCCGAACCAAGTCCGCAGATCGGGAAAATCGTGGCGTTTCCCAACCTCGAACACAATCCGTTGGATCTCGTCCGCGGAGACGGAGGCTGAGGCGTCGCCGCCGAGTCCGTCCAGCTCCGCCTGCAGATCCTTCATGGCTTCCCGCTCCACAGCCGTCGGCGTTCCGTAGCTCTTCTTCGCCTGGACAAAATCCCGGTAATAGTTGACGGCGTGCCGCAGCAGTTTATCCAGAAACGGCATGGTCTGGGGCGACGCCTCCGGAAGATATTTCCTTATGAACCCCCATAACACATCCCGATCGTCGCTGTTACAGACGCTGACCAGATTCAGCAGCAGAGAATAGGAGATCTCGGTCTCCGGCTTCGGCGGGTGGCCGTTGTTTATGTGCCAGACGGGGTTGTTGATCCGCTTCCGGGGCTCCTGCGTTTCAAAATTCCGCAGATGGGTCGCGTAGTCGTCCACCTGCCGCGGAATCACGTCGAAATACAGTTTTTTCGCGCTCTTGGGGGAGGCGAACATGAAATTCGCCAGACTTTCCGGAGGCGCGTACCGCAGCCACTCGTCCATTCCGACGCCATTCCCCTTGGATTTCGAGATTTTTTTGCCCTCTTCATCCAAAAATAGCTCGTAGTTGAATCCCTCCGGCGGCATTCCCCCAAGGATTTTGCAGATCTTCGACGACAGTTTTACGGAGTCGATCAGATCCTTGCCGGCCATCTCGTAGTCCACGCCGATGGCCGCCCAGCGGGCCGCCCAATCCACCTTCCACTGGAGCTTGCAGTGGCCGTCGGCGACCGGCAGCTCCGTCAGAGTCCCATCCTCGTCCCGGAAGACGACGCTGCCGGAGTTGGGGCGATACTCCTCGATGTTCACCTGGAGAACACGGCCGGTTTTCGGCGAAAGCGGCAGGAAGGGACTGTAGGTGGCGGCCCGCTCCTCCCGTAGACTGGCCAGCATGACCTCCAGTATCTCCTCGCGACGCTCCAGAACCAGCCGGAGAACGTCGTTGAACCTTCCGCCGTTGTACCAGTCGCTGGAGCTCTGGAATTCGTATTCAAAACCAAAGGAGTCCAGAAATTCTCTCAGCTTACTGTTGTTGTGATGGCCGAAACTCTCGTGGCATCCGAAGGGATCAGGCACCTTCGTCAACGGGAATCCCAGATACCGGGCCACCATCTCCCGATTGGGAATATTGTCCGGCGCCTTGCGGAGGCCGTCCATGTCGTCGGAGAAGGCGTAGAGGCGCGTTTTTATTTGGGAGAGACACTCGAAGGCGTGGCGCACGTAGGTGGTGCGGGCCACTTCTCCGAAGGTGCCGATGTGGGGCAGCCCGGAGGGACCATAGCCGGTTTCGAAGATGCAGCAGTCGCGCTCCCGGAGACCTTTTCTGGACAGTAGCCGACGCGCCTCCTCAAAGGGCCAGGACTCGGCGCCCTCGTAAATCGAGTCATCGAAAGTTTTGCGCATCATTCCTCCGCATTATCGAAGGTCAGCATAATCGAAAACCCTGAGGAACCTCAATACTGCCACGAATGCGGCAGGATTCAATTGCCCAACGGCGACAATTCCGCTATAATGCCCCCGGTATTCGGTACGATTTTTCATTTAGGGGTGATCATGGAACAGGTGAAGGTTATTTTGTTGCAGAGGGTGGCGCGACTGGGATCCATAGGGGATCTGGTGAGCGTGAAGCCGGGGTACGCCAGGAATTACCTTCTGCCCAAAAAGATTGCCCTGAGGGCGAATCAGGAAAATCTTAAGTATTTCGAAGCTAAAAGAGCCCAGATAGAGGCCGCTAACTCCGAAACTCGGGCTGCCGCCCTTGAAATTGCGAAAAAAATGGAGAAATTGTCCATCACCCTGATTCGCCAGGCCAGCGAGAAGAGTCATCTCTACGGATCCGTAACCAATCGCGACGTTGCTGAGGCTCTGCGGGAGTTCGGTCACGATGTTTCTCCCGGCCAGGTCAATCTCCACACCCCCATCAAGCTGCTGGGAACCTACGACGTGTCGGTGGAATTACATCCGGAGGTGGCGGTGTCGCTGCGACTGGTGGTGGCCAAGTCCGAAGAAGAAGCCCGTCAGCATACGGGAACGCCGTCGAAACCGGAGGAAATCGCGAGTCCCGAGGAGGACGCCACATCTTCATGAAACAGATTCTGACTCCGGAGGATCTCAATCTTCTGGAAGAGAAGTTGAAATCGGCCACTGCGCTCCCATGGAATGTGGTGGAGGACGACGGGGTCGGCACCGCCTGGGTGATTCCGGATGTCGACGGCAATCCAATCGCCCTCTTCGACTACCACAGCGAAGCCCAAAACAAAGCCGACGCCGGCTTCGTGGCCTATGCCCGCAACTACATGCCGGTCCTGCTGCAGGAGGTGAAGAATCTTCGGAAGCGCATTCTGGAGTTGATCCAATCCAACAACAACGAGCTGCAACGGCGCCTGGATCTGCAGACGGAGGTAAATGAACTCCGAAAAGTGCTAGAAAACCGCGAATGAGTATAGTCAATTTTATCTTCGGAAACCCTCTGAAAACCGAGAAGTTGGTTTCGGAGCGGTTGACGAAGATCAAGGCGCTGGCAATTTTCTCCTCCGACGTTCTCTCCTCCGTCACCTACGCCACCGAGGAAATTCTTCTGGCGCTGGGGATGGTGATGGCACATTCCTTCTCCTCCTCCATCTCCGGAGCCATCGTTGGGCTGCTGTTCATCGTGTCGATTTCCTACTGGCAGACCATCAAGGCCTATCCCACCGGAGGCGGAGCCTTCACCGTCGCCCATCAGAATCTCGGAGAGTTTTTTGGACTCATTGCGGCGGCGGCGCTCCTCATAGACTACACCCTGACGGTGGCGGTGAGTCTCTCGGCCGGAGCCTGCGCCGTTGTCTCGGCATTTCCGGCTCTGGGAAATCATGTGGTGGCCTTTTGTCTGATTTCCCTCCTCTTCATCACCATATCCAACCTGCGCGGCGCCAAGGAATCCGCCGGTATTTTGTCCATTCCCACTTATTTTTTTATCGGGATCACCATCTGCATGATCCTCTGGGGATTTATCCACGGAGAGCCGCCCAGGGAGGCCTACTCGCTGCCGGCGGAGGTGGATCATGCCATGATTTTCATGGTGATCCTGCGGGCGTTCGCCTCCGGATGCTCCGCTCTTACGGGAATAGAGGCCATCGCCAGCGGAGTGCCGGCATTCGAGGAACCACAGCGAAAAAATGCCCAGATAACGCTGGCGGGTATGGCAATTTTCCTCTCCTCCATGTTTCTGGGCGTCACCTTTTTGGCCAACGAATACGCCATCTTTCCGGACGGCTCCGAAAGCGTAATTTCCCAAATCGCCAAGCGGATTTTTGGAACCGGATTCGCCTACTACGTCTTTCAGCTGGCCACCGTTGGCATATTGCTGCTGGCCGCCAATACTTCCTTCACCGGATTTCCGCGACTGACGTCGGTGTTGGCCAAAGAAAAATACATCCCCACCAGATTCGCCAACCTTGGCGATCGGCTGGCCTTCTCCAACGGCATCATAATGCTGGCTCTGACCGCCATGGCGCTGATTGTGATCTTCGACGGCAATTCCCACGCTCTGATTCCACTGTACTCTCTTGGAGTCTTCACCTCCTACACTCTGTCCCAGGCAGGAATGGTGAGATATTGGATCAAAAACCGCGGGAAAAATTGGCAGATCAAGGTCATCATCAATGCCGTCGGCGTTCTGGCCACGTTCATCACCCTCCTGACCATCATCGAAAGTAAATTCATGCGGGGCGCCTGGATCGTCGTCACTCTGATGCTGATTTTGTTCTACACGTTCCGGAAGATACACCGCCGCTACATGAAGACCAACACAGAGCTGGATCTGAGGCGGGGGCATTTGGGGAATCTCCTGCAGCCCCTGAGGAACACCAGACCGAAGGTGGTGGTTCCGGTGTCCAGAATCCACAAGGGAACGCTGGCGGCGCTGCGGTTTTCCGCTTCCCTTTCCAACGACGTGGTGGCGGTGGTGGTGAATGTGGAAAAACGGGAGACGGACCGGCTGAAACTCGCCTGGAGAGCCATGAATTTTTCCATGCCGTTGGTCATACTGAGCTCTCCCTACAGATCAGTCGTGAATCCGTTTCTGGATTTCCTCCATGAACAGGACGAGCGCGATCCGGAGAGGGGAAAAACCATTGTGGTAATGCCCAGTTTCGTGCCGGGGGAGTTTTGGCAGAACATTTTGCATAATCAAACGGCCGCCATCTTCAAAACTGCGCTGCTGTATCGGAGGCGCAAGAGCGAAGAAACCCGCGTCATCGTGGAAATTCCCTACCAGATGAAGTTCGACTAATGCCAGTTCCCATCATCAACCGACCATCGCCAACTCGGTGACAACTGTTGCAGAGCGCATTTCGGGAGCTGTCGGACGATTCGAGATGAGATTCGGTATAATGCCATGAGATCCATCTCTGCCGCAGCGGCAGTTATTTGCCCATCATGCGGAAAGTCGCGACGTCTCGAGCGGGCTAAAAATCCAACGCCTTTTTTCCTAAAATATCGATATTTTTTTCTTGTGTTTTTCCCCATATGATCATATATATTCAATGTGTTTATTTATAAAATAAGGGGTAAAACATGAAAAAAGCGATAAAGGGTCTGAGCCTGGCG
>JAITAU010000025.1 GCA_031283965.1 Holosporaceae bacterium | reverse complement strand
CCCCCCCCCCCGACACTCTGATATTTCAAGGGATAATGCATTTTCGAGAAAAAAATCCGACATATTTTATTCCACATACCGCAACCCAAAATCCTCAATATAAGAAAATCATACGCCCAAATGATGAATTTTTGGTGAATCCCAGCTAACTTTCTGCGGGACCCCTAGGAGACGAAGACGTTTTCAGTAGACGATCTCCCGCCACGGGTAAGTCCTCCTCCTGCCCAGGGCCAGAATCATGCCGACGGCGATGCTGGTGGCCATCATGGAGGAGCCGCCGTAACTGATAAATGGCAGAGTCATTCCCTTCGTGGGGATGATTTG
This sequence comes from Holosporaceae bacterium, assembly GCA_031283965.1. Classification (GTDB taxonomy): domain Bacteria; phylum Pseudomonadota; class Alphaproteobacteria; order UBA3830; family UBA3830; genus JAIRZM01. The sequence goes on along the minus strand of JAITAU010000025.1, from coordinate 33,229 downwards.
CAGCGCAGAGGCGATGTTAACAAAGGATTGCAATCCAAATTGGCACAGAAGCCCAACGGAGGCCAAGATGCTGAACAAATCGTTCTCCTTCAGAGATTTCAGCATGCCATATATGACCAAAAATGCGATTAAAACCACCACCAGAAGGCACACGAAAAAGCCGAACTCCTCACCCAGCACCGCGAAGACGAAGTCCGCGTGGGCGTCCGGCACGTGTTTTTTGATTACGCCCTCTCCGGGCCCGACGCCGAAAAGACCGCCGTTGGCGAAGGCTTCCAGAGAGCGACCTATCTGGTAGTGATCGCCGATTTCCGGATTCATAAATCGATCGACACGGGCGGCGACGTGGGGAAGGAACATGTAGGCCAGCACAAATCCGCCGGCCATGGCCACCGCCACGCCCACTGCAAAAATCACCGGGAGACCGTTCAGAAACAGCTGTCCAAACCAAACGAAGGCGGTGATGACAACCGCCCCCACGTCCGGCTGCAGCAGCAAGAGCACAATGAAGATTCCCAGTAGAAGAGAGGCCATAAATTTGCCGCGAAATTCAGGATTGCGATGCTGCTCCGAGAACATCCAGGCCGTGATCACCGCCAGCGCAGGCTTCGTGAATTCCGAGGGTTGAAGGGAAAAGCCAAAAATCGGTATCCAACGACAGGCACCCTTAATTTCCGCCCCCAGGAAGAGGGTCAGCAGTGTGAGGAAGATGGAAAAGAGGAACAAAACCAGAGAGAAACGTCTAAGGCCTTTTCTGTCCAAGAGGGATACGGAAAAAATCGTCAGCAGCGACGGGAGAACGTACAGCAGGTGGCGCTTCAGGAAGTAGGAGGTCTCGACCCCTATGCGACTGGCCACCATTGGGGTGGCGGCCATGGCCATGAGGACGCCGAAGGCCATCATGATTAGGAAGGAAAAAAGCATCACCCGGTCCACCGTCCACCACCAGCGCCCGAAAATGCGACCGTCCGTTCTCGAAAAGCTAATCATCCATAATCCGCATGGCAGAAATCATCGCCTTGCCATACGCCCAAACAACCGTACTTATAGGTTGTTTCCGGCGACGGATCAAGCTTACAACACTGGATCGTCGGCCTTTGTTGCTGCTATAATGCCGCAGGTTTGTGGAATCATCGCCGATGCGTAAATTATTCGGAACCGACGGAATTCGCGGAGTGGCTGGAGAGCATCCTGTGACTCCCGAGGTGTGCCAGAGGCTAGCCGGCGCTCTGGCTGTGCTTTTCCATGATTCCACTATGGAAAATCTCACAACCGCCGCCGTGAGACCGTCAGTCATCATCGGACAGGATTCCCGCATTTCCGGTGACATGTTGGAGCGGGCGCTGACGGCTCATTTTGCCTCCTGCGGCGTCGACGTTCGGCTGCTGGGAATCGTCCCGACGGCGGCGGCGTCAATCCTGACCAAAAAACTCGGCGCAAACGCCGGCATTATGATTTCCGCATCCCACAATCCCTTCCGAGACAATGGCCTCAAGGTGTTCGACGGCGAGGGATCGAAACTGACCGACGACGCCGAAGCAAAATTGGAGGGAATCATGATGGACGACGCCCTTCTGCCACCCAGCGGTGGAGAGGCTTGCGGTCTGGTACGACAAGAGGACGACGGCCTCGCCATCTACCGCAATCTCCTGATGACATCGTCGGTTTTCGATAAATCGGAAGCAGCTGCCGTGAAAATAGTCCTGGATTCCGCCAACGGTGCCCTTTCCTCCACCGCCGCGGGCGTATTCCGAGAGTTCAACTTCGATCTCGTCTCCATCCACGACTCTCCCAACGGCTCTAACATAAATGACGGCTGTGGAGCCACGAATCCGGACGTTCTAGCGGCGGCTGTCATAGAGCATCAGGCAGATGTTGGCATTGCCTTCGACGGAGACGGCGATCGGCTGCTGTTGGCAGACGAAAATGGGGATCCTGTGGACGGAGACACTCTGTTGGCGATCTTGATTCGAGATGGAAATTTCCCACGACGGCCGGTGGTATCAACCATCATGGCCAACTTGGCGCTAGAGCAATATCTGACAGCTGGCGGTCGTGAATTGATCCGTACTGCCGTTGGGGATCGGCATGTGTTTGAAGAGATGCGGAGGCTGGACGCGGCGCTGGGGGGAGAGCCATCCGGCCATATAATCATCGCATCCCACGCCCACACCGGCGACGGCTTGTTTGTAGCATTAAAGCTCATGGAGTGTTTTGTCAGATCACAGAAAAAATTCAGTGAGTTCCGCAATGTCTTCCGGCCGTACCCAAGTCTATCGGAGAACATACTGGTGATGAACAAGTCCGTAATTCATCTTCCGGAAGTGGAGGCAGCGTTGGAACAGGCGAAAGCAACGCTGCAGGACAACGGACGCGTCATTCTGCGGCCATCCGGAACGGAGCCGGTTGTCAGGATATATGCCGAGGGGGAAGATCAGCGACGACTACGAGAGGCAGTAGATTTGCTCCGGAATGTCATCGGAGCGGTAAGATGACGGCGGTTATCCAATCTCTGCTGGCGGCGGTCCTCGTCTGCATCGTCGTTGTCCAGCGGACCCGGCTACGGGAAATGGCCACCAGGAATGCCCACCTGAAGGAGTTGGAGGAGCAGCATCACAGGACGTTGCTGGAGAACGCCTCCCTCACGGAGCGCTGCCATCAGTTTCAGGAGCTGGAATCCAGGTATCAGGAGCTGTCCGATAAGTATATCGCCTCGGAGAAAGAGGCGGCGCTGCTGGCAGCGAATCTGGAGCAGGAGCGCAGAAATCTGTCGGAAAAACTTGGCCTGCTGGAAAATGCCGAGAAAAAACTGACGGACGCCTTCAAAAACATAAGTTCGGAGGCTCTGCTCAGGAATAATCAGTCCTTCGTCGAGTTGGCAAATGTCGTCTTCGATCGGCTGCATGAAAAGACGAAATCCGAGCTGGCTATCAACTCAAAAACCGTGGCAGAACATGTGTTTCCTGTGAAGACGACGCTGGATGAAGTGAGAAATACCCTGAGCGAGATGGAAAAAATACGGATTGGAGCATATGAGGGCCTGAAACAGCAAGTCAACGACCTGATTTCTTCGCAAAATCTGCTCAGAACCGAGGCGAATCGGCTGGTGGCGGCCCTAAAAGCCCCGCATGTCCGCGGTCACTGGGGGGAAGTGCAGCTACGACGTGTGGTGGAGCTGGCTGGCATGCTGAAACATTGTGATTTTCGGGAGCAGGTCTCGGCTGAGGTGGGAAACACGAGAGCCCGTCCGGATATGGTGATATATCTGCCAGGTGGTGGCAGGATCATCGTGGATGCCAAGGTTCCTCTGTCCGCATACATGGACGCCACCGAGTCAAAAGACGAGCCGAACAGAAAGAAGCTGCTGCAGGAGCACGTCAAACAGATTCGCGCTTGCATTCAGGAGCTCTCCGGCAAAAGATATTGGGAGCAATTTCCACAAAGTCCGGAGTTTGTTATTATGTTTCTGCCGGGTGAGGCGTTCCTTTCGGTGGCTCTGGAGGAGGATCAGTCTTTGCTGGAGTATGCCATGAGTGCCGGCGTCGTGGTCTCGACTCCAACGACGTTTCTGGCCATCCTTCGCACCATCGCCATGGTATGGCGGCAGGAGAGTTTCACGGAGAACGCTAGGCAGGTCACTGCTTTGGGGCAGGAATTGTACCGGCGAATCACCACCATGTCAGAGCATTTTGTCGCCCTCGGTCGCAGCATGAGGTCCTCCGTAAATTGCTACAACGAGGCGATCGGTAGTCTGGAAGGCCGCGTCCTGGTGACCGCCCGCAAATTTAAGGTCTGGGACGCACATGGAAAGAACATCATTGAGTTAACGCCTGTCGGCGAAGCAGTTCGTGAAGTCAACGTTCTGGATTCTGAATAGCAATCTACGGTAGATAGACTCCAGAGGAGCGTTTCCTCCTATTGCTAAAGCGATTAATTGGCGAGGTAGTATATTTTTTATTAAAAATTGAGCCAATTACATGTCTGATCATAATGGATATTGGGCAACAATGCTCTAGGTAAAGTTGTAATAAAATTTATTTTTACGTTGACGTTCAGAAACGTTGAATGCTACCTTGCCTATGGCCAGTTGTGGTTCGTGACGTTGAAAATGGAAAATTCTCAGCCGTTTAATCGTTTTAGAAATCTGGTTTTTCCGGAGAAAGTTGTGCTGTTCATGAAAGGAACGCCATCTTTCCCCACCTGCGGTCTCTCTTCCGGCGCATGCCTTATGCTAAAGAAGTGCAACGTCAAGTTTGAATGGGTTGATCTGCTGCAGGATCCTGAATTGTACGCATTTTTGAGGGAAAAAAATCCATCCACCTCCCCTCCATACCTGTATTGGGGTCCAAAATTCATCGGCAGCTACGATGAGATTACGCACATGTTCGAAAACGGACAACTTCGCAATATGCGTACCTAATCAATCCATTCGTACCAAGAGGAACCATTGGACATTCACAAAATGCTTGCATCGTGTTAAGCTCCTTTGCCTTGGAGGGAGATGCGATGGTGGTTCTTGATTTTGAAAAGCCTGTCTTTGAGCTGGATGCCAAAATAAAAGAATTAAAGAACCTGAACACCGGCGATTTGGGCATAATGGAGGACGTAAAGCGTCTAGAGGGAAAGCGAAAGAAGCTTCTACGGCGAATATACAATGAACTGACTCCATGGCAGAAGGTACAGGTAGCGCGCCACCAGGAGAGACCTCAAACATCCGACTATATCTCCGCCCTGGTGAGTGATTTTGTTCCTTTGGCCGGAGATCGGCATTTCGGCGAAGATCTGGCCATAACAGCCGGCGTCGGTCGATTTATGGACATGACTGTCGCCGTCATCGGCCATGAGAAAGGGAAGGACACTGAAGACCGTATCAAACACAATTTCGGCATGCCGCATCCGGAAGGCTATCGCAAGGCATATCGCGTTATGGAACTGGCGGATAGATTCTCGTTGCCCATCCTCACTTTCGTGGACACCGCTGGCGCCTATCCCGGAGTTGGTGCCGAAGAACGAGGTCAAGCGGAAGCCATCGGACGATGTCTGGAGCGCTCGCTGCTGTTCAAAGGACCAATCGTGGCCACCATAATCGGCGAAGGCGGCTCCGGCGGCGCTGTAGCGCTGGCAGTTGCCAATCGAATCCTGATGTTGGAGCATTCCATTTACTCAGTGATTTCGCCGGAGGGATGTGCCTCCATCCTCTATCGCAATCCTGAGAAGGCGGTAGAAGCGGCGGAGGCGCTGAAACTCACCGCCAGAGATTTGATGCATTTTCGGGTCATTGACGAAGTGATCGAAGAGTCTCTGGGTGGAGGCCATCGGGATCCAGCCTACACCATCAAGTCAGTTGGCGAAAGAATAAGAGCAGCGCTGGTGGAGCTGCTGTCCATAAAGGATCTGAAAACTCATAGAAATGAGAAATTCATAAATTTTTGCAGAAATTACACTCAACAATAAAGGAATAGCTATCCATGTCTAAAACAAATCTAGGAAAATACGAATCAGTTACCAGTGCCCTCGGCAATGTTATGGAATGGTACAGTTTTGCGCTGCTCATGCCATTTTTGCCAGTAATTTCTGAGCAATTTTTCCCACTGAAGAACGTCGCCTGCAGCAAATTGCTGACGTTTTTCGTGGTGTCCATCGGATTGTTCATGCGCCCGCTGGGAGCGGTGGTGTTCGGGCCCATCGGAGATAAATTCGGGCGCCGCAGAGCCATATCGCTTTCGGTACTGCTGATGGCAGTACCGACGGTGTGCATCGGGATTCTTCCAGACTATCATCACATCGGCATTGCCGCGCCGATTCTCCTGGTTCTGCTGCGGTCTCTCCAGGGAATTGCCCTGGGAGGAGAGTACACGACCGCCATGGTGCACCTGGTGGAGCTAGCTCCCACAAATCACCGCGGATTCTACGGCAGCTGGTCGGATGGAGGATCACAGGTGGGAGTGTTGATCGGTGGGCAGGCACTGGTGCTACTCTACAGTTTCTTTTCTGAGCCGGAAATCTATTCCTTCGCCTGGAGAGTGCCGTTTCTACTGGCGGTTCTGCTGGTTCCATTCGCCTTTCTAGTGCCGGAAATCGACCAGAAGAAAACTAAACCACGAGAATCAATTTTCAAAATGCTGTTGGCCAATAGCAAAGAAGTGGTCTGCACAGTAGCCATCACCGCATTCAGCGCCGTCGGATTCTACACCCTCTTCACATTCCTGCCATATCACCTGGTCTCCAGCAACATGTTCTCCCTGAAGGAGGCAACCTGGTTCACGGTGGCGTCCAATGCGGTGATGATCGTGATAATCTTCGGCGCCGGTTATCTGTCGGACAAGTATCGACGGAAGCCCTTTCTGATCAGCGGTGTCGTCGGCGTTCTGTTGGTTAGCTTGGTGATGTTCATGTTCCCGAGGGCTTCATTCATCTACTGGCTCATCCTTCAGTCGCTCTATGGATTCTTCATTGGATTCTACTACTCCTGCAGAGCGGCTTTCTTCGCCGAAGCATTTCCGGTGCAGGTGCGCTGCACAGCAGTTTCAGTCTCTCTCAGCGTTGCCCAGGCGATATTTGGTGGATTGACCCCAGCCGTTGTGAGCTATTGCCAGGCCTACTCTGATATTCTGGCTGTCGTTCCCATTGCTCTTGTGTCGCTGATGGCCATCTATGCCATCCTGCAACTGGAAGATAGAACCGGGAAAGAGTTGCTGTGACCGCGCAGCCTTAAAAGAACGCGTTTCCATCGATTACGCCGCCACACAATGCTAAAAAGCCGCATTTGCAGCTCTGAGGATATTTCTATCTATATTTTTAGGGATTTTTAAGTTATCTATGATAGTAATTGCGTGGGAATGATTTTATGCAAGATTCTCTCAATGGACATGAGCAGTCTGATTTTAGCCTGAGAAATCTGGATCTGTTCCAGTTTGTGGTACTGAATCCGCAGATAGCCATGCTCTCTTTCCTACAGGTGGGGCAAAAGCTGGCTTCCCAACCGGAGAAGATCGAGAAATCCCAACGAGATCTTCTGAGACGACTCCTGGAGCTGCAGAAATCTTTCACCAAACAGCTGTGCCAGGCGGAAGATCAAACCGTCGACCTCAAATACAATAAAGATAGGGAAAAATTTGAAGCGAACGCCTTCGAAAACAACCCTATGATGCTGTTCGCCAGACAATTTTACGAAACCACTTCCGGTTGGCTTATGGACCTCATCAATGACGTCGACGATGTCGACCAAAAGCTCCGGCACAGCGCCGGTTTCTTCATGAAACAGTACATCGACATGATGTCCCCGGACAATTTCCCATTTTTGAACCCAACAGTCCTCCGAGAAACCCTAGACACCTGTGGCGAAAATCTAAAAAACGGCTTCGAGATGTTCATGAACGACATGAAAAATGGATTCATTACAACCAACGATCGGGATAAATTCGAAATCGGCAAGAACATCGCCGCAACGCCTGGAAAGGTAATATACCAGAACGAAATCATCGAGCTGATCCAGTACAGCCCTACTACTGACCAGGTGTTCGCCAAGCCCATACTGCTAGTCCCGCCATGGATCAATAAATTCTACATCCTGGATCTAAAGCCGGAGTCCTCATTCGTGAAGTGGGCAGTGGACATGGGGTTCACGGTGTTCATGATATCCTGGGTGAATCCGGACAAAAGATACCGAGACATGGGATTCGACGACTACGCCCGCAGGGGACTCCTGGAATCCATAAACGCAATCTCCAGAGTGACGAAGGCAAAGCGCATTCACGCCCTGGGCTACTGCGTCGGTGGGACTCTGATCTCCGGCTTTCTGGCCTATCTAGCCCATCCGCGGTGCAAAATACAGCCGGAGGCGGAGATCGAATCCGCCACACTCCTGACGACGCTGCTGGATTTCGAGCACGCCGGCGACATGGCCATATTCATGGCCGAAAATTATCTGGAGGCCATCAATTCTCAGCTGAAGGAGAAGGGCATACTGGAGGGACACATAATGTACAACACCTTCAGCGCACTGCGAGCCAAGGACATGGTCTGGAGATATTTCATCAACAGCTACATGCTGGGGCGCAAACCAGGCGCCCACGACATCCTCTTCTGGAATTCCGACCCCACCAACCTCACCCAATCCATGCAGATCTTCCTGGCCAACGATCTCTACCGGGACAACCTACTGAAAACCGGATTGCTGAAGATGTTCGACGTGCCCATCGATCTAAAATTAATCCGAACGCCGCTCTATATGATCTCCATGAGGAAGGATCATCTGGTGCCCTGGCAGGCCACCTACGACGGCATGAAACTTTTCAACACTAGAGTGAAATTTGTGCTGGGCGGCTCCGGGCATGTGGTTGGGGCGATCAATCCGCCCTCCCGAAACAAATATTCCTACTGGATCAACGATAGAAATCTCGAAACAGCCCAGGAATGGCTGAATGCCGCCACTGAAATCGCCGGATCCTGGTGGAACAATTGGTTCGAGTGGATCAGACCCATGATGGGTGAGTTGCTGTCACCGCCGCCATTAAAGGATTTCATCCGGAACGCTCCGGGCATCTATGTCCATAACAAACTTCCGGACGATTTCGGTTAAGTTCATGAAAATACTCGCATTTATCGGCAAGATTCTGCGAAAAGTCAACGGCTCGGTGTTAATCGAATTCGCCCTCACCGCCCCTGTCCTCCTGACCATCTTGTATTTCGCCATGGACGTCCCCAAGCATGCCAGGGAGTGCGAAAAAATGAGGTTCAGCACCTACTGCGCCATCAACATGATCCAAAATCTCACACAAAAGAGGGACGATCGGCGAATAACCAGGCTGGATATGGCATACATATTCTCCACCTCCATGATTTCCTTCTTCGGCGGCGGAGGCAATATCCAATATGGAACAAGCAACGAGCATCCGTTGGGTTATTGGCCCAGTAGTCGTCTGTATTACATAAAAGGGGTCGGCGACAACAAAGCAAAGATCATCTGGAAATTGCAGAGCACAGGCCCGCTGAGCGCTCCTGGCGATCCAATGCCGGAATTCAGCACTGTGGCCGACGAAGCCACCACCGTGAAGGGAAACTTCAACAGTGAGATTGACTCCAGCGCCATCCTCCCGGATCTGACCATACGAGATGGGGAGGTGAAGATGATCTACGAGGTGTCGCTCTGTACAAAATCTAACATCACAAACCCCAGAGGCGGAATCTGGTGGACCGGAGACGAACCACCAAGGTCTTTCTGGGGATTCTACCTTCTAAAACCGACGAGAACGTTCTACGACGACAGCAGTAGTCCACGCGTCCACGCATATTTCACAAGAGCCACAGTCTTCACTCCGAGTCCGGGTTTATTTGTGGAGGATCCTCCTGAATAGGTGGGGGAGGGATGCGAGAAGCCAACCTAGACCTTTGGCAACTAACGCGCTCCCTTTAGTAGCCAAACCTTAGCCAACTAGACTTACCCTCGTACCCGCTATTGTCATTCGTCTACACGAACACTCGCGTTCAGTCTGTCTCCTTTTCTCTATCATCTTCCCCCGGGGTATTCACGAAACTGGCTCGTATCTTATCAACACTACTAGGGGTGTTTGCCTCCAATTCGCTAATTATAACTGACTCCGTTGACGCATTCTTAGCAATCGTCAACAATTCAACGAACACAGCAGGTTCACTCATGGCAGCAACAACTGTAAACAAAATATTCTTAGTTTCTTGAAACAAGGGATCATTCTTAGCACCTACGTCAACATTTGTACAGCTCTTGGCATTACTATTATTGTTTTCCTCTTCTCTCTTCTTCACCTCCAGGGCAAGCGTCGTCAAGTGTCTCATAGCATCTATAAACGACATCTTACTTGTCCAAAAGTTCCTTAACACCAAACCTGCCTCTACTTTTATTCCCTGCAAAACCACCTTCAGTTTTTTGTCTGCTGCGGAAGATTTGCTCTCATCACAAAGTGGCATGTACACGGGGGCAAGCCCACCTGACTGAGCGCTGTGTTCAGAAACCACCTTTTCGACAGCGGCTTTGCGTTTCTTAACAGTGGATTCAACAACACTTAGAACATTATAATACTTATCCAATGAGCACTCATTATATAACGGTTTATACAACGATACCGCTTGTGTGCCTGATAGCACCCGCGACAGACGTTTGTCACCTACTTGAAGCTGTATCACCTGACTCCCTCCCTTCATCAAGTCAAGATCGCAATTAGCCTGCCTATATGCCATTAAAACAGTTCGATGTTTGTCACGTTCCTTGTCTCCTAGAATATAATTTTCATGGAACTTAGAAGATTTTTTGGTAATGACCTTTACACTGTCTCCTAAAAACTTCGACAACGCGGCAATGCTCTTATCGTAACTCTCGACTGTATTACCATTTACATCGAAAAGATCAACGAGAATCCCGAAAAACCTACGCAAGAATCCAATCATCTGGCCTGTATTATCGACAGCAACATCTAACGTACCGAGACTTTCAGAGAGTGTAAGCAACAACGGAGTCAACTTAACGAGCACGGCTCGACTCACCAGAGAAGTATTTTCATTCACATGTGCTTCGTCTTCCTGCGATAACATGCGCATTAGTCGATTCATTGGCAGATCCGCCGCCTTGAACGTTGCTGGTGGTATCGAATCCAGATAGCAGTAAGGCTGTCGATAAAACATTCTCTTCCACCATCCGATTGATTCCACTTTAACCAATTTAGATCCAGGATTTTGGGCACAGCTGTTAATAGCAGGCTCGTTGAGGTCATCTGACTGTGATGCATAATCCTCGAACTTCAACTTGCTACACATTTGGTGTTCTAATTCGTGAAAAACGTTATTTTCATTTTCGGAAGAGCTTATAGCAGAGCTATATGCATTACCAGGACTAATGGCGGGCCCATTGGATGCACTCCTACTCAAGAACATGGTTCCACTACCAACAAAATCACGAGTAGGGACATTGTTATTATTGTTATTCATGACGTCCACACAATTGTTATCGTTATTATTTACGATAATCAAAACATTATCACTAACAGACGAATTGTTAGCATTTCGATCATTGCTGTCATTGTTGACACTGTTATTATTGTTATTCAAGACATTCAAATTTCCATTACCAGCAGGATCACGACCTTCTACGTCACCCGGAAGATCTGTGACAAAATTGGAGTTCACAAACGTGAGAGATTGGTGGTCGAGGACGTTTCCCCCACTTTCTGTTTCGTTGTGTAACTGGTTGGCGGATGGCATCGGAAGTACAAGGGAGACTTCATTTTCACGGCGGTGGAACAATACAGCAATTTCTACAATAAGACGCTGGACCATCCTACCGGCATAGGAGTTGTTCATATCACTGTAGTCAAGAATAGGGGCGGCAACACCAGCAATGACGTCTTCTCGGTTCCCGTTTTGGCACCATGTATGATGTTTCCCTATGCACTCAATCATCAGCTGCAACTTCGTAACATTTCCACAGAGCTTCGTTTTTTTGTCAACAATGTTCCAAAACTCTTCAAGAGGGTCGGCCCCCCGGCAATCAACAGCAAATAAAAAATTAATTGCAAACATCAAAATCTTTTTTTTCATAAAATTCCCTCCAATTTACATATACACACAATTATGTACAATATACAACGAGACACACCATACTATGTCATGACATAAAAGTAAACAGTCAATTTACATTAATTGCAATGTGCGTTTTTTATAGAAGAAAGAAGCAAATTTCTCGCACAACAGACATAAAAAAACCCCCTCCAAAGCGGAGGGGGTCCAAAAGAGAATCCAAAAAACCAACTACAGACCCATCTTCTGGTTAACGGCAAGCAAACACTCAACCCACGCTTGGGTTATACCTGGAGTCTCCCACGGGGCGGCTTCTCCGGCTTGGGACTGGTTCAACCGCGCTTCTGCTGGGGCGTCATCCGCGGCAGTTCCCGCAGCGCTATGGGTAGCATCGGTGTCAGCTCCAATACTTCCACGGGTCGCCATTTCATACATAAGGCGATTAAGGACAATCCCACATTTATAGCATTGGCCTTTAGCGCCCTCTGGCAAGGTTTCAATCGTCGTGTCATCGACCACGCCTTCTGTATCCGCACCACTGGCGACACGCATAAGAACATTCAAGGTAGAGGTTTTAAGAAAATTCAAGATTTCAGGGAGATAACGATGACCACCAGCCCCGGCAACAATACGGGGTCCGGCATTTGTGGTCTTACCCATCCAGTTACCGTCTCCGTCTGCAAATTTTTCAAGCAAACCGTCGAAACTAGCGATCCCCCCGATGGTTGCGTTGAGGTCAGCAGGCACTTCGGCTCCATACACTCCCTTGAACACGGAGCTCATTTTATATGAGCTCGCATGAATGTCTGCAATTCCCGCGACGACAGCATCGACTCCCGTTCCATCTACTAACGAGCCGTTCACAGCGTTCACGAAAGGGCTCGTGGGACCATTGCTCTTAAGCACACCGTAATACTGTCCGCATTTACCCTTAAGTTCAGCAAGAGCAAGGTCTGCCTGCGCCGCAGCAAGAGCATTATTAGCATCCGCTAGAGCCTGGACTGCGGGGGCTACGTTGGCGGCGACACCGGCTTCATATCCCTGGTTCAACCACCATTGAGTCAAACTCGCCAAATAATTACAAAAATTCATAGCATTGTCGGAATTGGCGCTAAATTTATTGACGGAATTTAGCAGGCCAGTATTTGTAGCGAGCTTCGCGACAACAGGGCGCATTTTATACGCGCCACCTTCGATAACAATCCCTGATTCAGCCGGCGCTGGTACGAGGGAACCACGAGGACATCCAGCAGAAGGAACGGCATTAGCAGTTGCGCCGGTTACATTAACGGCAACACCATCTGCTTCCCCCTCAGCAGCACATCCATCTCCACACAGCAATATGGAACCCAACATGAGTCCCAAAACTTTCTTTTTCATTCCATTACTCCTTTCTATTAAACAAACACGTTCGCAATATAGTGTCATGTTGGAATGACGTCAATATTAATTTTTACTTTTTTTTTAATTTTAAGTGCCGTTGGATTAGACGGAGCCGCATAATTTTTAAATTTGGTTCTAGATTCAGGAGTTATAGCAGAAATTAAAACGGTATTTTTTGTCATTGCAGTGTGATTACCACTTGGTCTTTTAAAAATAACCCACATACCTTACTGGTGACGATCGCGAAATTCTTCACCACAAAGACATTTGCGGCATCAGCGCTAAAGCAAGTGACCCCTGGATGACATCAGGAAGAACGCTATCGCACACGAAAGAAGCGCCCGCACAAGGCGAGCGCCTTAACAGAACGAACTTCAGCAGCATCCTTTTTTCTAGAGGGCTGCCACACTCGAGCCTTGTAATTTAATAAGACCACATATTTCTTTTCCGAAAGCACTTAGTTCTCCACTATGCATATCGAGAAGAGTAATACTTTCGGGTTCCACGGCTTCGCCGCCTTCCCCTGCACCGGGGAACGGACCGTCGACCCAAGCGCGTTCGGTGTGATCACGGACGTTCCCCGCAGTGGACAGACACAACCCCGACATAATCATCAGGCCCAAACAGCACTGGCCCACGGCACTTTTTTCGTCGACATTCAACCGCTCGCACAATCTTTGAAATCCAGCAACAGTCAGATAACTGACCCAGCTATCAGGCGTATTCCCCCCTTCATACCCGATGTCTACGCGTTCCTCGGTGGTGCACAAAAGCTGGCTGAAAGAGGCATACATAGCAAGGACGCTTACGGGGTTAATATTTGGGATACGATACCAGGTACCAGCTCCGACAATGTTTTGATTGGACTCAGCGATGTTGTCGACAGGAGCACCGCCCCCCCAGTCTCCGCTACTAACAGCTGCGTCATATTCTACGTCAATAGCACCATATTGAAACCGGTCAATACCCGCCACGGGCAACGCTCTATCACCGAACACGACAACGGCTGGACGGCAAGTAATTCCGGCCAGATAATCGGCATACTTTCTGCAAAGCGTATTGATGGCATTACCATACTCATTCTCCAATTGAGCCCGTGGCAACGTTCCATCAGCAATTCTAAAACGCAAATCTAAAAGGTTTCGCCACGCATTACAGAAATCAATACGGGCAGATCCAACATTTTCTGCCCCACTCCCAGACAGCAGACTTCCAGCGGGCACGGCATTATCCGAGACATACGCTGCTCGAGCGACGGCAGCGCTAGCCACTCCTGCCGGTACGGTCATAGTTTCTCTGCCACCCGGAGCCGGAAGCACGACAGCGTTATCCACATTTTTCCCGTACTCGGCGACATACGAGTTCAAGTTGTTAGTTCCCAGACCCAACCCGTTAGCGCAGAAACACGTTCCACAAACACAAGCAGCTGTCAAAACAGCCGCCAACACCTTCTTTTTCATTTCATTCCTCCAAAAAAAACTCAACTATTCCCCTTTTTTTTTGCGGGTCACAGTTGAAAACCAACCATCATCCGAACGCCACACCGACGACCTTTAATCCGACCGGAATCTTGACGGACGAACACAACATTGACTCTTCCTACCCCTGTACCGAATTCTCCAGACGTTTCTCCCAACATTTCCATTTTTTTATCTTGTTGAAAGACATATTCTCCCTCCAGGCACACGAAACACTTTTCACCGTACCGCCACCGAACTCCCAATCCGGCAACTGGGGCAAGACAACTAAGTCGCGCCGAGCTTCTACCGTAACTAACCTCGTAACGACTATAGCCAACACCACCTTTAATGTACACCAAAGACGACAAACAATCAACATAAAAACCATGGATTAAGCAAATTGTTGGATTCCACCCAGACGACTTACCGACAACACCTCCGAAGCCCTCAGGAGAAGAATTGCCACACCGATGACTTTTGCTAGCGCCTACGTCCAACGCTCCCTCGATTCCAACGTAACAATTTCCGGAAACAAAACCGCCCCATCCTGCACACAAACAAGCACCCAAGTTTTCTGAACGGGACGAAATAGCACTTTGACGGCGCACGCTTTTCACATTAATGGACGTGATCGCTGCCCCACCAGCCCCCCCCCCTTCGACGGCCACTGTTCCGAGAGGGAACCCATTGAGTTGAAGGTCTGCAAGAACTCCTATCCCATTATTCATAATTAGCGCACCGGCGTACACGACAGCAAGTTGTTCTGCTTTGAACACGCTCTGTTCCACCTCACACTGCCCATAGAGGCCATTCAAAGCGACCCCTCCCCCCCCATACCATCCTGCAAAAGCGTTTTTTCCCTTACAACGGCAGGGATCTCCGCATTCTTTTTCGCTGCAGGAACAGCCTTCGTCATCTACCTCCGCAGTTATGCTCTCACCGAACACCGGCAGCGACACTGCCAAAAGACTCGCCATCAATACCTTCTTCATAAACCTCTCCCCATTGTAAAGCCAACTTCGGCGCCACTGTAGCATGACACTCCAGAATTATCGACGCGCAAAAATATCTTTTACAAAAAATTAAGAATTATAGTGGCAAAAAAGTAACACCATCCACCGTCTCTGCATAGTTCCAGATGACAAGAACGGAAAAACCCATAGCGATGATGGAGAAAACTGAAATCTACTCGCAATTCTCCCACCATCTACGGAAGATCTGCCGCCTTGACCGAAGATTCACCTTTTCGCCGATGATGGGGGTCAGGAGCGGGAAATTTTCTCCGTTGATCAGCGACGACAGCTCCACCAACGGCTCTTTCCAACCATGATTCGCCAGAGAAATCTTGCAGATGTGCACCGGCAGCAGCATTTTCGCCCGCAAGTCCCGAGCGGCTCGCACCACCTCGTCAGTGGCCATATGAACATGTTTCCAATTTTTGTCGTGCTGGCCGCTGTCCAGAATCACGAGATCGATGGGGCCGAATTTGGCGCCGATGTCGGCGAAATGAGGACCGTAGCCGCCATCGCCACCGATGTACAGGCTGAAATCCTCGGTTTTCAGAAGAAATGACGCCCAGAGGCTGCGGTTGCGAAGAATTCCGCGTCCTGAAAAATGTCGGGCCGACAAGCAATGAACAACGAGGCCGGTCTCAGGCGAGATGTTTTCATTCCAGTCCATCTCGATGATCTGCCATCGGCGGAATCCCCAGTGTTCCAGATGGGCGCCGACGCCGAGCCCACAGATGATTTTCCTGATTTTGGGCGCGAGCTTCAGCAGAGCCTCGTAGTCCAGGTGATCCCAGTGGTCGTGGGTGATGATCAGGTAATCAATCTCCGGCATGTCCTCCTGCTGATAAATCTCCGTGCCACTGAAAGCCTTGGGGAAGAACAGGATCGGCGATGATACCCGGCTGAACAGCGGATCCACCAGAATATTTCTACCTCCGAGGTGAATGAGATAGGAAGAATGCCCGAACCAGACCAGCACATCCTCCTGCGGACCAAGATTCTTGAGATCCGTTTTGATGGTCGGCAGCTTGTTCTTCGGGCGTCTGCCACTGTCGGAAAGGAATCTTCGACTGCGCCAGAGAAATTTCAGCACGGTACTCGCCGGATTGCCGGTCATCAGCGGAGTTTCACTCTGGTTGTGGAATCTACCATCTCGGAAGTTGGGGGATCGCTCAATCCTCGCCAAGCGCCCCCCCAGCGGCAACTTGCCAAACATCGGCAACTGCAGGTACAGAGCCACCAGAATCGCCGACACAGATACAAAAATAAATATCATCTGTACGATTTTCATTGTTTTTTTCATAATTTTCAAGAACGTCATTTTAACTTTGCATACCCTCCTCCGCAGAACATTGCAAAAAACTTTGCGATTTGCCTTGGGAAAATGCCAAGGAACGATGTAGAATTCTATCATGTGGATCGGGAGGTGACGATGAAGTTTTATGCACAAAATGCTCATCAAAATAACGACTTGGCGCCGATTTTGAGCCAGGAGACGCAGGATTATCACTACGGCAAGCACCATTGCGGCTACGCTAATGCGCTAAATTCATTGGCGGTTGGGAGGGAATTTGTAGATAAGACTCTGGAGGAAATCGTAGTTCAGTCCAGGGGCGTCGACCAGAAGATATTCAACAACGCCGCTCAGCTGTTCAATCACGATTTCTATTGGAAATGTCTGAAAATTTCCTCCGAAAGGCCGCGAGGGAAGCTCAAAACCATGGCAGAGGCGCAGTTTGGCTCCTGGGAGGCCTTCTTAGATCAGTATGCTGCCTGCGCCAACGCAATATTCGGCAGCGGCTGGTGTTGGCTAACACTGAAAGGCGACCAACTGGCATTTTGTAATAGCTCCAACGCCGAAAATCCGCTTGGCTCGGAGCAAACGGCAATCTGCGTCGTGGACCTGTGGGAACATGCCTACTACATCGACTACCGCAACGACCGTGCCTCTTACATAGGTCGAATCATTCGGGAATGCCTCAACTGGGAATTCTGTGAATCCCAACTGCCGATTGATTTTTAAGGCTAATCCTCAGACGCTACTCGCGATATGTCGGATATCAACCGATTTCTGGCAATGCCTGGGCTTACGAACCGAGGCCGTTACATAACGACCTCTCTGGTAGTTATTTTTGTTGGAACGGCTGTTTGAACCCTCGCAACGCAACAGGTGCGCCAGTGCGAGTGTCTGCGCTCCACATCGTTCCTTCGCAAAATGCTTTATACAGCGCCATCCAGCGCACCCGCAGCCTTGCTGAAGGCAATATTGGCACTATTGCCAACACTTCTGATGCCGAGAATGCACATGACAGCAATCAGTGCCGCAAGAAGTCCGTATTCGATGAGGGTGGCACCTCTCGAGCTTTTACGGATTTTCCTCAATAAACTCATCAACATATTTTCCTCTCTTTCCTGCTCTACAGTGGTACTCTAACGGGAATTGTTTAATAAATGTTGAACACACTATTTTTTCTCATTTTTTTTTAAAGAAAGTACACCAAGTGCCACAAAACATCAGCATATCGCTAAAGAATCACTCTTCCTGCGCATTCCAGGATTTGAATTTCGCCAGCATCAGATAGACGATGGGAACAATGAACAGCGTAAATATAGTCCCTAGTGACATGCCACCAACTATGGCCAATCCTATCTGCCGGCGGCAATTTGCGCCAGCGCCGGTGGCTAGCGCCAGAGGAATGGCACCAATCACCATGGCGAAGGTGGTCATCAAAATCGGTCGCAGTCGGAGGAAAGCCGCTTGTTTCACGGATTCCATGACAGCTATTCCCTGCTGTGCCATGGCATTGGCAAAATCTACTATCAAAATACCATGCTTTGTGATGAGTCCTATGAGTGTTATGAGACCAACCTTTGAGTATATATTCAGAGTCCCATTAGGAACCACATAAAGCAGCACTAGAGCCCCTACTATGGAAAAAGGTACGCTCAGCATTATGACGAACGGATCTATGAAGCTTTCGAACTGAGCGGCCAAGATCAGAAACACGAAAATTAACGCCAATCCGAAGACCAGAGCAATCTGCTTACTTTCTTCCAAATATGCCTTCGTAGCTCCGGAAAACGTTAGCTGGATTGTATCCGGTAGAAACTGATACTTCAGTTCGCTGAGATCATCAACAACCCCTCCCATGCTGTACCCCTTGGCGATGTTGCCGAACCCCACAATTGACAGCATCTGGTTGTGGTGACTCAACCCAATAGGCGACTGTCGCTCCCTTATGGTGATGAGATCAGTAATCGGTACCATCTTCGGCTCATGTTCCTTAAACGACGTCTGCTTAAGCCTCAAGCGATCGCTATTACTAGGCGTCAGCCTGGATCTCACCATTATGCGAGACAGATCGTCAGGAGTTTGCCGCAACTTTTTCTCCACCTGAATGAACAACTCGTCCCGTTTGGCCTCCCGCTGGACGTTGGCCGCCTTTTGTCCCTTGATGAAGCTCTCAATGGTAGAGATGATGTCCCGTATGGAGATCCCAAGGGACGCAGCTTTATCGCGATTTATGTCGATGACGTACTCCTGCTGCGGCGGCAACAGTGACGACTGCAGTGGTGCCTGAAGTCCCTGGTAGTTGGTCTGCAGAGTCCAGAGAAATTTCCCACCATACTTCGCCAGATAATCGAAACTCTGGTTCGTCTGGAGAATGAAATCTACAGTATCCTTGTCGGAGTCACCGTAACCAGCGCTGGCGGAACAGTGAACTCCCGTAATCTGTTTCAGGAAAGGATGAATTTTCTCTGCCACCTCACGCGAGCTCATCTTCCGATCTCGCCAATCCACCAACTGTACCCATCCTGTTATCTTACTGGTGTCCGCGCTGATGCATCTGTTTCGTCCAAACGGAGTCTTGGCGAGAACTTCATCAATTTTTTTCGCCGTCTCCTCCATGAACGTGTAGCTTGCCCCCACGGGGCCGTTACCGTGGATTGAAATGTATCCGATGTCCTCTATTGGCCGGCTTTCGGCTGGAATTACGTTGAACATCAGCATGCCCAACAGAGCGAGAACCCCTCCGATTCCAAGAGCGATGTATCTCTGGTCCAGGGCAATAGTCAGGAGCTGAAGGTACTTGGCCTCAATGCTTTCCAGAATATGTTTCTGGTAGTCTGCAGCCCGTAACCACAACCCGGTGGCACTCTTTCGACGCTCAGTGCTCAATAATTTCGAACACATCATGGGCGACAGCGTTAAAGCAACAAATCCAGAAACCAGGACGGCTCCTGACAGCGTCAGAGCAAACTCCCGGAAATACTTCCCAATTTTTCCAGGAGTCATGGCGATGGGCACATAGGCGGTAGCCAGCGTCAGTGTCATGGCGATGATGGAGAAAAATATTTCATTGGATCCCACAATGGCCGCTTTGAATCTCGATAATCCCTTTTCCATGTGCCGATGAACATTCTCCAAAACAACGATGGCGTCGTCCACAACCAAACCGACTGCCAGCACCATGGCCAGAAGTGTGAAGGTGTTTATGGAGAAGTCGAAGGCGTAGAGGAGAGCAAAAGCTCCCAACAGCGAGACCGGAATTGTAACAATCGGTATCAAAGTCGCTCTAAATGACCACAGGAATAGGAAAACCACCAGCACCACAAGGAATGTAGCCTCGAAAATTGCCCTATAAACGTTGGACATAGAGGCGCTGATGTCATCGGCCTCGTCCATGGCGATAATGACCTCAGCCCCAGTGGGTAATATTTCCTTCACCTCCGGCAGAATCTTTTTGATGGCGACACTGATGTCCAGCGGATTCGCTGTTGATTGCTTTACAATACCCAAAGTGACACATTCCTTGCCGTTGAACCAGGAGCCGGCTCGAATATCGTCCGGTACCAGCTTAGATTTGCCAATATCCTTGATTTTCACCACTTTTTCAACACCATTGGACGGCAGAACGATCTCGTCGAACTCCTCAGGCTTGCTGAGCTCACCGTTGGCCACCAGCATGTACTCTCGATCCTTGCTTATGAGACGACCGCAGGGCCGCTGAACATGCTGATTTCCGATTGTCTCAGCCACGTCAACCGGCGTATACCCGTAGGCGGCCACACGCTGCGGATCCAGAAACACTCTCATGGTTTTCACGTTTCCGCCAGACAAAACCACACGCCCGACACCAGGCAGAGTCTCGAATTTAGCTTTCACATACTTCTCCACGAAGTCCCGCAGATCGTCGATGCTGTGATGATCACTGGTGAAAACCACAAAAGACCCAGAATGGGCGTCGGCGGCGTCCCTTCTAATGATCGGTTCTGGAATGCCGTGTGGCAGTTGATTTCTTATCTGCGCGAGACGATCTCGCACATCAGAAGCTGCTCCATCCGGCGTTCTTTCCGGAGAAAATTCGATGGTTATCTTGCATTCGTCATTACGGCTATCTGATTTTATCATGTCAACACCGGCGATGGTGGCAAACGCCCCCTCCAATATCTTGGTGATCTGTGCTTCTACCACCTTAGGGCTGGCCCCGATAAACTCCGCCTCGACGGAAATCATGGACTTTTCCACCTTCGGATCTTTCCGCACCGGCAGTCTTGATTGGGCTACAAGACCCAACACAACCACAACAAGTGTAAGCACCGTGGCCAAAACCGGCCTTCTGATGCAGATTTCAGTTATCTCCATGTGCCGTTAATCTCCGATTTTATTTGGTGGCATTACGCTTCAGCTTCTGCTGCTGATATAGTTCGCTGATTCCCTTAGTCACATCAGACAGCGATTGCCCGCTTTGGATGGCCACCTCTTTGCCGTCCAACACATTACTCTGGCCGCTGGTGATGACAGTGTCGCCTTCATTGATGCCGGTAATGATTTCCACATTTCCGTCCCGGCGCATGCCTGAAGTTACCAGCGTTCGGATGGCAAGACCCTCTACGACCCGATAGACCATATCCTCTTCGCCAACCTTTTCGATTGCGCTTTCTGGAATCAAAATTCCCCGCTGATCTCCGTCGATGGCGATTTGCACATTGACGAAGCGCCCTGGTTTAAGAA
Organism: Holosporaceae bacterium; assembly: GCA_031283965.1. Classification (GTDB taxonomy): domain Bacteria; phylum Pseudomonadota; class Alphaproteobacteria; order UBA3830; family UBA3830; genus JAIRZM01. Next base: position 11,813 of record JAITAU010000025.1, on the reverse strand, counting down.
CTTGGTTCCCGCTTTCTTCCTCCGGTACATCAAGAGTAGCTCTAACGTCGAAACTATGGCTGATTTTGTCGCTTTCCGGATCTATGGCAATGATTGTGGCTTCATATTCCTGTGTTTTATCTCCGCCAACTAGAATTTTTACCTTCTGCCCCACGTAGACATTCCCAACATCCACTTCAGCCACCTTAAAATCGACCTTTAGCGGATGACAATCAACTAATTTTACCAATTCCACTCCTGGAGAAACGAACTGTCCGCGGCTGATTTCCTTGAGTCCGACCATTCCGCCGAACGGAGCCAAAATCTTGTGTTTTTCCAGATTGGTTCTATAGGCGCTCACCTTGGCAGCAGCCATCTCCATCTCTGCCTTCTTAACGTCCCGCTGAAGTCTAGCAACGATGCCCTTGTCAGTCAGCTTTTCGGTAGGATCAAACTCGCTTTTGGCCTTTCGATATTGGGCTTCCGCCTCCAAAAGAGAATCTTTGGCGCTTGAAGAGTCCAATTCCACTAGCAGATCGTTTTCCTTCACAACAGTTCCCTCAGAAAAGTGTATTTTTTCTATCTTTGCGCTAACTTCGGACTTGATGACGACAGAATCGAACGCCCGCAGGGTACCGATGCCATTTATGTACTTCACCACTGCACCAAAGGCGGCCTTACTTACCATCACAGCCGGTGGTTCGAAGGAAGATACCCGAGACTTTCCACCACACAACTGATACCCGATGTACCCTACGACACCAAATAACACCACGACCATCGTTGCAACCAGCACCGTGCGCTTCTGTTTCAAAAGAGTTAATCTCATTTTCATGCCACCCCACAACAAAATGGTCGGAGCAAGAGGATTCGAACCTCCGACCCCAGCCTCCCGAAGGCTGTGCTCTACCAGGCTGAGCTATGCTCCGATTTTCCCCGGATCCGCTCTCATCCAATGTAGCGGACATGGCCTATTGTCGCACAAACAACGTACCATGACAATTTTTTAAAAATCACCAACTGCCACAACTCCGCAACCTAAAACAAGAAGATTTAGAAATCATTAAAACAACAGCCGAGATCACCAGTTCACAGGTTTGTAAAAATTAGCCGACAGCCCTTATTTCATAAAGTGGATTTGTGCACAATACACATGGTTATGATATAGCATTGCACGAGTTTTAACGTAGAAAAATTCTTGGATTCGCGTTCCTCTGGTTGCTTCACAGCCCCACGTCGACGCTGAAAGCTAACCTTACCAAGGACTATAACTCTCCAGTACAACAACTGCTCCAGAAGAATCTTTCCAAACCACGTAAATTGGAAACTCAACAATTATCAACGATCTGTTAATAACCACCCTGTTGCTGTTGTACAATTTGTGGATTAGTAGGCCCTGGCGGCCATGGAGTTTTTTCGTGCACATTTTGCTAACAGAAAGTTAACACTGTATGCTGTGTTTATAAAACACGTTTACGATTATTTAATCTTCACTAACAGATAGTTAACCGACGCCGTCGATGATTTGCACAAATACACATGGCTATCATCAAGTTCCTAAATATAATACGTTTGAATAATGTTGCTACAACGATTTGTATAATAATACCGCTGCAAACAGCGGGGAATCTGCCCTAAAAAAGATTGAAATGATCCTTCTGTTGATGTAAACAATACATCATCGGGGTGTGGCGCAGTCCGGTAGCGCGTTTGCTTTGGGAGCAAGATGTCGGAGGTTCAAATCCTCTCGCCCCGACCATAGTTCGCTTTTGTACGGTTTAGCATCAAATAAGAGCAGCAAATGAAGTCCCTGTGTCGCAAAATCATCATCGCAACACAAACATTTGTCTCTGCTGATGCAGAGCGGCCACAAAAGCATCTCCGTCTAAAAGAATTCTTGAAGCATTAATCTGTAATTAATATAATGTTGGTATGTTGATGCATGTTTTTGTGTGGTTCTGTATTCATGCATTTATGTAGTAGGAGAACGAAAATGGAAAAGAAAGCGAAGAGATTGGTTTCTCTTGCGGTGCTTGTGCTTTTGGTGGCTTGCGAGTGTGATGATAAAGCAAAGGGAAGCGTGGCTGTCGTAGAAGATGAAGGACTGAGTGGGTCAGCGGCTGATTTTATCGCCAACGCAGGAGATCGGGTTTTCTATGCCTTTGATAAATCAAATCTTGCTCCAGAGGCCGAAGCTACGTTGACGCGACAGGTCGAGTGGTTGAAAACACATGGTGAACGGAAAGTTCTCATCGAAGGACACTGTGACGAACGTGGAACTAGAGAATATAACCTCGGACTCGGAGAACGAAGGGCTGATGCTGCCGCTAAGTTCCTCATTGAAAAGGGGGTGGAAGGTGGACGGGTACGTACCATCTCCTACGGTAAGGATCGGCAAATAGCCGCTCAGGGAAGCCAGGAAGAAGTGTATAGAATGAATAGGGTTGCTATTTCTGTTATCGAATAGAAACATTATTCATCGTCAATGAATGGTAGATGAAGTCGCGCCTGTCGTTTTTCCACCGTCTGTGGCAGAGTGGTGGTTGGCGTGACTTCTTTGGAGAGTTCTTCCTCAGACGTAGCAGGACTTCCAAACGGAAAGGATCTTTGCCGTGCGGTTATCTTGTTAGTTTCGAATTTATCCCTCGTTACAGAGACGTGTTGTTCATTCTCAGCAGAACTCTGAAAAAAACTAAGCTACGCCGGTAGCGGGAGAGGGACTTGAACCCCCGACCCCATGATTATGATTCACGTGCTCTAACCATCTGAGCTATCCCGCCGAAGACCGCGGCATGTTAGCTCATAAAAAACCAAAAGTGAATAGCGAAAAAACTTTGATTTTGTGCACAGTTGGAGGATACTTGGGCAATGGGAGTGGGGCATGTTTTTTGACATTAGAAAGTTTAACAGTATCCTGGATAGCCGCTTCGGAGAACATCAACACACCGAATTAGCGAAAAAATCCGCAGCACTTGGCGTAGCGGCATCGATTTTCCTGGTAATCATAAAGCTGCTGGCATTGATGGTTACAAATTCGCTGACCATGCGAGCATCCATGATGGATTCGCTATTGGACGCTCTGGCGTCGTTTGTCGCATACCATGCTCTCACAATCTCTGGCAGCGACATCGATCAGAACCATAACTTTGGCCACGACAAAGTGGAGAGCATTGTAGCGCTACTGCAGAGTATGATGGTGGTGTACTCAGGAGTTGTCATATATCGTGATGCCTATGAGATGTTTTTTGAGCCGCGGGCAATAAACAACACCGGTGTGGGCGTGCTGGTGATGGTCCTCTCCTGCGTAACCGTGTATATTTTGCTGTATTTCCAAAGATATGTGGTGCAAAAGACCGGCTCACTGCTGATAAAAGGAGATTCACTCCACTACGTGTCTGATTTTCTCATGAACATTTCCATCATAGCATCGCTAATACTGTCCAGAATTTGTGTTTACGTGGATCTGGTCTGTGGCGTCGTGGTTGGTAGCTATGTGCTCTACAATGCCTTCCTAATAATCAATCATGCCTTGCGTGATCTGATGGATGAAGCGCTTCCTGCGGAGATCCAAACGCAAATTTCAGAGATTATCGCCTCCACCGGCGGAGTAAATGGCATAAAAAGTTTGCGTACCAGGACAGCAGGCATGAGAAAACATGTGGAGACGCGGATAATAGTCGATGGAGAAATGCCACTGGCGGAAGCTGACAAAATCGCCGAGTCCATCGAGTCCAAAATAAAAGATACCTTCGAAAAAGTGGACGTAATCGCGAAGGCAGAAGCCAAATAAAACAACCAGCTGGCTGCGACTTGGATCATTTAATCTTCAGCGACTCCCCCAAGTGGTAGACATTTCACCAGATCGTAGAATGGTTTGAGATCGAATTTTTTGATGCCTTCCTCCATCTGCTCCAGATAGTCATCGATGTTCTCCGGAGTCAAAATGTGTTTTCCATTTTTGATGGCATCCAGCATGAACTCATTGATTTTTGGGCAGTAGTGACCCGGATCTCCGTAATTGGTGATATCCGCGGTAAATGTTTCGTTATCAAAACCATGAATACGCAAATTCTCGTATTTTTTAGAAAACTCAACCAGATATTTCATTGCACATTTTAGTTCTCTGAAAAAAAGTCCCATATCCAATTTCCACGTCAACCGAGAGTATGGCGGCATGATGACATGAAATATGGTTTTTGGATTGCTTCTGGCCAAAGAAATGACATCCTCATTCAATCTTTCGACGATGGCTTTCTTTTCTGCAGCTCCCAGATCAGTGGCGTGCGATTTTTCTCCTCTGTAGACTTTTTTTATGTCCACAAAAATCCTCAAAAAATCCTTGTCTTTTGTTCTATTATAAAACGAAATCCAATTCTTGAACCCGCCACATGCTTTGAAAAATTCCCCTTTATACCAGTTGGTTGGCATATCGAAATCAGAGGTAAATCGTGATTTTAAAATGTAGAAGAAGTTCAAATTCCTGTAACATCCAAAGTATATAGCCATATTTGTTACCGGATTATCATCATCATACAGGAAACCGTAATCCTTAAATTTTGTAACATGTGAATCTTTCTTTAGAATATAACAAATGTCCACACTCAGGATGACGGTTTTTATATATTTCTTTTCCCTGAAGAGTTTTTGCAGAACTCTGCTTTTTTCGAAGGGTGTGCTTCCGCAGAAGGAAATATTAATGAAATTCTCTCCCAATTTTCGAGAAGCTTCATTTGCTGATGTGTTTTCCAGCATACTACTCCCAATGATTACGGAATCAAAGTTGGCGTATTTTATCACCCCAAGAGCGCCTATTCTGAAATCGGTGTAATACATCCCGGGACGCAACCAACTTTTATGCAACACCTGCAGTGGATCAACCGTTACTATGATGACAATTAGCGCGAGAGACAGCGAACAGACAGACAGTAAAACTATTTTCATAAATTTTCTGTAGAACACCCGTTTCCCCCTAGAAATTGAAGTAGATGAATTCCGTGTACGGAACGAAAATTATTTTATAAAGCGCCGCCATAAATAATGTCAGGATGATCGCCAGCGATTTCATCAGTTGCTTTTTGGAGGTGATCTCAAATTTACTGATGAGTTCATTGGAATTTTTGGACATGAACACAAGCCCGAAGCCAATAATCAAAAACGGCAGCATGTAGTCGTATATGTGTCCAGCGATGGTGAATTTTATGTCCAAGTGAAAAAATCTAGGAAGTAGGCATTGCGTTTTTCCGAACATCGCCACCAGGATTTTTTTCGCCTGCTTCCAGTTTTCAGCGCGAAAAAATACCCAGGCCAGGTTAACGAACAAAAATGTAATTAAGATGGAGACTTTTCTGTTAATTCGTGCGACACCTCTGCGAAAGTACGTCTTCGATAATCTGCAAACGGTGAGGGCCACTCCATGTATTGCTCCCCACAGCACAAACATCCAGCTGGCGCCGTGCCATATGCCAGTCAGTAGGAATGTTATCCACAGATTGTGGTACGTTTTCAGGGAGCCGCCTCTGTTTCCGCCAAGCGGGATGTAGACGTAGTCACGGAAGAAACGAGTCAGCGTCATGTGCCATCTTCTCCAGAAATCTTGTATGGAAACAGCCTTGTACGGGGAATTAAAATTCAGTGGGAGAGCAAAATTAAACATCTTTCCTATGCCAACAGCCATGTCGCTATATCCGGAAAAATCAAAATATATCTGGAAAGTATAGGAGAATGATATCATCCATGCCTCCAGGGTCGACAGAGATGCTGACTCGTCGAATCCATACTTGACGTATTCGGAAAAAATGTCTGCCAAAACAGTTTTTTTGAACAATCCAATTGTGAAAAGAACAAGCCCGGTGGATAAGTTCTTGTAATTTATTACCTTATTCCTTACCACATCGAACTGTGGCATTATCTCCGCGTGATGGACTATGGGGCCAGCGATCAGCTGCGGAAAAAAGGTTACGAAAAGCATGTAGTTGACGAAATCATCCTCCTTGGCTTTTCTCTGGTAGTTATCCACCAGGTAGGCTATCTGTTGAAAGGTGAAAAAACTGATGGCCAGCGGCAAAACCACGTGCTGTAGCGGCATATTTGTTCCGAACAAGCCGTTTAGATTGTCTATGAAAAAATCCATGTACTTGTAATAGCCCAATGCGACGATGTTGGCCGTAATCCCTATTGTGAGAAAAAATTTTCTGATACTTTCGCTTTTCGTGTCGGAATTGAACATTCTTGCGATCAGGTAATTGAGCACAACCGACGTCATCAGAATGTACAAATATGTTGGATTCCAGTGGGCATAAAAAATTAAGGACATGAAACATATCCACACCTTCGACGCCACTATCAGCTTCCTTTTGGTAAGGAAGAAATACCCAGACACCGCTACCGGAAGGAACATAAAAATGAAAAGTAGCGAATTAAAAAGCATAGACCTTACGCCTCTCCCATCGGTTCGGCGAATAAAGCGTTGAGGCAGGCGTCCGGCAATTCGCAACCGCCGGCAATCATTAGGAGATAGTGGTAAAAGCGGCGACACTCATTGGAAATAATATCGATGCAGGATTTGATGACGTCTTCATCCACTGCAAATGAGGACAGGAATGGCAGTGTTAAACAAAAGGCGATGCGATAGTCAGGAGACGTCATGTCGAAATGCCCGAGCTGAATGCGTTCATTAGCCCGTACGATGGCTCCAGCAGCAAACATCAACCGATCTGGCGGCACGTCTAGCCCAAGATCGCATGTAAAGTGAATCATGTCTTGATCCTGCTCCAGCACAACTGACAGATGGCAATCCAGTTTTTTGTTCTTCAGCTGGATAACAATTTCGTTGCCATCCACCCTCCTGCAATAAAGATTCAACTTTTCGGCAAGCGTTTCGGTTACGTCTATAATGCTTATGCCCAACACTCTCTCCACCCGTCCATTGTCACCGAGACTAGCACAAAACGCTTTATTAAAGAATCCGTTTGTTTTAAAACATATTCATGACACAGAGGGACAAATGGTCTGCAATTTTTCCGGTGTTGCGGTTACAATTTTCGGGTTGTCGGTGTACTGGTATTCTTTAGCATACATCTGCGGGATACTGGCGGCGTTGAAATTGTCTGGCATCGTGGCGGAACGGACGACCGCTGGGATCAGCCAAAGCCAACTGGACGAGTTCGTCGCCTTTGCCGTAGTTGGCGTTATTCTGGGGGGACGCCTTGGACACGTCTTTCTCTATGATTGGGAATTTTACCAGCAGCGACCTATGGAAATCGTCAAAATCTGGAGAGGCGGCATGTCCTTCTACGGTGGATTTTTAGGGGTGTTGGTGATGGCTGGTTGGTTCTGCAGAAAAAGACACATAAATTTTCTCGCCTTCACGGATCTATGGTCTGTTGGCACTCCCATTGGCTTGTTCCTGGGGAGGATCGCTAACTTTATCAACGGAGAGTTGTTGGGAAAGGAATCAGACATTGTCTGGAACGTGGTCTTTCAGGACGGCGTTCACCGGCATCCAAGCCAGATTTACGAAGCAATTCTGGAGGGTGTGCTTCTGTTTCTTGTGATGCTTACGGCTTTTGAGAAAAAATATCATCTCCACATCGGACGGCTTTCGGGAATTTTCTGCTGCGGATACGGCATAGCGAGATTTTTATCAGAATTTTTCCGGAAGCCAGATTCACCATTTAGCTATCTGCTTCTTTACCGCAGCGGATTGAATCTAAACCAATACGCCAGCGTTGCTCTGCTGCTTTTGGGTGTCATTTTGATCCATGGGAGTCAGAAAAACGAAATCCGTTAGTAATTTTCCATTCCAACCGTTCACAAAATTCGTAAAACTGTCGGAATTCGCCAGCGGATTGATAAAGAAGTGTTGTGGCGGCAATCGTGTGATCGATCTCCTGCTCCACGTTCCATACTCCATCGTCCGAAGGAGCGACGATATCAACAACTTCTCTGGGCGAGATAAATTGACTGTGGTGGTGAAAATCACCGACCACGTCATCCCCAAGCACAAATCTGCGCCCTACAAAGTCATTGGCCTGAACGCCTCGGAAGACGTAATAAGTATTATATATTTCAACTACAACATTCATTACATCAAGAAAACCCTCCCCATCGGCGCAAGTTTTGTAGTAAGCGGCAGCGCCCAGAAGACCGCTGACGGGATCAGCATCATTCATCCGGACGTGGTAGCGCCTCCGGCGACGGCAAAGTACCATCTGGGATTAGAACCTATTTATCCTCTAGTGGCGAGGCTCAGCAACAGAACGCTGATCTACGTCATCGGGAACCTCCTAAAGATTCTTCCGGAGATTCCAGAGTGGATGCCTCGAAACTTCATGAAAAAACACGGATTGATGCCGTTTTCTGAGGCCCTACGTGGGCTCCACAGGCCAAAAGAGCCAGAGGACCTCACGACAAATGGCGCAACCCGCCGGAGAATCGCTGTCGACGAGCTCCTGGCTAACCAGATTCGCTTGAGGCAAATGCGATCTCTCCTGAAAAGTCACAGCGTACCGATCTTTCAAGCGACGGGGATGATCACGAAGGATCTGCATCTCCCCTTCGATCTCACGCCTGATCAACGTGCCTGTCTGGAGGACATCAAAAACGATCTTGCTTCAGGAAAGCCAATGAATCGGCTGATCCAGGGGGATGTTGGGTCCGGGAAGACTGTAGTGGCTCTCATGGCCATGCTGTGGGTTCTGGAAAACGATGCCCAGGCGGCGCTCTTAGCACCGACAGAGATCTTGGCTATGCAACATCGTCAGACGATGGAAAAGCTACTGGGAAACCTCGGGCTTCGCATTGATGTGATGCTCAGCAGTAACAGAAAAATAAGGGAGGAGCAGATTCACCGGCTGAAAAGCGGGGCAACCCAGATTCTGATCGGCACCCACGCTATCCTGGAGGACAACGTCGAATTTTATCGGCTTGGACTTGTGGTGATCGACGAACAGCACAAATTCGGCGTGGAGCAGCGGTTATCCCTCATAAAAAAAACCGAATGCCCAAACGTCCTGGCCATGTCCGCTACACCAATCCCGCGGACGTTGCTCCTCGGCTGTTACGGCGACCTCGACATCTCCACCATACGCACCAAACCTGCTGGCCGCATACCGATTCAGACCACAGTCGTGGGAATTTCCAAAATCGACGCCCTAATCGCGCGGCTGAAAGAGATAGATTCACAGATATACTGGGTCTGTCCGGTGATCGAGGAGTCCGAGTCGCTGGTTGACATAAATACTCGCTGCGAATACCTGCGGCGCGCGTTTCCCGATTTGGATGTTGGAATTTTGCACGGAAAAATGAAGCCACGAGAGAAGGAAGCGATCATCGATCAATTCAAAAACGGCGAACTCAAACTCCTGGCCTCCACCACAGTGATCGAAGTTGGGGTGGACGTCCCAAAGGCCAACGTCATGGTGATAGAGCATGCAGAGAGATTCGGTCTGGCCCAGATGCATCAGCTGCGAGGCCGTGTGGGACGAGGCCTGGATGCCTCCCACTGCGTGTTGCTTTACCATCATCCCATTTCCCAAATCGGGCGCCAGAGGCTGCAGCTGCTCCGCGACACTGCCGACGGATTCCTGCTGAGCGAGGAGGATCTGAAGCTGCGCGGGGCCGGAGATATTTTGGGGAGAGAGCAGAGCGGATTCTACAGCCTTCGCTTCAGTGACTATGCCTATAATCACGGACTGTTGAAAATTGCTGAGGAAGCGGCCGCCCTTCTGGAATCGAATCCGGCGGGAGCCGCTCTCCTATGCCGCTTATTCAACCGCCTAGAGTTCGTAGATTTTTGCAATTAACACACAAATTTTACTGATCAGAATGTTGTTGATCTGATGAAATTGATTTTCCATTTTGCTGGGACGCTCGATCTGCAGTATTCCAACACGATATGTGTCTTCAGTTGTCAAGCCACACCGACGGCGGAAGGTGAAAGATTGCAAAAAGCACCCCATTCACGTAGAATCACCCGTCTTTGATATTTTTGGAATGGGCGTTGATAAAGAAAAGCGATCAAATCTCCGAATTTAGCAAAATGAAAAAGGTGATCATATCCTGCGTCGCCGGCAGCGCGCTGGAATGGTATGATTTCGCCATCTACGGGTTTTTCGCTTCCATCATCGGTAAGTTGTTCTTCCCCTCTGGAGACGCGTTCCAGCAGATAATCGCCTCCTGTGGAGCCTTCGCTTCGGGGTTGATTGCGCGTCCAATCGGCGCAATCCTCTTCGGTTACATTGGAGACATTTGCGGACGTAAAAAAGCGCTGGTCATATCCATCTACATGATGGCGGTGCCAACGGCGCTGATGGGCCTGCTTCCCACCTATGAGTATGCCGGGGGATGGGCCGGAGTTGCTTTGACACTTATACGAATTCTACAAGGATTGGCGCTTGGGGGAGGATTCACCGGCACCATTGTGTTCCTCTATGAACATGCTAGTCCGAAGAAGAAATCCACTTACTCAGCCTGGGCCCCGTTCAGCCTTGTGACCGGATTCATTCTCGGGGCGCTGGTCGCCACCTCAGTAGACAAGCTCCTCGCCACTGAACAGCTGGAGACATTCGGGTGGAGAATCCCCTTCATCATAAGTTTCCTTGGCACATTTGTGGCCGAATACGTGAAAAATAAGTTGGAAGATCCAAAGGAGTTTCTGGATGCCCAGAAGGAGCAGAATCCAAACGAAAAACAAAATCTCCTGCGGCAGCTGTTCTGCAAACACTGGAAGGGACTGCTGATGGTCACCATCACAGATGTACTGACCGCCTGTGGGTATTTTCTAATATCCATATTTTTTACTACCTACTTTGATACAATTCTGTATCTGGGGCGCCACAATGCCTTCATCATCCAGACCATCAACATGTTTTTCTTCGCCTTGTCCATTCTGTTTGGCGGATGGATGGCAGATCGCCTGGGAAAACGCACACAGATGCTTGCTGCTACAGTGTGTCTGGCTGCTCTGGCCTATCCTCTGTTTTTGTTCATTGGAAAAGCCACTTTTGTCTGTGCACTGCTGGGACAGTTTGGAATTATCTTTTTGTTTTCCATCTACTACGGGCCGATTCCTGCTGCTATCTGCTCCATGTTTCCCACAAGGATGCGGTTGGTAGGGGTTTCCATCGCACACAACTTCGCCATGGCTGCTTTCGGAGCCTATGCTCCGACATTGGCCACATACCTGGTAAAATGGAGCGGAAATGTTACAAGTCCATCAGTGCTGTTCATAATCGCTTCTTTAGTGACTGCTGCGGCTCTGTTCATCTGGAAAGAGGGGAGTGAATACTGAGCGTTGCCGAGCTTGTCGGACCACTTGTGGAGCACATATTTGCATTTGGACAGATGGCCGAGCGGTTTAAGGCGCCGGTCTTGAAAACCGGCAAGGGGTTACCTCCTTCGCGAGTTCGAATCTCGCTCTGTCCGCCAATGAAATATTTTTGGTGATCAGGGTAAAGACAGGAATAGCAGTGAGTTTTTTTACACACTAGCGCTGTTTCAGTTTTATTTAGCTTTTGCCTGAATGTCCTGTAATCCCTGTTCTTAATTTAAACAATCGTGATATAGTAAACTCGCTTTTCATTTACTGCACTAAAATGCTGAGGATTCAGATCCTGGAAGCTTGAAAATCTCGTAAATGGAAAGCGAATCTACTATAGCCTATCAAATTTATTTTGTTTCGTCTATATGAATTCTTAAGAAGAGTTATGCCACAATTTTAACAACAATTTATAAATATTTTTGTGCCTATGATTAAAACGTCACTCTGTCCCTTTCAAGTGTAGGTAGAATTTATCCTTCTGTATGCCGCGAAGTACGGAATTTTCCTATCTTTA
>JAITAU010000053.1 GCA_031283965.1 Holosporaceae bacterium | reverse complement strand
TCACAACTACCGAAAGGCGTTATATCTGGACAGCGATCTCGCGGTGCTTCGGGACGTTGCCGAGTTGTATCGGCTGGATATGAAAGAAAATAGGATCGCCGCCGTTGTCGATTACATGGCGGTTATAAAACGCCGCAAACTATGCAACGATTTCGTCCTTGCCCTGAAAGGCAAAAAATGGCAAGAGTATTTCAACTCCGGCGTACTGCTGTTTAATGTTGGAAAAATAGATGGCGGAGATTTTCTGGATAAAAATCTCAAGTTCATATGCCTTTTCCATGGCAAGTTTAAGTACCATGATCAAGACGTCTTGAATGCATTACACAGCGACGACGTACTGCTTCTGGATTCGAAATGGAATATGCTTTACAACGTCGTCCGCCGAAGGACGGGCGGAAGGAAGCCCACAAGGGAAAATGCATATGTTATACATTATGCATCTGGACTAAAGCCCTGGAACAGCCGGAACCTTGCGTACGGAGACGTCTGGTTGGAATATGCCCAAAAAACTCCGTTCTACGAGGATATTCTGAAGAATATCGAGACCTGCGAGGCTAAAAAAAACAATGGAACAAGAAAGTAAAACTACACTCAAAAGGCAATAAAGTAACCAACAGAAAGCGGCAGAATGGTAAGTTAAATAAGAACAACACAACTGCTCCTCCAGACAGTTGATTAGGGTCCTCCGCACACATCTTTGGTTATTGATGCGTCGCTCTCCTCAGGGTTTTTATTTGGACGTCGCCGTGGTAACATGGATCGCGCCTGGAGAGCACGACATGCTTCCTAATTTGCTGACTTTATCGAGGATTTTTTCTATTCCCTTCATCGTTGCTTGCTTTTATGTGGGCGGATTCTGGGCCCATCTCACGGCGACCATCCTGTTCGTTGTGGCCTGCATTACAGATTTTTTCGATGGATATTTTGCCCGCGAATGGAAACAAATCTCAGCATTTGGGCGTTTTCTGGATCCTGTGGCCGATAAGGTGCTCGTTTCCACCATTTTGCTGATGTTATCCGGCACTGGCGTCATTCATGGAGCGCATTTAGTAGGAGCCGCCATAATTTTAGCTCGGGAAATCATAGTTTCTGGCCTGAGACAATTCATGTCGGAGCTGCAAATGCGTGTACCGGTGACGAGATATGCCAAATGGAAGACGGCCATGCAGATGGTATCCATCTCCTGCCTGCTCTGCTCCGCCATGTTTCCGGATATTGTGCTGTTGGAGCAGGCTGGATTGGCGCTGCTGTGGATGGCGGTAGCCATGACCGTCTTCACCGGCGTCAGATATTTGAAATTCGAGATAGTTCGCATGGCCGGCAGCGCGTCCTGATACCGATGAGAGACGAGCTTATACCACTCCTCATTCCAAATTATTCAAACGCCTTTGGAAGCGTCCTCAGTCGCAGCGGTCGGCGGACACGCGATAGGAAATTAATAATGAAGTTTGGTATTATACCAGGTCCCATTTTGAATCGTCCCAATAACTCCAGAAATATGCTCTGCAGCAGCCGCTTCCTGATAAACGATGGTCGGTTGATGATGGGATTTGGGATTAGGCGGCGGTCAGAGCGGCTTCCAGTTCCTGTCGGGCCTGATCTTCATCGATCTTCGCCACGGCGGCGTACTCCTGCATCAGGCGGTCAAGAGCTTCTTGATATATTTGATGTTCGCTGTAGGAATGCTCCGGCTGAGTGGCGCTTCGGTGCAGATCCCGCACCACTTGGGCGATGGAAGCCGGATCACCGGTGTTGATTTTCGCTTCATATTCGTGAGCTCGACGGCTCCACATCATTTTCTTCACGCGTGCCGGAGTCCGCAGATATCGAATGGCGGTTTCCATCTCCTCCTTCGTACACAGTCGGCGAATCTTCGAATGAATGGAGGAGTTCAACGGGAGTCTTATGGTCATTTTATCTCTTTCGAAGGAGACAATCAGCACTCGCACATCGGCGCCGGCAATGTTTTGTGTCTCAACGCCCTCGACGACCCCCACCCCATGGGCCGGATACACCACAAACTCACCTTTTTTGAAATCAGCCATTCACATCTCCGAAAACGCCCATGCGAAACAACAAACTGAACCACACACTGGAGTTCGATGATATCAGATTATCTCCCTCCATTCCAGTGATTTTTACGCGCCTGCGTACGAGCAGTTTTAATGCAATGAATTATGCGCGAGAGCGCATCGCTAGGTCTTTCTTTTGTCGATTATCTCATCCACAAGGCCGAATTTTTGAGCCTCCTGCGGCGACATGAAGTTATCCCGCTCCATGGCTTTTTCGATATCCTTCAACAACGTTCCCGTGTGCTTCTCATATATCTTGTTCAGCCGCGCCCGCAGAGTGAGGATTTCTTTGGCGTGTATTTCTATGTCCGTCGCCTGGCCCCGAAACCCACCGGACGGCTGATGGATCATGATTCTGGAATTAGGAAGCGCGAATCGCTTTCCGGCTGCTCCTGCGGCCAGAAGCAGCGACCCCATGGAGGCCGCCTGTCCGATGCATAGGGTTGTCACCTCCGGGGATATGTACTGCATGGTGTCATATATGGATAGCCCAGAAGTGACAACGCCCCCCTGAGAGTTTATGTAGAGGAAAATGTCCTTCTTGGGATTCTCCGACTCCAAAAACAGCAGCTGTGCGCAAACCACGCTTGAGGAAGAATCGTTGATCTCACCTGTCAGGAAGATGATTCGCTCCTTCAGCAGGCGGGAATATATGTCGTAGGCCCGCTCGCCGCGGCCTGTCTGTTCTACAACCATCGGAACCAATACGTTCATGTAGGCGTCCATGATCCCTCCAACAAAAATTACTTTTTCCCATCGTCCTTCTTGACGGCGCTCTTCTTCCTGGCGGACGCTTTTTTCTCACCTTCGGATTTTCCTGCAGATTTTGGAGAGGCCTTTTTTTTATTTTCGTCACCGTCCAGAAAGAACTCAAATGGCTCTTCGTCGATCTCCACCAACCGCTTCCAGGAGCAGGTTTTCTCCTTGACTTTTACCTTTGTCAGCAGGAAATCCACCACCTTTGTCTCCAGCAGAGGCCCCACGATGGCACGCACGGCGTTTTCGTTGCGATAAAAGTTCCACATGTCCCGCTCCTGGACGCCGGTGGCGGCGGCCAGCTCCCGTATGGCCTGGGCAATCTCATTTCTGGAGACGATGATTTTCTCTTTTCTGGCCACTTCGGCCACAATGAAACCGAGTTTAACCCGATCGCGGGCGATTTTTACGCATTCATCCAAAATGTGAGGGGTAATTTCCTTGCCGAGACGTTCTCCCTCTTCCCTGATCTGGCGCGAAACCGCGGTCTTCTCCACATCCAGCAGATTTTTTGGCACGTCGAATTCATACATGGAACTCAATTTTTCCAGCAATTCCCGCTTCATCACGTCCCGAGCGACCCCTTCGTGCTTTTGGCGAATGAAGGACGCGGCCCACTCCTTCGCCTTGCCGAGATCGTCAAAACCAATGGCTTTGGCGAACTCATCGTCCAGCTTATGCTCTGCGGCCTTGAATATTTTCTTCACCACCGCCCGGTGACGGATATTTTTGCCGGCAACGGACCGATCTTTAAAATTCTTAGGGTAATTTATGAGAAACTCCACAGCGTCACCGATGCTTTTCCCCACCAGATGCTCGTCGAAATTATCCAGGAGGTTTTTATCGCCGATCAGCAGCTCCAGATCCTTCACCTCTTGATTCTTATTTTTCCCTCCGCTTTGCGGTAGACGGGACAGATCGATGACGATCTTCCGGCCGTTCTCCACTTTGATGGATTTGGGCTCCTCTTCCCACTTCGGCGCCCTTTTTCGAAAATTTTCCAGAACCTCGTCCACTTCCCCATCTTCCACCGGGGCGACGTGCTTCACGATCTCCAGAGTGGACACGGTCTGTAGTTCAAAGGAGGGCGTCAACTCGAAACTGAAGGAAAACTCCAGACCTTCGTCACCTTCTTTGATGATGTTTGCCTCATACCCCATTGAGACGGCCAGATTTTCCTCTTTGCAAATACGACGGACGGCATTTTCCATAACCGAATTGCGGACCTTGGATTTCAAACCATCCTCATACATGCGGCGCACCACGTCCAGAGGCGCTTTCCCAGGGCGAAACCCATCTAACTTGGTCTTCTTGGAGACGTTCTGGAGTTCAGAGGTCATGGCCTCCTCCAGTTCCTTCTGGGGAATAAATACATTGTAACTTCTTTTGAGGCCTTCGTTCGTTCTGTTTGTAATTTCCATCAAAGCACCGATTAACCACCAGCTCTGGTGCGGGCGGAGGGATTTGAACCCCCACAGCGCAAGCCACCAGAACCTAAATCTGGCGTGTCTACCAATTTCACCACGCCCGCAAAACCCACAGCCGTATGTATAGCACTTATTTCATTAACAAAAAATCATTATCCGAAATAAAAATCCATGGTGCGGGTTAACAATTGGTCAATGCCCACCACCGGCTTCCAATTTAGGATGCTTTCGGCTTTTTTGACGCATGGGACTCTGCGCTGCACATCCTGATATGACTTTCCGTAATAGTCCGTCGAATCCATCTCCACGATTTTGACCCCGTTGGCGTTGGACTGTAATTTATCGTATCCCTTCGCCAGCTCCACGATTTTGACCGCCAGCTCCTTTATGGTCAGCTCGTTATACGGATTGCCGATGTTGATTATCTGCCGATCGGCGCAGCCGCCCTTGTTCTCTATGATTTTGATCAGGGCGTCAACGGCGTCGGAAATATACGTGAAACAGCGGGATTGGTTGCCGCCGTTTACGAGATTTATGTCCTTGCCGTGCAAAATGTTACTCATAAATTGGCTGACCACCCGGGAGCTACCGTTTTCGGCCCTGTAGATATCGTCCAGGCGCGGGCCGATCCAGTTGAAGGGACGGAACAAGGTGTAACGCAATCCATTCTGCACCCCATGGGCGTAGATCACCCGATCCAGCATCTGCTTGCAGCAGGAATATATCCACCGCTGCTTGCCCACTGGGCCGGTGACCAGGTTGGAGGTTTCTTCGTTGAACTCCTCGTCCGGGCACATGCCGTAAACCTCGGAGGTCGAAGGGAAAACCACCCGTTTATCGTACTTAACCGCCCACCGAACGATCCGCAGGTTGGCTTCAAAATCCAATTCGAAAACCTGCAGAGGATCTTTCACATAGGCCAACGGAGAGGCAATGGCCGCCAGCGGAAACACAACGTCGCAGTTCTTCACCTGTTCCTCCAGCGGCTCCAGGTCTTTCAGGATATCCATCCGCAGAAAGTTGATTTTCTTCTGGGCCAATAGATGCTCTATCTTTGAGGACGTAATGTCGACGGCGGTGACGGCCCAGTCGCCATGGTTGGCGCCGATCTCCTCGGACAGATGACTGCCGATGAATCCACCGGCCCCAACGATGAGTATGTTCATGATTTTCTCCTTCTGCTTTTCTTTTCCAGAATCTCGCGTATTACAAACCGTGGATGACCGCACACGGCGAAATAGGCCCGTCCCAAATACTCCCCCAGTAGACCAATGCCCAGAATTATCACGCTCAGTAACAGAAACACAAAGGCAAACCGCAGCCCGTAGCCATGGTGGTCGGAAACCATCTTCTTGAATAACTCCACGAAGAAATACACGCCGCTAATGGCGGAAATCAGCATGCCCGCCATGGTGAAAATATGCAGAGGGGCCAGGGAAAACCCCGTCATAAGGTCGAAGGTGATGCGAATGAGTCTGTAGAGGTTATACTTTGATCCTCCGGCTCGACGTTCCTCATGGGTCACCGGAATATCCACTGGATTTCCGGCGAACTTTTGGGCAAGGGCGGTGATAAAGGTGGAAGTCTCTCGGGTTTTCACTACTTCGTCGATGATAATCCGCCGATAGGCCCGCAGCATACAGCCGTGATCCTTGGTCTCGATCCCCGTCAGGCCAGCCCGCACCAGGTTCACCAACTTCGAAGCGTAGGTGCGAAACCAATTGTCCTGACGTTTAGCCCGATATCCGGCTGCCAAATCATGACCGGCGTCAATTTTATCCAGCAGGAGCGGAATTTCCTCAGGCAGATTCTGCAAATCAGCGTCCAAAGTCACGATCACCTCTCCGCGGACGTGCTCAAAGCCGGCAAGAATAGCCACGTACTGCCCATAATTGCCGTTAAAAAAGATTATCCGCATCACATCCGGACGTTTCCTGAACCACTCCTTCAGTTTCGCGGACGTTTTGTCTCGGCTCCCGTCGTCCACGAAGATAATTTCGTATTCTTTCTGAGTTCTATCCATGGTTTTCAGTAGTCGCTCGCATAGCGCGTCTATGTTTTCCTCTTCATTGAACACCGGAATGACCACGGAGACATCCCTGGAACTAGTTTCGGACCTGAATTCAGCTTTTGGCAATGCACATGACTCCCAGCAATATCAAAACGATTCCGACGCCCCGACTCCAGGTGATGGCTTCGGCAAAAAACAACCACCCGGCGACGGAGGTGATGACGAATCCCAGGCTGCTGGCCGGATACAAAAAGCTCAAATCGAACAAGGACAGCAGATACAGCCACAGCAGGAAAGCCACAACGAAAATGAAGGCGCCGCCGAAGATGTACGGGTTTGTTAGCAGAGAGAGGGCCAAAGGCCACAGCGGCTGGCCGAAGTTCACCGTCGCCACCCCCTTCTTCAGCGCCACCTGAGCCGCAGAGTTTATGGTTACCTGCATCAGAATGAGTAGGATTTTTGCGACGCTCATCTGTTTATTATCACAATGAAATACCTGTTGAAGTCAAGGACCTTATGGGACAGGTTTGCGGTCCTAAATACTTCACGGTAATTATCCCGAGACATCAGCAGAAAGATGCGCTCCCTGGCGGTTTTCCACAGGGCCCAGAAGTCGTCGTTGGATATCAGTTTTCCGTTATTCTTTTCGGCATTGGCCCCAAACTCAAGCTCTCCGACAAAATCCACCACCTTCACGGTGGAACGCAGATACACAGGAAAATCCTGATAGTACCTCTTGTAGCAAAAAATCAGATCCCCATCATTTTTATTCAGTTTGATAATTTCAGCGAAGCGTTTCGTACTCGGCTTCGTGGTCTCCTGAAAGAAAACGGCCGCTTTGTTTACAATCCACATCATGTTGGCGCTCAGAAAGAACGTACACAGCAGGCAGGAAAGTTTCAGAATCTTTGAATAGACGGCGAACAACCAGATGACGGCCATGATCCACATCAGCAGAAACATCGTGTTTATGAGCACATTCATCTCCGGACCATCCCAGGCGACTCCCAGTTTATTTTTGGCCAGCAGATAGGTCAGACTGACGGCGAAAAATAGTCCGACATTTATCCAAACGGCGTTTCGAAAATCCTCCCTCTTGGCGTGGAAGTACTCGGACATGGAAACGCTGGTCAGCAGAGCAATGGGCTGGGTAACCGGCAGTATGTAGGGCATCAGCTTTGAGTTTGAGCAGGAAAAGAATCCCAAAATACCAAAAATCCAGCAGAGGAAGAAAATATTTTCCGAATTCTTGCCGTTGATGGATTTTTGGACTGCTCTTTTGAGGGCCACCAGAGCAAATCCAGTCCAGGGCAGAAAGCCCAGCAGCAGAACTGGAATGAAAAACCACACCGGCTGATGGCGGCAGTGAACAGTGGTGGTGTACCGCAGGAAATGCTCCACCACAAAATAGAAGTGCAGAAAATCCCCGTTGCGCCCGCCCATCAAAATGTGCCACGGCAGAAAGATGATCAGGAATACCATGATTCCCGATGGATCCAAGATTTTCCAGATTTTTCGAATGGAGCCGGTTAAGGTTAGCCACAGGAGCGCCACCAGAGCCGGGAGAACAACGCCGATCAACCCTTTGGCGAGGCAGGCGAGAGCCGACAGCGCGTACATGGCTACGATCCAATATTTTTCCCACGGCGGATCATGTTTTTCCTGCACAAAGGCCACGTAGAAACACCAGAGAGCTCCGCTTATCAGCACGGACACGACTAGATCGAGGAGAATCAGGCGACTGTGGACATAGTACAGGACATTCGTGGCCAATATTCCTGCGGACATGAGTCCGACACGGTTGGAATGGTATCTGGAGCCGACGAAAAAGACGCTCATGCATCCTAAAATGGCGAAGAACACCACCCAGAGTCGCATGGAAACCTCGTTGAGGCCGAAAATTTTCATGGAGAGCGCCTGCATCCAATAGAACAGCGGCGGTTTTTCGAAATATTTCAGGCCATTGAGCCTGGGGGTAACGTAATCTCCCGTCTCCAGCATTTCCCGGGAGATTTCCACATACCGCCCCTCATCCGGATCAGCGAAAGGCCGGTTTCCCATGTCGTAGGAGAAAAAAATTGATAGGATTAAAAAGGAAAGCAACACCAGGCTGACGTTACAACGCCACCAGGAGCCGTCCACTGTTTTTTCCTTCATGCGGCCCTCCGCCAAACCGGAGCGGGTGAAGGGAATCGGACCCTCGTCCCAAGCTTGGGAAGCTCGTGCTCTACCATTGAGCTACACCCGCGACTGCGATGGATACTATAATAGAAAGGTCGTTATTGCAAACCGATGGCGCGCCTCGTGGCCGTAGATTTGACGTTCTGGATGGTTTGCAAAATGTTGTCATCTGTGCCATTATGCGCCGTCGTTGCTTGAGGAACAACTGTGGCAGAGCAATTTGAGCATTTCATCCGAACACTAAGTCATGCCGTCTGGGGACTGCCTCTGGTGGTCGCTCTGGTGGGAACGAGCATCTATTTCTCCTGTAGATTAAAATTTGTGCAGCTCCGGCTGCTGAAATCTGCGATGGAATATCTTCTGGGAAAGCGAGAGAACGAGTCCGGCCAAACACTCGGAGATATTTCTCATTTCGCCTCCCTCTGCACAGCCCTTTCGGCCACCATCGGAACCGGAAATATCGTTGGAGTGGCTCTGGCCATGGTCGCCGGTGGACCGGGTGCGCTATTCTGGATGTGGATCGCCGCCTTCTTTGGCATGGCTGTAAAATACGCCGAAGGATTTCTGGCCGTCAAATATCGTCAGGTCGGCGAGGATAAAAAGATCGCCGGAGGTCCCATGTACTACATCGAAATGGGGCTGGGAAGTAAGATTTTGGCGAAGCTGTTCGCATTTTTCGGAGTATTGACAGCTCTACTGGGCATAGGCACCTGGACACAGGCCAACGCCATTGCCGCCGCCGTGAATTCCTTCGGGATTCCAAACTGGTTCACGGCCATGGCGCTTGCCTTCTCGGTGGCCGCAGTCACCGTCGGCGGCATCCATCGAATCGCCTACGTTTCCGAAAAAATCGTTCCCTTCATGAGCATATTCTACATCGGAGCCGCCATTCTGGTGCTGATCATAAAGCTGCAGATGATTCCCCAGGCTCTCCGCTCCATAGTGATCGGAGCATTTTCTCCGGAGGCGGTTTTGGGCGGAGGAGCCGGAGTCTCCATGATGCTGGCGGTTCAGTTGGGCATAAGCCGTGGGATATTTTCCCACGAATCCGGCCTCGGCAGCGCCGCCATTGCCGCCGCCGCCGCTCGGACGAATTCTCCGGCGAAACAGGGCCTGGTGGCAATGCTGGGCGCATTCTTTTCCACCATCATATGCACCATGACAGGGCTGGTGCTGGTGGTCACCGCAGCCGAAACCGGCGTCTTCACATCCAGGTGCGCCGTCGGTGGAGCTCTCCTGACCTCCCACGCCTTCGGAGTGGGGTTAGGTATGACGGCTGCCGGCCAACACATCGTAAACATCGGCATTCTGTTCTTCGCCTTCACCACCATCATCGGCTGGAACTATTATGGAGAAAAATGCGTTCAATATCTGTGGGGCGACGGCGCCATCCGCAGTTACAATCTGCTATTTCTCCTTTTTGTGATCATCGGCCCCTTCTACAAAATCGACGTCATATTCACGGTGGCGGACGTTGTCATTGGACTGATGGCCATTCCCAATCTGGTTGGGCTCGTCGGCCTCCGGAAGGTGATAATCGACGGCACCAGATCGTTCATGAGGACTAGAAAATAGCGGACGGAATGACGGAACGCCGTCGGTCACGGCAGTTTGTTATACCATTTGAGACTTTTATATCTGCGGTGCATGAAAAATTGAGTAACCAGCAGCCAAATCACCATCATCGCATACACCAGCGGCACCGAATTCAGAACATTTAACCGATATAGTACTCCCACCGGTAGAACGGTGAAGACCCACAAACATATCTGATAAATCATGGCGCTGTATTTTGTGTCTCCGCCGGCCACCAGGATGCCCCAGGTGGACAACACCAGCGTTTCCAAGGTCACCACGGCGGTGATTAGGTAAAAAACGATCTTCATGTCTCGATACAGGAGCGAACAATTGTCCGGCAGCGTATCGAATAGGCGTAAAATCCATTCGGGGAAAAACACCAGCGGAATGGCCATCATGAATCCAAAAAACCACGATATAGCTACGAAAACTCTGCGGGTTTTTTCTATGGATTGTAAATCATCGCGACCTATCATGTTGGAGCAGATGGCGACGATGGCTTTCTGGGCTCCCTCTCCGACGAAAATGAAAAATATATAGACGCTGATTCCGACGTTGTAGACGGTGGCCATGTCCTTGGACACGTGATTCACGATGGCCAGCACCATATACCAGGCCAAAAGCGTCACGAAATTGCACAGAGCCATCGGGCCGCCTACCCGGAAGCAATCGGCGAACAATTTCTTGTCGAAGGCGCGATTGGCGAAGGCGCCGTAGATGCTTCTGTTCTTTTTGCTGAAAAAGGCCGGCGCCAGAATGATGATCTGCAGCAATTCGGAAGCCACAGTCGCCATGGCGGCGCCACGGCTGCCCATGCTTGGAATGACGTCGCCGACGCCGTATATAAGGAGGTAGTCCAGAACGACGTTGTTGAGCGCGCCAAAAGCCATCGATACGGTTACGATTTTCGTCTTGCCCTGACCTATGAAAAACGACGCCAGAGACGACTTGATGGCCGGAAGCATGCCGCCGTACATCAATATCCTCTGGTATTTCAGGCCGTCTTCCAGATAGTAACTGGGCAGCGTATTCAGATGATCTGAAAAATATGCGACCGGCACAAAAAATATCGACGAAGCCAGAGACAGATACAGCATCTGCCAAACCGGAGGAGCTAGCCTGTCGTATTGTCGCGATCCGTTGTATTGGCCAACGAAAATTTCCGCAGTGTTGGCTATTCCCACAAATATGAATACAAAAAGCGACACGAAATTGGAGGACATGGCCACGGCATTCATGGAATTAATCGAATAGCCGGCCAGCATAAGCCTGTCTATGACGAACATGAGATTTGTGGACATGCAGAACAGTATTATGGGAATGGTTACGCCAAAAATACTCCTCAACGAACTGTCGATCACTCTGTGTTCCACGATGTTTTGCCTTGTATTCCGTAAAAACTGCAGCAAACCACTGCAATTATAGCAGATAGATTGTCGACGGCGGCTGCTAATAATCCATACTAGACTATCCTTTCCAAAATCTTCACATAATCCTCGACGGATATCTGCTCGGCGCGTACATTTTCGTCATATCCCAGTTCCATAAGCATTCTTGTGGGATCATTAAGGAATTCCGCAAATGCCTTAGCAACTACTTTTCTTCTATGGGCGAAGGCGCTGGTGAGCAATTCCACAAACAAATGATATTTTTCGCGAGACTGCAGGCGGTCGCCTCCGTAGGGAACAAATTTCACCAGTGTGGATTTCACCTTAGGAGGCGGGAAAAAACTCCCCGGCTCCAGGTCGAATATTTTGCAGACCTGCGATTTCCACTGGGTCAGCACGGACAATTTCCCGTAGGCCTTGGTGGATGGAGTGGCGTAGAGCCTGTCCGCCACCTCCTTTTGGAACATCAGCAGCAGTTGTTCGTATGCGTCGAACTTCGGCAGCCACCGGAACAGCAACGGCGTGGAGATGTTGTAGGGGAGATTGGAGATGATGACGTCCGGAGAGATGGTTTCCATATCGAATTTTACGGCGTCAGCGCCGATAATCTCCAGCCGACCATGAAATAGATGCTCCAGACTTCTCCAGACGTCAATCCAATCCCTGTCCAGCTCCAGCAGATACAGTTTCTTCACGTTCCGCTTCAGGATCTCCAGCGTCAGACCTCCAGGTCCGGGTCCGATCTCCGCCACGATTTTCCCATCAAGATCTCCGGCTGCGGCAACGATCCTGCCGTTGATCTTTTCATCGAAAAGAAAATTCTGGCCGAAGCTTCTGCGAACGGCGAAGCAGTATGTGGCGAATATTTTTCTGGCCGAGAGTTCTTCGCAGCTACAAAACGGCGGCGTGTCGGAGTTCATACTTTTCGTTGATGGTAACGACGGCCTTTTTCCGCAGATTCTGCAGCTCCTGTTCGGCAAAGACGCTGAGGCGCTCCCCCACCTTCTGGGCCCTCACCTCTTCCGCCGTAGGATCTTTGATGTGATGGACCTTGCGGTCAAGGACGCAGATGACAACAATGCCGTCTGGAGTGACCATTGGAGGACCGAAACCGCCCATGGGAATTCCGCCCACAATCGGCCGGAATTGCGGCTGCATGTTTTCAACTGCCATTGAGAGCGGTTCAGAGAGAGCGCATATGCCGGAATCCTTCGCCTTGGTGATTATCTCATGACAATTGCGGGACGATCGTCGCATATCGTTGACGAAATCCAACAGCTTTTCTACGGTGTCTTTCGAACGATCCGACCCAAAAGGCAAAATTATCTGAACGAATTTTACCTCCACTGCAGCATTCTGTCCGGCCTCTCGCCTATCCCGCAGATAAAGGATCACGTATCCGCGGCTGTTTCTCACAACGGTATATCCTCCGATGGCCAACCGACTCAGGGCCGCGTCTTCTTCCGCCGACAGCTGCCCCTGGTAGACCCAGCCCAGCTCGCCGCCTCTCTGGGCGTCCGGACCGCGGGAAAACTGACGGGCGATGTTGCTGAAATCCGAACCGTTGGCCAGCATCTGCCGCACGCTATTTACGTGCGAAAGGACACTCGCCTCCTTCGTCGGATCCGGAGCCGGAAAAAACATCCGATGCACATAGAAAGACGCCTTGTGGCGTTTTTCCTTTATCTCCGCCATGGTACGGCTGATTTCGTAGCTGGAAATGTTAACGGATCGACCGAAGCGAGCCCTTACGAATTCCATCCAAGAAAGATTGACCCTTATTTGCCTCAGCAGGAGATCCTTGCTCAGGTTGTTTCTCTTCAGCAGAGCCTCGAACTCGTTCGCTTTCATGTTGTTACGACCGGCCACCTCATCAAACATGGACTGCACCGCGCTCTCCTGGACCCATCCCCCCTTGGGAGCGTATTTCGCATATTTTTTGGCACACTGCCACTTGAGCATCTCCGACACCATTTCATCAAGAACTTCGCTGTAGATTCTGGCTTTCAGCTCCGGCGAGAGGCGGCCGCCGCTGGCGAAAAGCACCAGCCGCACACGCTCCTCGAGATCTCCGTGGGTGATGATGTGACCATTGACCACAGCCACTATGCCATCGTACTCCTTGGAATATTCGGCAGATTGGGCTGCGGCGTTGTTCCTCTGTACCACGACTTTACTCTTCTGCGGCACGATTTTATTCTTCTGCGATACGGCGGTGCCCACATTCGCCATCGCGACCATAAACAATCCTAAAACCCAGCAAACGGGAAGCAAATTTTTCATTGGAATACTCAATTCTGCCTTCAATGTTAACCAAGGCACAAAGTACTATGAAAAGCGTCGGGAATCAATCCGAAAGGGCATAGATGAATCGCCGCATACTTTCCTGAGATTCGCGGAGGCGATGCTGCCGCCGGAGAGATCGACTTTTGTGCCGATAGCTGATAGTATTCGGCGATTTTTTCGAGGTTCGGATGCTTGATGGATACAGCGTAGCGGTCGTTACTCCGTTTAAAGACGGTGAAGTGGACGTGAAATCGTTCGAAACGCATGTAAATTACCTGATGCTCCAGGGGATCTCAGCTGTTGTGATCTGCGGATCCACCGGCGAATCGCTGGCCCTTTCCCCTTCGGAGAAGCTTCAGCTGATCCGGGTCGCCGCCGAGACCGTTGGTGGGAAAATCCCCGTGGTAGCCTCGGTGATTGAGCCGATGACAGATAATTGTCTGGAATTTATGCGGAAATCTGAGAAATTCGTGGATGGTTTTTCCTGTGTATGTCCATTTTATGTCAAGCCGTCGCCGCCGCAGATTTTTAGCCACTTCAAAACCCTCAGCGAGGCCACTTCAAAAGGAATCATCGTCTATAACAATCCCAACCGAACCGGCGTCAACCTCAATTTCGATACATTCCGACGACTATGTGATCTGAAAAATATCGTCGCCATCAAGGAATGCGCTCAGGAGCCATCCCGCTTCGTCCTTTGGCGGACGCAGGCGAAGGAGAACTTCAGTTTCCTCAGCGGAGATGACGAAGCCGCCTGCGGAGCGCTAGCCATGGGGGCCTCCGGAATAATCTCCGTCAGCGCTAACGTCATTCCAGGCATGTGCGTGGAGATGTACAGAGCCTTCCGGCAGAACGATCTGAAGCGGTTCGGCGCTCTGCGGGACGCCATGGCTCCGCTCCATCACCTTATGTTTGCGGAACCGAGCCCGGCCCCGGCGAAGTATGCGCTGCATCGGCTGGGATTTATGGCGGACGAACTGAGGGCTCCTCTGACTCCGATCAGCGAAAGTCTTCGGAAAGAGATGCACTCTCTGCTGTTAGCGATGGGGATTCTCTGACCATGGCGGAGTATCGAGAAGTTGGTTTCAATCGACGCGGCTGCTACGACTACGAAATTCTCGAGAAGATAGAGGCGGGAATCGTGCTCTTCGGCAGCGAGGTTAAATCTCTGCGTCAGCACCGGGTCACCCTCGCCGACTCTTACGCCGCCGTGTCCCGCAACGGAGAGGTCTTCCTTCATCAGATGCACATCCCGGAATATTCCCTTGCCAATCGCCGTAACCACGATCCCAAAAGAACCCGCAAGCTGTTGCTGCACAAAAACCAGATTCTGCGGCTGGTGGGACAGCTGAAACGCGGCGGATACACCATGAGTCCCATGAGCGTGTACTTCAACGAGAAGGGATTCGTCAAAGTTTCCCTGGGATTGGGTAAAGGAAAGACGAAAGTCGACAAACGCGAGACCATTAAGGAACGCGAATGGAACCGGGAGAAATCCCGCATTCTGAAAAACTCCAACAGATAAATGAAGAAGCGTAAAAATCGCTAACGCTAATGTATTTTTTTAAAAATTATTCATTTGTTTTTAATATTTTGATAGTATAATATGACAACATAGCATTGCTTTCAATAGGTGTTGCGTTCTGGAAAAAGTAAAGGTTTTCTGTATCATGGAAAAAATACGCTCGTTACTTCTATTTTTCTGTTTATCGCTGTTCGCGAACGGAGCCGGCGCTCTGCAAACGACGCATTTTTTGTCTGAACCCGTACAGAAAAAATATGATCCCTATCTCGACAAGGAGCAAGAATACGCCCACTGCATTCCACTACACTACACGTTAGCATTTGGCCTATTGATGGAAAAATTCGTGTGCCAATGGCGCTTTTGGGGCAATCTGGACCGGGCGTGGGAGAACGCGCCTTCCACGACAACGAAGCGGAGGGAGTATGTGGATGATAAAGGGCTGGATGGCGTCACTTCCCTAATAATCACACTGTTTCCCTCCAATGGAGGCTCGCTAAGTCACGCAAGCGGAAGTGACCGAAGTTTTTGGAAATTGCTAACAACCACGACAACTGCCGGAAAACAAATAGAATATTTCGCTCGTATGCTGCTATGGGTTGAAACTCTCCGGATACTGGTGGAGTCAAAGAACGAGAAATTTGAAGGTGAAATTTTAAGTAATTTCACCGAGAAAGCTCAATATGAGTTGAGTATAATACCCAAAGAGGAGTTGAATGCAGCCCTTGAAGAGGAAAAGAAAAAGGAAGAGAAAGAGAAAGAGGAGTTGAAAGCAGCGCTTAAAAAGAAAAAGAAAGAGGAGTTGAAAGCAGCGCTTAAAGAGAAAAAGAAAGAGGAGTTGAATGCAGCGCTTAAAGAGAAAAAGAAAGAGGAGTTGAAAGCACCGCTTAAAAAGAAAAAGGAAGAGGAAGAGAAAAAGAAAGAGAAAAACAACCAAAGCAGCAGTAACTTCGATTCCGGGGAAAAATGTTACATACTGCTTGACACAGATTCTTTGAAGAAATCTGGTTTTTGGAGCACTACATCACCAACTTTAGATGGACGCATACCAAAAATCATACAGGTAATTTACAAGGCATTGCAGGACGAAACCTCCTATGGATACGGAAAATATACGGTCGAACACATCATTTTGGCCCTTATCTCCAAGTGTCTTCCCGACAAGGCGACTGCCCAAAAATTCTACGAAGAATACGCTCGATTGAAGCAACAGGCGTTTAGCGAAAACTATCTACTTAATAGCAGCGGTAGTAGCAGCAGTAGTAGTAGTAGCAGCAGTAGTAGTGACAGTGACGAATTGAAGAGAATGATCTGTATGCTGCTGGGGGACCAATCCTGCGCGGAAGCCCCCTATACGAGGCCGGTGGAATATGCACAAGCCAAAATCTCGGTGGGTAAAAAAGATATTTCTTTTCCCGATTGCAACGAAACAGCTCTCCGACACCTTTTTAACTACATAATTGGCAGCAAAAAGGATGGCAATGGAGAAGATATTTTCTTCGAAAATCTCAAGAATAGGTGCGTAAAGCACAGCCGAGTCTCCATAAATAACAACCTAGAATCCAAGGAAAAAAGCAGTGAAAATAACGCAGAGTTGCTGAAGAACGATGATTCAGGTACCGAAAGTAGCAAAGGGCCTGAGGCGAACATAGAGCCTCACAGCGTCCCCGCCCGCGAGGTCGGCAGGATACAACAATTATATGACTTTCGCAAAAATGTGCAGAATCTCAACGGAATAGATGATAATGTAAGGGAACAATGGAGTAGGATTGTAGACAATCTTCCCGGTGTTAACTACAAAGAGCCCAAATCTTCTGCTTATCCCGCGGGTGATGATATGGAGCAGCCCTATAAGTACGCGATGCTCAGCGGTCTGGTGAATGCCGCCAAAGCCATCTGCGGGATCCTGGGGTTAGAATGGGAAACTGTTTTGCAAGATGTTGTTGTTGCGAAGAACACCTCTGAAGAAGACACTGCTAACTCC
Organism: Holosporaceae bacterium; assembly: GCA_031283965.1. GTDB lineage: Bacteria > Pseudomonadota > Alphaproteobacteria > UBA3830 > UBA3830 > JAIRZM01. The sequence continues at coordinate 12,119 of JAITAU010000053.1, read as the reverse complement.
GAGCTCGTTCTCCTAAAGACAAAGCTTCCAGGGGCATACAAGAAGCTTTTTGAAATCATAAATCCTGAACAACAATATGACGTCGAGCTGATTGAAGAAGAAGCGTTATATTCTAAACTGTCCCAAGTTGATAATGTGTACGCCAAGCTGCGTGTTACCGTCAACAAAAAAGTTAATGACACATGGGTCCCCATCTACAGGTTTTACTTTGTACAGGGGGGTGGGCATGGGTATGTTTCATATGAGAGTATAGAACCGCTGGATTATTCAAGATACACGAATTTTCCACAGAAATTGCGAAATTTAGTCGCCTACATGTTGCCGCCGGAAGAAATTGATGCTAATACCTGCCTCCCCTATTACGCCGCCGCCGGCAAAATCACCGAAAGTTGCTCTCCGTTGCACGCGTTGTCGCGCATTTATCACCACCAAATTTCGGAACAGCCTCAATCGCTCGACACTGATAAGTCGAGGCTTATCAAGAAATGCATCCAAAACTCAGCGATTGACACGTCATTTGGCGATAAGGCCGCCTGTAACTGCGCTCTATCAGCGATTGCCGTCGGTTGCGGCCTTAACGAAACGATATATTCTAAAATTAAAACTATAGCCAGAGAAGGAGTGGTTGGAGATTATATAAAAAGGACCGTAATCGTCAAGGATAATACAGGTAGTACCAATAATAATGAAAATGATACCAAGGATAATACAGGTAGTACCAATAATAATGAAAATGATACCAAGGATAATACAGGTGATACCAATAATAATGAAAATGATACCAAGGATAATACAGGTGATACCAAGAATAATGAAAATGATACCAAGAATAATGTAAATAACAAGAGTAATACCACAATAATCCCAAGCTCATTGCTTTGCGAACAGTTTGATAAAGATTTTTCCTCTACATTTAATGATTCTTGTATTGTTATCCAAGAAGGTGCTGAGTTTGAATATGTGTTTGATTGCACTGACTGCAATCGATTGAACTGCGATACCAACAATAACATAAAAGATCTTGCGATAACCAATGGCAATTTTAGCCTTTTACTTCTAGAAGAACTACTCCATTTAGAGGAAATTTGTTTCTCCAGAGTAAATCTTACGTCATCTCCGTCATTGCCGTTAGAGTTAAATAAATTGTACTTTGATAGCTATCACCCATCAAAACTGGCCTGTACCTTGGATTTATCTAAGAAGCTCAACCTTAGTATGTTTTATGCACTGCCTCCTTTGGGTAATGGTAATCTTAAATCAGAGTTTGAAAATGTGATATTACCGCCCACATCTAAAAAACTTAATGTATTTTTCGATGCAGTAGTGAAAGGTAAACTCGATGCATCTCTACGGAATGGGAAGTCCTACTATGTAAAATATCATGGAGTAGCAGAAGTGGTGGCGCCTGGATCTCTGGAGGAATTAATCTGCCTAGGAACAAATATTGGCAAATTAGACATGTCGCAAACCCAAGGACTGAAGAATGTTACAATACACTCCGGTGCGCAACTCAACGAACTTGTGCTACCAAAGGAACTAGACTCTCTGGTGATTGAAGAGGGCGCTGTAATAAATAAAAAAGTGGATTTTTCCAATACCGAATTGAGGAGTTTAGAGTACCACAAAAACGCAATCGCGGAATTCACAGAATTACCTAAAGAATGCAAAAAGATAATAATTGAGGAAAAACAGGACTCATCCTCCGAGAAATAGCCTATGGAAGAGCGCTATTTCCTTCCTCACGGCGACTTAGTGGGTATTCTGGGGTGAGTTGTCACTTTCATGCATAGTATTTCTTAAGATGATTCACCGGGTCCGAGTGGTTTTTGGTCTCCATATCCACTGCGATTTTTCCATCTTTCAGGAGGATTATCCGGTCGGATATTTTGGTGAGGAAATCCAGATCGTGGGACGCTATTACCATGGCGACTCCGGTTTCTCCGACGGACTTCAGCATAACCACCACGTCCATGGTGGTGGCCACGTCCAGTCCGGAAGTGGGCTCGTCGCAGAGGAGGATATCCGGATTCACCATCAGACTCCGGGCCAGAGCCACTCGCTGCTTCTGGCCACCGGACAGAGATCTCGGATATTCCTGCATTTTGGATTCAATCCCAAGGTTTTTTAGCGTCTCTCGAGCTCGTTTTTCATTATTTTGGCGGCATTGGACGTTTTTAGCATTCAAATTCGGCGCGTAAACGAGATTTTCCAGCACCGTCATATGGGGAAATAGCTGGAAATCCTGAAACATAAACCCTGTTTTCCCGTTGCACTCTAGGAAACCGCCGTCCAGGGTCTCCAATTTCTGCAGGCAGCGGAGCAATGTGGATTTGCCGCTGCCGGAGGGCCCGGCCAGGCCCAATATGCCGGATTTTTCTACCCGGATGCTGACGTCCTCCAGCACCTTAATTCCGCCGTAGCACTTGCAGGCGTTACGAATTTTTATCATTGACCATTCTCCGCTCGATCCGTCGACCGATGAATTCAATGAACAGCACCAGGCAGTAGTAGTAGGCTCCGGCGATGCAGAGCGGCGTGAAATACTCGAACTGCTCGGCGGCGATAATCTGGGATCTCCGCATCATGTCCATGCCGCCGATGATCGAAATCAGGGTCGTCTCCTTCAGCAGGGCGATGATCTCGTTCACCATTGCCGGAAAAACGTTCCGCACCACCTGGGGGAGGATGATGTCCTTCCACATGTGGAAAGCGGGAATTCCAAGCGTCCGGGCGGCTTCGAATTGTCCTTTGGGGAGGCTCTCGACGCCGGATCTCAGAATTTCAGCCACGTAGGCGGAGCTGTTCAGCCCGAAGGCGATGACGCCGGCTGGTAGCATATCCAACCGAATGCCAGCCATCGTCGGCGCCGCGAAGTAGATGATGCTCAGTTGTAGAATGAGGGGCGTCCCGCGGATGATCGAAACCCAGCCTTTCACCGGCGCCACGCATATCCGGCAGTAACGCAGCACCGACAGCAGCACTCCGAGAGTCACCCCGATCGCTATGCCGCCGAACATCAGCTGCAGGGTGAAAATCAAACCCTTTCCTACGTAACAGAAGTTTGAGATCATTTTACACCATCAAATTCACCCTCAGGCCGCCTCTCAGAGCCATTTATCCCGAAGTTTCTGAAGCTCTCCTTCGGTTTCCAATTCATCCAGAGCTTTATCCAGTTTGGCTTTCATGGCGGAGCCCCTCTTTAGCATTATCACATAACCGGCGCTGAGATTGGCCTCGACGGTGCAGGCCAATTGTTCATTTTTCTTGCAAAATTCTCTGGCAGGTACCTCATCCAGGAGGACATAATCCACATGGCCGGCCTTTAGGGCCTCGATCGCCGTGTTCATTTTATCCATGACCACCAACTCCGCATCAGGAGCGTTCTCTTTCAGCAGTTTTATGTGGCAGGAGCTACCATTCTGATGAGCCACTTTGCTGTGAGACAGTTGAGACAAGGAAGTCGCCGTGGCGCCTTTTCTGTAGACAAGGGCGACGCCGGCGCGGCAGTATGTCCGCGAAAAATCACAGATTTTCGCCTTTTCTTCGCTGGGTTCGACGGCGCTGATGGCGACGTCCACAAGATCGTCCTGCAGCGAGACCAAGATGGAACCGAAGGCCATGTCCTCAAACACAGCCCTTTTCCCAAGTTTTTTAGCCAATAGCTCCGCCAGTTCAATGTCCAGGCCCGTAAGCGCCCCGTCTTTGTAGTACTCAAACGGAGGATAATCGGCGCAGGTGGCAAATTTTATAACCTCCGACGATGCGTTTTTACTTTCCTCTTTTTCCTGGCATCCAAACAGCAGCAGAAAAACCGCCGCCGCCAGCGCCGACGCAATCTTCTTCATGCATTTCACTCCTCATCGCCTTTGCCACATAATACATCTTTTTGGCGGACTTTAGAAAGACATACTCGAAATGGGCAATCATTCGTTTTTCAATCTTTTCTCGTGGATCCCGAGGGCGTTCAATTTGCGATGCAACGCCGAGCGCTCCATCCCAACGAACTTGGCCGTCTTAGAAATATTGCCGGAAAATCTGTTCACCTGCGCCCGTAAATAATCGGCCTCAAAGAGTTCCTTTGCCTCTCTTATGGATTTGGAAATCAGCATCCCGCCCGTCAGCGACTCAAATTTTTCGCTCTGTTTGGACGTCAGCTCTGGCGGAAGAGATTCTCGAACGATTTCGCTCTTATCGATGGAATTCAGAAGGGAACACTCCACCACGTTCTTCAGCTGGTAAATATTTCCCGGCCAGTCGTAGGACTGCAGTATTGCCGTGGCTTCGTCATTGATCTTTCTAGTTTTCAACCCGAAAAGCACCTCTGAATTCGCAAGATAGTGGTTCACCAGAGGCAGAATATCCTCACGGCGATCCTTCAGTGGAGTAATATTCAGCCCAACGATGTTCAGCCGATAGAATAATTCCTGACTGAAACGCTCCGTCGCCAAAAGATCATCCACGTCGTCGCCGGAGGTGCAGATGATGCGCACGTCCGCCGCGACTATCCTGTTGCCCAAGGAATAACTGTTATTCTGGAGAAACTGCAGCAGCTTCCGCTGGCAGCTTTTGGATAACTTCGTCACCTCCTCCAGCAGAATCGTTCCGAAATTCGCTTTCTCAAGATACCCGGCGGCCCTTTCTCGGCCAAACAACTCAGCCTCAAAATCTTCCGCTTCATCGGAGATGCAGTTGACGGCCATGAAGGGACGATCCCGCCTCGGTGATTTTTTGTGAATTCCAAGCGCAATTACGTCGGCGCACAGCCCTGGCGAACATTTCATGAATACGCGGCAATTGGAGGCGGCCATTTTCTCTATGGTGCCGCCGATGGATTGAGTAAATGGCGACTTCCCGATGGACAGAATATCGACGTTTAATTTGCGATCCCGAAGAGTGGAATTCTCCCGCCTGAGTTTTTGCAACTCCAGACCCTGACGGACCGTCAGCAGCAGTCGTTCTATCACAAATGGCTTTTCGATGAAATCCACAGCGCCGTTTTGGATGGCCTGAACTGCAACGTCTATGGTGCCGTGGCCTGACATGATAACCACCGGAATCTCGTGGAACATTTTCCTTATTTTCCCGAGGATTTTAATGCCAGCGGCGCCGTCGTCCCCGATCCAAAGGTCGAGCAACACCAAGTCCGGAGGCGTATTTTTGATGACCTGGAAGGCCTCCTGGTCGGTTGCCGCCATGTGAGTTTTGTAGCCCTCGTCGCCTAGCACGCCGGACACCAACGACCTGACCTCGGCCTCGTCGTCCACGACCAATATATTTTCACCGCTCATCTTTATCGTCCACTAACAGCGGAAATGACATCACCACCTTTGCTCCTCCCAATTCACTGTCTCCAAAGGACAACTCCCCCGTGTGATCCTGTATTATTTTTTTCACAATTGCTAGTCCTAAACCAGTGCCTTTCGGCATCAAAGTGAAATACGGCACCGCAAGCGACTCAATTTTTTCGCTAGGCAGACCGGGACCGTTGTCCTCCACCAAGACAGATACCATATTTCCGTTGATTTGTATCGATAAACGAACTTTTTTATTGTCTTTAACTACGGAAGACAGAGCATTTATAGCATTCTGGATTAAATTTATAATGGACTGATGTATCAGGCGCTCGTCCGCCCTCAGCTGGTAATTGCCATCGCCGCGCAGAAGCTGAATTTCAACGTCAGAACCGGCGTTTTGCATGAGAAACACCGCCTGTTCGCAGATTTCCCCCAAATCGCACTTTTTGAAGCTTGGTTCCGGCAGACGAGCGAAAAAATTAAACTCGTCTATCAGCCTTTTGATGTCCCCCACCTGGCGTATTATTACCTCCACGAGCTCGGAGAATGTCTCCACATCCTCGGATATTTGAGACAGATACTTTCGCTTGATGCGCTCGGCGGACAGCTGTATCGGCGTCAGGGGATTCTTGATTTCGTGAGCCACCCGCCGCGCCGCCTCGGTCCAGGCGGCCTTTCTCTGCTCCTTCACCATGTTGGTGAGATCGTCGAAGGTAATGACGAAGCGATTGTCATTTCCGCGGGTTATGTTTTCGATCCTGACCAGAAACAGCAGTACGTCCTGCCCCTTTTTGTACTGGATTTCCTTCTCCACGTAGGGATTATGCTGATTGACGGCTGACAAAAGCTCGTCGATTCCAGGCATTATGTTTTCTATGTGCTCGCCGTAGGTTATCTTCTGCCCGAGCAGCTTTCCCGAGGCGTTATTCCATATGTAGATGGCGTCGTTGTCGACGCCGATGACGCCGGAGGAGACCCCGGCCAGCACGCTGCTGGTGAATTTCATCCTTTCGTCAAGCTTTTGGTTGATGCTGATCAGATCCTTCCGCTGGTGATGCACCTGATCGATCATTTGATTGAAGGTCTTGCTCAGAACTCTTATCTCCTCATAGGCGCCGTCCTCTCTCGCTCTGGCCTTCAGATTTCCGGCGATTATGTCCTCCGAAACGTCAATTAGATTGCTCACAGGCTTTATGATTTCCCAGGAATATATGACGGCGATGGAGATGGAAGCTATCAGCAGCAGAACTCCCACTATCAGGAACATGAGAATGAAGGCAATTTCTAGGGAACTGCGCTCCCTCAGCAGCTGATAATACTCGTCGTAGGCCACTCTGGTGTTTCTGGCGTGGGACACAACGGTGGAGTCCACATTTTTCTCGATGATCAGGTACATGTAGTCGTCGAAATGTTTGAAACAAGAGGCGGCGATGATGCTATTCTGATTTTCAGAGCCGTTTCCAATGATTGTCCCTTTTCTGTCGCAAAACTCCAGCTTCTGGATCTCCTCCTGCGTAACATTTAGAAAATGCAGATTCACGCTGTATTTCGAATGAGATATGACGTTGTAGGAGGCGTCCAGTAGCACGGCGGAATCCACTCCCTTGAGGCCGCACAGGTCGTCCAGCAGGAAGTTAATGTCCTTGCCGAGCCGAAGAAACCCCTCGTCCGGGATTTTATCCAGGTGATATTCGAGGGTTTTTGAAATGGCCATACAGTCCGCCAGAGCGTTTCTCCGATGCTCCGCCAGGTAGGATTCCGCGACACTGAGAGATTCTTGAAGAACAGTCTGATTGCGCTCATTGAACCAGGCCTCCACGCCATTGTGGAAAAAAATCGCCGAAAATATGCTCATCATCACCGAAGGTACGACGGCCAGAAGGGAAAATATGGAAACCAGGCGCAGAGTGAGGCGCGATCCCTTGTTCCGCCGACTGTTCCATAGGGATGCGATCTTGTTGCTGCTGAGAAAAAGCAACACCAAAATGAGAACCACGTCGAAATACAGTATGGAAATCACAGTTTTGGAGCTGCGGCCATAGAGGTCCACGTTGGAGAACAGCAGATAGGTGAAGAAACAGGAGACTATGGAGAGCCCAAAAAACAGGCAGATCAAAAAATGCCTGACCCGCCGTTTTTTGAGAAAATCAAGTGTGGTCCGCAGCAACTAGAGATCACCTTCTTTTGAATTAATTTTCATTATCTTCTTGCGCAGAGTGTTGCGGTTTATGCCCAGAATTCTAGAAGCTTTCATTTGGTTGCCGTTGCAGTGTTTCATGGTCACCCGCAGCACACTTCCCTCGACTTCGGCGAAGATACGCCCATACACCCCTGGCGGAACTGAATCTCCACAGTGGAGGGAGAAATACTTCTCCAGATACCTCTCCAACACTTTAGAAAAGCCAATCTCTAAATTCTCAATGATATCTCTATTGGGCATTCTTACTTCTTCCGTGGCCCCAGGATATCCCTAAAATGCTTCGCATAAAAGTCCTCCAGATGGCTTTTTATAGAGATCACGTCTTCTGATTTTGTTATCGCCTCCCGGAAGGCGGAGGAGCCGGATAGCCCAGCGCTGTACCAGCAAAAATGCTTGCGAAATATGCGAAGGCCGTGGCGTTGGCCATAGAAATCCATCGTATTTTGGAAATGCCTCAGAATAATGCGGTATTGATCTTCCAATGGCGGCGGCGGAACAATGCGTCCGTGGTGAAGAAACTCCATGATCTGCTTCAGGAGCCACGGTCTTCCTAGCGCCCCCCGCCCAACGGTCACCCCCATGCCACCGGATTGCTCAAGAGCCGAAAAAGCGTCTCCGCCGGACCGAATATCTCCGTTGCAGAGATATGGAATTTTCACCATATCCATCAGCTTGAAGATGGCGGACCAGTCGGCTTGACCGCCGTACATTTGATTGCGCGTTCGACAGTGTATTGTGAGCATTCTGACGCCGACATTCTCCAATTTTTTCGCCAACTGCAGGCAGTTCATGTGTTCGTTGTCCCAACCGAGGCGCATTTTAACCGTAACTGGAATTTTTATGGATTTCACAATGGACTCGACGATTTTCAGAGCTAGATCTTCGTTCTTCATGAGCGCAGCGCCGGATTCATTGGAGGTAATTTTGCGGGCCGGGCAGCCCATATTTATGTCCAGAATATCCGCCCCCAGAGTCTCCGCCATGACGGCGGCCTGCGCCATATTTTCTGGGTTTGCCCCCATCATCTGAACTATTTTTGGAAAATCATTGGCGCCATTTATGAGGCGTCGAAAAGTCTTTTCTCGGTTTCGCACCAGAGCTTCGCCGGATATCACTTCGGTGACAACAGCGCTGGCCCCAAAGGAAGACACCAACTCCCGAAACGGAGCGTCGGTGACGCCGGCCATGGGTGAGAGGCAAACGGGAATCTCATCGAAGATAAAATTTTTCCAGGAGTCAGGATTCAAAATTCCACCCTGACGTCGTACACCGGGTGGACAAATTGATTCACAGAAGGCGAGGAGGCGTAGAGCCATTTGGAGAAAATCTTTCTACCATTTTCGACTATCTCGATGAAGGCGTAGATCTCTTTGTTATCTTCGGGACCGTTCTGGAAGCACCGTCTCAGAGTCAGCTGGACGCTGCCGAAGCTGATCGGTTTGTTGACGCTCAGCCGCTGCTGAAAAACCTTCCCGCTTATTTTATCTAAAATTTGGACTTTCGCCCCGTATATCTCCAGTAGTTTGGATTCCCAAATGGAGGACTTCTCCTCGAAATCTTCCTCCTGGAGGAGATCACCAAGAGAACGCCTTGGAGCGGAAGCACGCTTTATTTGCGGACCGGAATTCTTCTCACAAACACCAGGCTCCGCAATCAACAAAAGGCAAATGGCAGCGACTACACTCCAGAACTCAGTTTTTTTCCTCATCCAATGGAATCGCTCCGTCATTTTCATCCAGCTCCTCAAGATCTTCCCCCTCCAGGGCGCCATCGACCTCGTCGATGATGACCTCCTCCTCTTCGACGTCCTTCTCCTGCGAAGTCTTGGACTTCTTCTTGGTTAAATACTCCGGATCGAAAATTGTGCCGCAGGATGGGCACACTATCGGCGACTTACCGAAATCGTAGAAGCGGACGCCACAGGACAGACATACCCTCTTGACTCCCCATTTATTTTTGTTCATAACACCGTCCGTTTTAGACCCTGGGTGGAGATATTACATATAAGGCTTTTCCAAAGTCAAATAAATATCACGTTTTGGTTGCTCCTCCCACAAACTCAGGACATATCCCCCCAATCCGGACCCGATTGGCTTTGCGGCTGCGGCTCCGTCTAACAAAAGGGAGTCAATATGACGCTTCAGAGGCTCATTGCAAAGGCCCCATCCGTGAAACGCCTCACAGGCAAGCCTTATGCCATCTCGAAGCCCGCAGAAATCGGCATTTTTTAGCCCCTTTTCGCACAGATTAGAGGCCTGATCCATCATGTCGTCCAATTCCAGCGCCAATCGCTCGTTATTCAGGAAAATTTTCTGGACTGACTCCACACATCTGGAGGTCATGGAGCTTTCGCCGGAGTAGGTGAGTGCTAGATGTGGCCAAAATGATGGTTCCAGAAAACCGACGATGCTATTGTTCATAAAAATCACCGGCTTGTTCGTCAGGGCCACGGCCACATCCAGTCCGCTGCTTTTTCCATGAAATTTATCCTCCAAATGCTTCGCCAGAGCCAAGACGTTTCCGGTGAATCCGTAATATTTAAAGACTTTCGCGACGTTGGCACATAGGGCGGCGGAGCTGCCGAAGCCAACTCCCGTCGGAATGCTGCAGATCATCACAATTCGTCCCATGTTTTCCAGCGGAATGCCGGTTAGTGCGGACGCCATCTCGAAAAGCAAAACCAAGATATTTCTAGAATCTTCAGAATCCGCCTCCGGCGAGAAGCCCCCTCCCCCAGCCAGAGAGACTGAGTTCTCGTAATTCGGCAAAGGGAACGCCAGAGCCTTCCTGCCGCGAATCACCGCGTGTTCACCGGATAAAATCCACTTGGCACAACTGGTCAGGGTCACCATGCGATTTGGGTTATCCAATCTTGTCCCACAGTGGCGAATCTAGATTTTTCAGAAAAGCCTCATGGGCCGACAGCTCTTCCCGAGATGGTTCAAAGAAACGCTCTTTCCGAATCAGTTTTCCCTGACTGGCCGCCGATGGGTTATCGCCACCTTCGCCGGGAAACGACAGATTCTTCTGGCGCCCCTCCAGGAGATTTACGTAGACCTCCGCCAGCAGACGACAGTCCACCAGAGCGCCGTGAACGCTGCGGTCGGAGAGATCTATCTCGAACCTATGGCACAGGGAATCAAGATTCACCGGAGAGCCGGGGAATTTTCGCCGCGCTATTTCCAGCGTATCCACCACCCTCGCCGAGTCCAGCGGCGGTTTTCCCAGTCGCCCCAACTCGCTGTTCAGAAATCCCACGTCGAACCTTGCGTTGTGGATCACCAGTGTGGAATCTCCGATAAACTTCAGAAAATCATCCACAATCTCCTGAAAAAGTGGCTTATCCTGCAGAAATTCCGTCGTGATGCCGCTTATGGCCGCGGCTTCCCGTTGCATTTTTCTCTGGGGATTTACGTAAACCTGGTAGACATTTCCCGTCTGTACGCGCCCCTTCAGTTCCACGCACCCTATGTCAACAACTCTATCCCCGCTTTCATGACTCAGGCCAGTGGTTTCGACATCCAGGACTACTTCTCTTGAATTATCCGGATTACTCATAATTTTTAAACTTTTTTGTGCGACGATCCATTTGTAACATTTTTTCGTGGAAGTGTTAAGTGGCTACCCTGGCGAACATTTTAGTGCTGGATGACGAGGACGATACGCAGGACCTGTTTACCCAGAGATTTCAGCAAAAAATCAGCGACGGCGCCTACGCGTTTTCGTTTGCCACCTGTTCGGAAGAAGCCCAAAAATCGTTACAAAACAACCAGTTCGACATATTCATAACCGACATCAACGTGGCCGGCATGGACGGCATAGGTTTCATCAGTCAGCTGAAGAAGGATTATCCACTGATGCGAACCATTGTCATATCCGCCTACGGCGACATAAACACCCTGAGAGCCGTAATGCGGGGAGGAGCCCACGATTTCGTCATAAAACCGATAGATTTTAAGGATTTAAGTTACACCATACAAAAAACCGCCGACGTTGTGGTGGGATTGAAGCGCGTGGAGGCCACAACCAAGAAATTGTCCGCCATTTCCGATGAATTGGACGTTTCCGCCAAGCTCCAGAAGAGCATTCTGCCGGGAAACACCATAAAAAAAGGATGCATAGAGCTGTGGGCCGATTCCATACCTGCGGCCGAAGTGGGAGGTGATTTTTACGATTATTTCTGGCTGGACGATAGCAAACTTGGCATAGTGATGGCGGACGTGTCCGGGAAAAATGTATCGGCCGCCATGTTTGCCCTCATCGCCAAGACTCTGATCAAATCGTTTTCAAAAATTTATATCTCTCCGGCCGAATGTCTGAAAAACGTGAACGCCTCCCTCTGCAGCGAAAATGTCACCACCATGTTTGTCACCGCCGTCTACGGCATAGTCGACATGGAAAAGAACGAAATGACCTACAGCAGCGCCGGTCACCCTCCGATTGCCGTCGTCCGCGCTAACTCGGAGTCTAATTTTCTGGATTGCGACCCGGGGATAGCCTTGGGAATCTTCGACGAGGCCCAGTTCGTTGACAGCATTCACCAATTCTCTCCGGGAGAAACGATTCTGCTGTACACGGACGGCGTTTCCGAAGCCTGCAACGGGAACGGCGAGGAGTACGACAAC
>JAITAU010000066.1 GCA_031283965.1 Holosporaceae bacterium | reverse complement strand
GAAGGCACGGCGCGTTCATGGGCGCGTCTGCGGAGGCGTATGAAAATCCGGAAGGCACGGCGCGTTCATGGGCGCGTCTGCGGAGGCGTCGCCAACAATGCCAATCTTGAGAATGGCCTCTTTCAGAGATTAATCCGAAGAGTTTCTCAGTTCCGGTGTGGACGCGTCTGTCATCAGGTACCATTCCAAGGAAAGCTCTCTATCATATCCTTCGTGCTTTTTTGTTTTCTTATCTTTGTACAGTACAGCGTTATATCTTATTTTATTTTTGCCGAATTTTTTCTTCTTTTCATACTTCTGATAGCATAACTCTTTGTAACTGACATCTTCGTCGTTTCTACTGCTCTGATGCAATCTGGCTCTGCGTCGTGCAGTTGTGCGCCCAGAGCCGGCGGCGTTTCTATGCGGTCCAATGGCAGCCGTGGCCGCGTTGTTCACAGACGGTCCAATGGCAGCCGTGGCTACGTTGTTCACAGGCGGTCCAATGGCAGCCGTGGCCGCGTTGTTCACAGGCGGTCCAACGTCGTCATTTGAAATGCCATATAGGCTAAGGATGAATACCAGAAGATTCTGAGGAAGACGGTCCAACAATTTTCGCAATGCACCAAGTTCAGACGTAATACTTTGTAGTCTGCCAGCAAAAACTTCTCCGGTAACGCAGCTGCCTTCACCTTCCTTCTTCCCGAATAGTTGGCTATATGCGTTCACCGCGCGGACCACATTTTCGCTATGCGTTAATATATCTGAAGCCATCTGTTGCAGCTGCGGCTGTTGCAATAACCTCGGCTCACCTGATGAAAAAGAGAGGTGATTCGTCAAAAACAAATTAAATTCTGCAATTCCTAATTTTAATTTTTCAGCGGCGTCCCTTGTGGTTACGTTCCAAAGGCAACTTTCAACCTTTACAATGTAATTTTTCACATCAGCAGGACTCTTCACTGTGTTCTCGTCGAAGAGCATGTTCTGCATGCCGTGGGCGTAGCGCGGGCTAAAAAAAATGGCGGCACAGGCGGCCGCCACCAGAAATAAACGTAATTTTCCAGTCATTATCCCTCCATTATAACTGCGATATTAGTGCATCTGCAGACGCACTTACCCGGGCGACGCGCGCAGGCTGTCATGATGATAACGATTTCTATATGCAATTCAATAAAAATTTATTTAAAATATTTTATTTTAGCTACGGAAGGAGGCGCAGCAGCATCACCAAAGCGTCTTTGGATTTTTGTTCCGCGCGATAGTAGTCGGAGCGCCGTGAGATCCTCTCGAAACCAAGGGATTCATAGAGGCGGATGGCTCTTAAATTACCCTCCGACGCCTCCAGGAATATTTTTTTCACCCGACGATGAGCCAAGTAGACCGTCAGCTCCGTCAGGATGGATCTCCCCAAACCGCAGCTGCGAAATTCCGGCAAAACGCAGAAGGTAATCATCTCGGCTTCATCCAAGACGATTTGAATCAACACAAATCCACGCACTGTGTCGTTGTCCACATCCGCAAACCCGATGTAGACGTCCTGTGTCAGCAGATCGCGAAAGCACCGCTCGCTCCAGCCGCTCCCGAAGCAGCGCCCGTGGACTTCCGCCACGGCTCCGGAGTCTTTTTCCGAAATTTGTCGAATCATTGGAAGTATTTCCCCAGAAACGCCAAGTATATCTTCTCGAGATTTTGCAAATCAGAGATTTTTATCCTTTCGTTTTTCTGATGTATGGTGGCGTCCGGCAGGCCAAATTCGATCACGTTGCAATGCTTAGCCATGTAACGGCCGTCGGAGGTGCCGCCGGCGGCGGAAAACGTCGCCTCGACTCCAACAATCTCCGCTATGGCCGCCGACAACAGGCGCTTGAGCTTCTCGTCGTTGCAGTAATAGGGATCTCCGCTGCAATTAAATTCCAAAGACAGACCGAAGGGCTCGGCGCGCTCCATCAGTATTCTTTTTAGGTCGTCGAAGGCGTAGTCTCCGCCAAATCGAATGTTCAGATTGGCGGAAGATTTCTCTGGCACGACGTTCGTGGCGTGATTATCCGCAAACAACAGCGTTGGCTCCAGATTCGTGGATGGGAATCTCAAATCTCGATGATCCCATCGGTAATCGGCCATCAGAGCGACGTATCGGCATAAGTTGGAGAGGGAATTTTTGTAGCTGTGGGGATAGGCGGAGTGTCCCTGCCGGCCGTGGGATTTTACTGTGACGTTCATGCTGCCCCGATGGCCCAGGTATATGCGATCTCCGAGACTGACGTCCGACGAGGGCTCTCCTATGAAGCAATCGTGGGGCGTACATCCGTTCTTCAACATCCATTTGATCACCGACTGGATCCCTTCCCGAGATCCGACTTCTTCGTCTCCGGTTATGAAGAATTCGACGCCGCCGTCGAATTTTTGCTCCACAAATTGCGCGACGGCGCAGCAGAAGGCTGATATTCCCCCCTTCATGTCGGCCGCGCCGCGACCGATCAGAAATCCGTCCCTCTGGACGGCGGCGAAGGGATCCACATCCCAGCCGTCGCCGGGCGGAACCACGTCCGAATGCCCGAGGAATCCGAGGATTTTACTCTCCGAACGGCCGTATCTGGCGAACAGATTCTTGATGACGTTTGCTCCATCCGGCGACTTAAAAGTCAGGACGTTGGTCTCAAATCCAAGGGTCAAAAGAAAGGACGAAATGTACTCGATGGCGTCGTCGTTGCGGGGCGTCACGCTTTTGCACCGGATAAGATCCGAGCAGAACGAAACCACGTCGGTTGTCATGGCGCCCTCAGCATTTCGTTGATGGATGTTTTGCGGCGCGTCCGCTCGTCGACGCGTTTAATTATCACGGCGCAGTGGAGCAGCGCGTTTCCGGATGGATATGCGCCGACGACCACGACGGAGTATGGGGGAATTTCACCGTAGGAGACGGCGCCGGTTTCCCGGTCTAAAATTTTCGTCGAGGAGGTGAGGATTACGCCGGCGCCGAGGACTGAGCCCTCTCCGACGATTACGCCTTCGGTCACGCAGCTGCGAACCCCCAGAAAACAGCCGTCCTCCACGATCACCGGAGTCGCCTGCAGCGGTTCCAGTACTCCACCGATGGACACTCCGTCGGAAATATGGCAGTTTTTTCCCACCTGGGCGCAGCTGCCCACCAGAGCGTTGGAATCGATCAAAGTCCCTTCGTCCACATAGGCTCCCACATTCACAAAACTCGGCATGAGAATCACGGATTTCGCGACGTAGGCGGAGTAGCGCACCATGCTGCCCGGAACCATACGAAATCCAGCGCGGACAAAGTCGTCCGCCGTCCAATTTTTAGTCTTCAGCGGCGCTTTGTCGAAAAATTCACATTCATTACCATGGATAATCTCGGATTTCGTGTGGCGAAAGAAGAGCAGAATGGCTTTTTTTAGATAATCGTTGACCTTCCACCGGCCGTTTACCTTCTCCGCCATCCGCAGGCGGCCGGCGTCCAGTTCCCCCATGGCCTCGCGGACGCAGGCAACGTCGCCGTCGCCGTCCCAAAGCCTCTCGATTTCATTCTGCAGGTTCGTCATGGGGGCATCATACTCCAAAGGGCCCACGGTTATCCAGATGTGCTCCTGCGGATAGGAAAGCGTTTCTTCACCGTGGCTCTTATCTTTTGGAAAATGATCACGAAGAGATTATTGGCGGCAACGTTGCCGGCTGTGGCGATGGGGTCCATAACGCCGTAGAAGGCTATGATGAACGACGTCATCTCATCGTCGAATCCCAGAAATTTCCGCAGCACCGGCACCGTCACCAATATTGTGCCGCTGGGAACGCCGCCGCCGGCGAATTTATTCAGCACGAAGAATATTCCGAAGA
The DNA here is from genome assembly GCA_031283965.1 of Holosporaceae bacterium. Taxonomy (GTDB): domain Bacteria; phylum Pseudomonadota; class Alphaproteobacteria; order UBA3830; family UBA3830; genus JAIRZM01. Next base: position 8,262 of record JAITAU010000066.1, on the reverse strand, counting down.
GGACGAAGTGCCGGACGTCCGGCAGCGGATGATTGAAGGCCAGCAGGACCATCATGGCCATAATGGGCACGACGATGGTGTCTCCCACCATATGGAAATTGAGGGTTAGAGGCATTACGGCGTCCGCCAGCACCTTGTCGTGGGTGTTTTTCTCGGCGGCGTTCAGGGACAGAGGCAGAGCGGCGGCGCTGGACATGGTGCTGAAGGAGGTGACGATGGCCGGGAAGATGTTTTTGAGGATCTGGAGCGCCTTCTCGAATCTAAACGAGGCGGCCACCAGCAGCCAGACGGCCAGATAGCACAGCAGGAAGAGGCACATCAGGGAGCAAATCCGGAAATTGTGCTCCACAAAGCCGGTCATGCGCCCCTCCGAAAATAGTTTCAGCAGAAATCCCCCCACAAACGCCGGCAGCAGCGGCACGAAGAATTTTTTCATGAATCTCATGACGAGATCGTGCAAAAAATCTATCGCCATCGAGACGTATTTCTGTGGCCGCAGCGAGTTGGCGACGCCGACGGCAACCCCCAGCAGCAGGGCGTGGTTGGTGGCCATGACGCCGGGCAGTTTCGGATCGAAAAGCGGCGAAAGATTCGTCGAACATTCCTTTATCTGCTGATTCACAACTCCGGACAGAAGCTGAAAACCCACTCCGGTGGACGCCAGAATGTTGATGAAGTTGGAAAGCGAGATGATGACCATCAAACCGACGACGAAAAACAGCCCCTCCCGGGGGATGGAGGACAGCGCCGCCGCCACAAAGCTGAAGAGCAGGAAGGGCAGCACGAAGACCAGCAGCTCCCGCAGACATACGCTTATGGTGAGGAAAAAACGAATGGCGTCGGAGGATAATTTTGAGTGGAGAAAGTAAACCAACGTCATCACGAACACCAGCTGCACCAGCGGATTCGCAAGGATCTTTCTGAATTTCCTCATGCCGACGGCGGCCACTACCATGTTCTCCGGACGGAGGCGACAGTATATACGCTCTCACTCCACAAGGGTAGGGTGATTTTGGAATGCTTCCCTTTGGTTCTAACGATGACGGATCGGGCTTTTTCCATCTTGAGACAAAAACGGCGAATCCCCGGCCAACCCAGACCCGGGAATTCTGTGGAACCATTATGTGGCGACGTGTATTGTCCGCAAGAACGGTGGAAGTGGCGCAGGGACTCGTGTCTCCGCGCGCACCTGCCACACGTTAGGATCTCGTTGATAACAAAACGATCTATCCTTGCGAAGGCAATTTTTATCAATCCCCTAATTTAAGGGATTGCCCTATAAAGATAGGTGCGACTTGGTGAATTCGCTCGTTTTTCAGGAGTTGACGGAACGATCGATCCTTGAGGAGGTTTTACCTCCAACGGTTTGAAAATCAACACATTTTGCGGAATTTTTCTATCTTTATGGGGCACCTAATACCAAACTTCATTATTAATTTCCTATCGCATGTCCGCAGACCACTGCGACTGAGGACGCTTCCAAAGGCGTTTGAATAATTTGGAATGAGGGTTGGTATTATTTACTCCTGTATTGCTTGTCTGCAGTGAAAATAGTATGATTTTCCCTTGGGGAAAAATCGAATTTGAGGCTTTCTTTGTTGTTAAAAGTTTTAAAACTGAACACAATTGTGCCAGGCGCTATTGAAGATTTGATGAGAACCTCTGAATTTCCAGCTTTAAAAAAGTCGTTGGCCTTCTTCTCATCCGTTATAATATTGTCCAGAATGACGTCAAATTCCTCCGGAGTAAAGTAATTTTCCCCTCTTAGTAGCCAGTCTTGTATTGTATACACTCCCATCCACGCCTGCATTATTTCAATATTATTGTCTATTTTTATGCCAACAAACGAATGCTTCCCACCCAAATCTAGGCGAAATAGCACATAGGCATTTTCTTTTAGCTCTCTTTTAATTGTTTCTATTATATTGCCTTCGGAAACAATCTGTTGTGTTTCTTCGGCCATATCGCTAATATTTAAAAAATAATTAGCAAGCTCACCACAATTACCTGCCATGACGCCTAAAACAAACCGATCTTTTAACTCCTCTGTCCATTCACCATATGCTTCCTTTATAATCTTTAAGTATTCGTTATACCACTGCTGACTTAATTTCTGTATAACCTCATAGTCACTGTTAAGATCATCCTTCAACTTGTCGTCTTCCAGGAAACATCTATCCAGATACACGTTCCGATAAATACTTTCTTGAAAACCACCATTTGTTATTATTTCTAGCAATTTTTCATGCATCAACGCGCCCAGCATGCTCATAATCTCCGTCACATTGTTATCTTGAGTAGGTGAGATTTTTTTTATCTGATACTTATTCCTGCATATGTCAGCAAGAAAAACATATGGAATGGATGCGAATGTGGCATCTCTGTCATCGATATACACGAACTCATCAAATCCATTTTTAATCATTTCTTTCGCAAGCGGTCCTCGTTTATGGTTAACGGGTATATTTCCTGCGTCCTCTAAAACCGCTTTTATCCAGTTAAACAGAGAATTATCTAAACATTCGGAATGATCCTTATTTTTTGTAGCAATCCCGACAATTTTAGGCTCGCTGGAAGTGGAGTCGTATATTATCGGCGATCCATTGTCTCCATAGGAATAGCTTAGACCGCGGCGTTGCATATTCTTATCAAAAGACGTTTGAATTTTTGTATTTTCCAATATTTGTATGTGAAATTTCGGAGTGGCTCTCTTGGCGTAGCTCCAAAAATTATTACCATATCCAATGGTGAAGAAAAGCGGTTCGTTACTCTTCTGGTCTGAAACGTCGGGAAGGCTCCCCAATGGGAACGCTTGTATATGAGCACCTTCCTTGGCGTCCACATCGTTTTCAGATACAGGTTCATCGAGGATAAATATTGCCACATCTCTGTCGACTTGTGCATAGACCTTGGCGACGTTATACGCTCTTCCATTGATGGAGAAATAGCATCTTTTCTGTGTAAAAAAATCATCCCCATCCACTCGAAGAGTTGGAATTTCCGCCGCCGTATCCACTTCTCCTATTTTTTGTATATAATCTATGGATTTCCTGATAACATCCCCAGCGTAGTTGTTTTTACACAAGATATAATTGCTGCCAGCGGTTAACACTACTCTTCCCTTTAGGGAAAGCGACATTTTGTCTAGCTCGATGAGTGTTCCCGTATTAATGTCATCGTTTATGTGGATGGCTCCCACGTATTTGCCGATGCTATCCCACTCTGCTGGCTTATATGACCATTCGATGTTTTTCCATATTTTTTCACTTAGTTCTTGCAATGAGGTTAGTACAGCATAGTCTTGAGTTTTTAACGTTTTGTCCTCATTACTGGCGTTGGACTTTATTAGCTCCCAAAGACTCTGCTCTTCCAAACTACCATAGGGAAGGACAAATTTTTCTTCAAAAAAAGTTACTAACTTGTCGTGATCTATTTTTTCAATAAATTTTCTATATGTTTTTAGGCTGCTTCCTATCTTTCCACCACTTTTCTTAACTATCATGAACATCGCAAGAAGAGCCAACATCGCATCATAATTGCGAAATTTTCCCCGAAGTTTCGTTAATGCAACATTTGTATTAGTCTCTTCCTTAGAAGGGTTTGCATCTGCAATACTGTCCAGTAAATTCGTTATATTTTCGTATGTAGTGTTTTCAGCATATGTGCTATTTTGCGTGACAACACTTCCCAAAAGGCAGCAAATTAACAAGATTTTTTTCATATCCACTCCAATGGCGATTGTCACGCCAATCCGATTAGTTGAACATGCGATAATGGTATACGTTGTTTGTTAATATATGATTAAAATTTTACGTTATATCAAAAATACTTGAGCTTGCGAAATACCGTTATTTTTCTGTGGGTTAAAATGTGGCGCCAGGATACGAATAATTTCGCATAATGTCGGCGCGGATGAGCGGCATGTTAGGCACACTCAACTTTGAGGCGTCTTTTGCCTAAGACTGCGTTGATGTACACGGTAATCCGAGCAGAAAAACAACGGCGAAAATAGTGATTGTTAACAGTGTCTGATTCCGCTGAGTTGCGCGACCTGCAGCATATGTCTAGAAAATCATGCGAATGATTTTCCGCAGAAGCATCTCCAGAAGGACGAGTATTCCAACCCTAAATCCCAGGATTTTGGACAGTTGCGAACCCAGAAATTCCACGCCGAATAACAGCAAAATGCCGTAGGGCTCGAGGCGGTACATTTTCTCGGCCATTCTAGCCGGCAGGAGAGCCGTCAGCACCCGACTGCCATCCAGCGGAGGAATCGGGATCAGATTGAAGAGCCCCAATGCGAGGTTCACGGTGATGAAATTGAACAGAAATTGCACCCACATCTGGGAGAAGATTTCGCAGCTTCTCAGGATAAATATCGCCGCCAGCGCCAGCAGAGCGTTGCAGAGGGGGCCGCCGACCGCCACCAGCGCCATGTCCATCCGCGGATTCGCAAATTTCCGCCAATCCACCGGCACCGGCTTCGCGTATCCGATCAGAAACGGAGATTTCACCATGTACAGGAACAGCGGGATTAAAAAAGATCCAAAAAGATCGAAGTGCGTGTGCAACTTGAACCGCCCGGCGCGTTTGGCGGTGTCGTCCCCCAGGGCGTAGGCCACCATCCCATGCGATATTTCGTGCAGAACAACGGCAATCACCAGAGGAACTACGCTGAGGATAAACACATCGAAAATTTCTTCCACAGAGACCCTTTCCGCTCCAAACGGCGGCCATTGTGCCACAAATCTTCCATTTTTACCAGAGGCAAAACCGTCGAAATATCTTGGAAGCTCCAACACACCGGAATGCGAAAGGTTAATTTTTCATTGGAGGATGGTATTGTATGTGAAAGGTTGGCGAGGTAGGACCGACGGTGGTCGGCGATGCGGTGACGTCCGCAACGGTGGGTTTTTCGATCGATGTGGTTTTTTGTGTTTGTGGAGGTGTTTTATGTTTAAGCGTAGCGTGTTATGCGGCGTACTGCTGCTGGGGGGAGTTACTGTGGCTGACATGGGGAACAGGATTTCGCTTAAAGATAGTCTTAGGGAGTTTTGTTGCATCGACGGGAGTTAGCGGCTGTGGGATGCATCTATAAACGAAAATAAAAATTGACTAATATTGTTGGAATAATTGTATTCCGCTAGCGCCATCGGCGTCTTCTGACAACTCCGGCATGGAACAAGAAGGGATACCACGGACATGCGTTGTGAATACAGTGGCTTCTTCTTATTTGCCTCACTCGAAGATTGTATAGTAGTATAACAATACTGCGCTTCCGCCTCAATTCGTGTTTTTGGAGTTAACAATCCCGCCTTATATGACTGATCATGCGAATTCGAAATAACGGCATTAGGCTAAAATATTTCCATATAGCTTATGGACATTGAGTAGCTCGTTACCATACCATCTATAGAATTCCAGTGGATTCTGCAACGTTTGCGAAGGTTGTCCGTATCAAACAACTGCTACTCTTTTTACTCTCCCCATTCAACAAACACTTAACATCAGGCTGCAATGCTCCCCAACACGTCTCCATGGACAGCGTTGACATTGCTGCCGTGAGGATTAGTCCCAGCATTCCATTTTTGATCATGGTTGATTTTTCGCCGCTCATCTGTAATCTCTTGCCATACTCTAAAAGTATGGCCAATTTATCAAATAAAATTTAACAAAAAATGAAAATATCGGGAAATACAACGACAAACAATCTATACAGGAAGAATTCATCCCCCAGATGGCGCCGAAAAGAGGAATCGAACCTCCGACCTACTGATTACGAATCAGCCGCTCTACCATCTGAGCTATTTCGGCGACGAAAGCGACGAAGAAAGCCATATTATCGGGAATAGAACTCGATGACGATGTTCGGTTCCATCACCACCGGATAGGGAATGTCCTCCAGCTTTGGAATCGAGACGAATCGCCCCGTCAACCCCTTTGCATCCACCTCCATATAGATAGGCGTATCCCTTTCCATGGACTGCGTCGCCTCGATGATGACGATGTTCTGGCGGGAGCTCTCTTTGATTTCCACCACATCTCCGGCGCTCACCAGACAGGATGGCACATTGACCACCTTCCCGTTTATCTTGACGTGCCCGTGGCTCACCAGCTGACGGGCGGCAAAGACGGTGGAGGCGAATTTCATCCGATACACCACGGCGTCCAGCCGACGCTCCAGCAGTCCCACCATATTCTGACCGGCGTCCCCACTCATGCGTGAAGCCCTCTGATAAACCCGACGAAACTGCCGCTCCGTCAGGTTGCCGTAGTAGCCCTTCAGCTTCTGTTTTGCCAGCAGCTGGACGCCATAGTCGGTCGGCTTCTTTTTGTTGCTGCCGTGCTGTCCCGGAGCGTAATTTCTCTCGTTCACGGGACTCTTTGCCTGTCCCCACAAACTCACGCCAAGCCTTCTGTCGATCTTGTGCTTCGCGGCCACACGTTTGCTCATAGCCCTTCCCTCTGTTTACGGCGCAATGGTAATACATATTATTCAAAAGTCAATTGGTTGGCCAATAAATCTGACGATTCCCCTCGACGCACCGGACGCAGCGATGGACGAAGATCGCAGATTTTCTTCTACATTGTCTTATAAACATCTTCATCGGCCATGGGCGATAATTTTTTATCATATTTTTCTTGACAAAATTGAATCGGTATGGTATAATCCAAAGATGGGTGGAGGAGGAAGGAGATAAAAATGAAAAAGATTACGTCGTCAATGTTGGTGTTGTGTGTTGTTTTTGGGGTCTATGGCGCAGATTATGATGACCGTTCTTCTGGGAAATACTTTCTCAGTTCAGACGTGAGTGCGCGGTTGGAAAGCAAAGGTGTTATTACCCGTAGCTACCTAAATTCGACGCGCTTTAATGATCTGTGTGTCCTATCTCTATGGGATGTGTTTAGCAGATGCTGCGAGCTAAGCGGTTTCCCAGAAGGTAAGAGCAAACTCCTGGACGTGAGGGCGAGGGTATCAGCACTGCCTCTGACCTCAGCGATCGATCGTGGTGATCTTGAGGTTATTTGTAATACTCTCAATGGGTGTTCGCAGATGATGCTCTGGCCTACTTTGATCCAATGGGCCGTCGACGAAAATCTCTACAGTAAAGCGCTTGCCTATGATGAGAGAAGGACGGATGGGGCAAACGGTGGTCGCGGCCATGCATTTGACGGCAGAAACGCCCAAAGAATTACATCGTCCGGCAGCGGATATCGGCCTGAAGGGGGGAGGAACGGCGCCCTCGGCAGAAACGCCCAGAGAATTACATCGTCCGACAGCGGATATCGGCCTGAAGGGGGGAGGAACGGCGCCCTCGGCGGAAACGCCCAGAGAATTACAACGTCCGGCAGCGGATATCGGCCTGAAGGGGGGAGGAACGGCGCCCTCGGCGGTAGGGGCAATTTGAGTGGCTATGATGGGTATAGTTTCAAAGACGACCACGCTGCTTCCAGGAAGAATGATGGCAGCCGAAAATCTTCCCCACTCTTGTTGGAAGACGAGGTCGGATCATCGACGTTCAGTCGCAATGATCGAAATAAGCCGGGAAGGTCAAGTGATGAAACCGGTAGAAATGCTACGACTACGACAAGGCCTCCATGGAAATATTAAGGGGAAAAATAAGCTGTTACAGCGCCTTCAGCGGCTAAATTTTCCCTGTTTTTGCTGAAATTTGCGCTTTTTTCGGAAGTGTAGCTTTGCTGTCGCCTTCGATCTGGTGCAATCTATTATGAAGAAGGCGCCGTTTCGTCAAATGTACAGTCATGGAGGTTGTGTAGATTATCCAAAATTATATAGTAGATTCGCTTTCCATTTACGAGCTTTTCAAGCTTCCAGGATCTGAATCCTCAGCATTTTAGTGCAGTAAATGAAAAGCGAGTTTACTATACTAGGTTCAAGACTAGATTAGAGAGGAGATTTTCTCAGCCTATTTAACAACGACTTATAAATATTTTCTTGTCTATGGTTGAAGCGCCATTCTGTTTCTTTCAAGTATAGGTAGAACTCATCATTTTTTATTCCTTTGAATTTCATAAGCCTGCTCTTGGTTACTCCCCAAAAGTTTTCTATACCGTTTACATGCGCCCTTCCGTTGGCAAAAACACCTGCATTATGAGTTACTCGACAGTGTTTTTTTGTAGTCCTCATTCACAAGACCATCGTACGCTTTCCATTCATCACTGTAAATAGTTGCGTCGTCGGGCGCTAACCTCTTGATTATTGGTACTAATTCTGCAGCTGAGCAGTTGTTTACAATCTGC
>JAITAU010000054.1 GCA_031283965.1 Holosporaceae bacterium | reverse complement strand
TATCTCCTCGACGGAACGGAGCACTTTCACGCCGCCGCCGACGCCTGAAACCGAAACCACGCCCGCCAGCAGAAACAGCGTCGCGAGAATCTTACGGAAACCACTTGGCAGCATATATCACCTCCATACAGACCGGCTTATGCGGCAGAATCCTCCGCCGCGTCAACGCAGGAATATCGCGCAACACCTCCGCCCCGCCGCCCTTAAACCCTGCTCCACCCCACAAAAGAAATCAAAATCAGCGCCACTTGGACTTCTATTTTCATGACGCGGTCACTTTATACCAATCGTAGAGATTTTTGATTCCATCTTTTAGGGAAACCTTTGGTTTCCATCCATGGATTATGGCCTGGAGTCTGCCGTCGTCCATCAATTTGCGCGGCGTGCCGTTCGGTTTTGTTGGGTCGTATTCTATGTTTCCGGTAAACTCAACAACGCCCTTTATAATTTCCAATAATTCCTTCAGCGTAATGTCCTGACCGGAGGTGACGTTAACCCATTCGGAGATATTATTGTGATCGCACTCGGCATTTTCCATAAAATAAACGCAAACATCCGCAAGATCGTCCGAGTTCATGAGCTCCCGATAGGCAGTTCCATCCCCCCAGACGATAACCTTCCCCTTGCGGGCGCCCAATTTGTTGAGAATGGCCTCCAATTCAGCCGGACTTTTGGAAATTATGTCTTCGGAATCTACGCCATACCCAATAGGATGTTTCTGCAAATCTTTTCTTATGCCGTCAAAATCGCCATTCTGCAGCAACTTCGCCAGATGGAAGCGCCGCATCAGCATCGGCAGCAGATGCGCCGTCTCCATATTAAAATTATCGTTTTCGCCATACAAACCCGTCGGCATCAGCGAAATAAAATTTGTTCCGTACTGTTGGTTATGGTACTTACACATACTCAAAGTCGCTATTTTTGCAACGGCGTAGGCTTCGTTGGTGGATTCCAGCTCGGCCGTCAGCAGCGCCGTCTCTTTTATGGGCTGCGGAGCATTGCGCGGATAAATACAACTGGAACCAAGATTCAGAAGTTTTTTCACCCCATATTTATGGGACATGTGAACGACATTCGTCCCAATCATGAGATTTTTGTAGCAGAACTCGGCCGGATATTTTGAATTGGCCTCAATCCCGCCAACTTTTGCCGCGGCAAGAAACACATACTCCGGCCTTACTTCCTTAAAAAAATTCTCGACGGCCTCCTGGTTGGTTAAATCAAGTTCGGCGGATGATCTGGCGACGATGTTCGTATAGCCTTTTGCATTCAGGCGTCTCATTATTGCGGATCCGACCAGTCCATTATGTCCCGCCACATAAATTTTGGCCTCGCCTGGAATGGACGCCTCGGCGACGACAGCGGTAAAAAATACCACGCCCATTAAAAAGAAATTACCCGTTGATGTTTTTCTCGACGTCATCCAATTCTCGCTTCACTTTTTTTATGTCTTCATCAACCATCTCTTTGACCAACTTTTTCAGAGTACATTCCGGATGCCAGTTGAGTTTTTCGTGAGCCAAAGAGGCGTCTCCCGCCAACTCATCGACGTCCGTCCGCCTAAAATAAGCGGAATCGACCTCCACAACAACTTTTTTCGTTTTTTTATCGACGCCTTTTTCGTTGATCCCGGCGCCCGTAAATTCCAGTTCAATTCCGACTTCCCGAAATGCCATCGTGCAAAAATCCCTGACCGTGACGGCGTTCCCGGTGGCGAGAACAAAATCGGCCGGCTTGTCCTGTTGCATAATGAGCCATATGCCCTTCACATAATCTTTGGCGTGGCCCCAATCGCGTTTGGAACTTAGGTTTCCCAGGTAAAGTTTTTCCTGGAGCCCAAATTTGATCCTTGCGACGGCGCGCGTAATTTTTCTCGTAACAAAAGCCTCTCCGCGGCGAGGACTTTCGTGATTATACAGAATGCCATTTACGGCAAATATCCCGTGTCTATCCCTGTAGATCGCCGTGATCCAGTAGGCGTATAATTTTGCGCAGGCATAGGGCGACATCGGATGAAAGTATGTGGTTTCCCTCTGAGGAGTTTCATGAACTTTCCCGAATAATTCAGACGTGGACGCCTGATAGAATTTCGTTTTTTTCTCCAGTCCCAAAATTCGAATGGCTTCCAGGATTCTCAGAGCTCCCAGAGCGTTAACATTCGCGGTATATTCCGGGCATTCGAAGGATAACTTAACGAAAGATTGGGCCCCAAGGTTGTACACTTCATCCGGCCTGATCTGGTTCATCAAACCTATGACGAATGAAGAATCCGTCAGATCCCCATCGTGAAGTATCAGGCTATCGCGGAAACAAGGGTTCTTGGACAACGCCCTAATCCTGACGGTGTTGTCGACCGAAGAAAATCTTTTCAGCCCGTGGACCACATATCCTTTTCCCAATAGAAATTCAGCCAGATAAGAACCGTCTTGGCCGGTAATACCTGTGATCAAAGCGATTTTCTTATTTTTGCTGAAGGTCGTTCCACAGACGGCCTGGCCGTCGCCGCCAAATATTTGCACAAGCAACATAAAGACGGCGGCGAAGATTTTAAATCCAGATTTCATTGCAAATTTAGCTCTTGAGAAAGGGAGTTTAGTAATTGTTTTTACAATAAATTTTGATACAGAAAACTCTAGAAAATTTTTAAAAATCTTACTTATATTTGATTTATGTTTCATGACACAACGATCCTGATGTTAAATCTCCAGATGCGCAGTTAGGACGACGTCTTTTCCATATCCCAGCGGTGCAATCAATGTCTCATGTTCGTATTCATTGAGAATATAGCTCATTTCTTTCATAACTCCTTGGCTCCTTGGCTCCTTATCTGAGGCTTGCACCTGGACGTCAAAAGCAGATCAAAATACCCGCCGGTTCGGCCATTTTATATCAAGCGCTCACATTTCTACATTGGGCCGTATAAAATTTCTTCCATGCCTTGAATTTTGAAAGCATTCTCCTATTTCCATAATCAATCTGGTACAACGCTATAGGAAGTTTCTTAATAAAGAGTTAAAAGCGCGCCTCCATGCCACCCATTGGACGATGACAATAATGCGCCGGAAGGTGACGGATTGCCGACTTGATTTTCTAGTGGATTTTTGGTATGGTGCGGCCGTGTATTTGGAGTTTCCCATGGCAAAGGCAGCGGCGATGACCGTCAAGATGTTGAGCACCGCAGACACCGGCTTCTTCTACGTGAAGAAGAGAAATCCCCGGAAGCAGCCGGAGAAGATGGAGATGAAAAAATACGATCCCGTCGTCCGGAAGCACGTCCTCTTCAAGGAAACGAAGCTGAAATAATCGTCAGCGACCTAATCGCCTCAGCAGCGGTAAATTCGGCAGAAAAATTAACGGCGTCAGACAGAAATAGGCGCCCCAGCCCAGGTGATCCGCCATTATCCCGGAGGCGGCCATGAATAACATCCCGCCGAATTCATGAAACGCCCACAGAAGCGCGTACTGGCCGCCGGTTTTGCATATGTCATACAGAAACGCCAGGAATACGGCGGTGACTCCGCCGCCGCTGAGTCCCTCCAGCAGAATCACAACGTGGAGAATCGCCAGGTCGTTGCCGCGGCTGAGCAGGAGGAGGTAGGAAAGGAATGAAAACATGTGGATGAGGCCCAGCGCCATCATGGATCTGATCAGACCGAGCCTTCTGACGAAATATCCTCCCAAAATCCCGCCGATGATCACGGATACGGAGCCGAACAGCTGGACCACGTTGGCGATTTCCAACTTCGAAAACCCAACGGCCAGACAGAAGGACCGGGACATCTTCTGCATCATGAAGTCCGCCCCCTTGTAGAGTATTATGACGGCCAGCCGCCGACCGCCGTCGACCTCCCGGAGCATTGTTTTCAAGGGAATCACCAGACTGCTGCGGAGGGCTCCCCTCATGGATGACCAGATAAATGCGCCGTCCTTTCCGCTGTCGTCGCCGCCGCCAGTTACCGGGTCCTCCATGAAAAGAACGGGAATCAGCAGCAGAAAAATCATGGCGGCCGCCGTCAGATAGGCCGCTTTCCAGCTGAAAAAGTGAGCCGTCTGGAGAGTTATCACCTTGATGGAGATGGCGCCGATCCGATGGCCCAGCCCCACGACTCCGGCAACGTAGCCCAACCTCTCGGCTGAGATTTTACTTATCTGATAGGGGTAGAGGGCCACGTCCCGACAGCCGTCCGCCAGCGCCACCAGCGAAGCCCAAAATATCAGGGCGGTTAATCCGGATTCCGGCGAGGAGTTGGCCATTCCCAACACTCCCGCCATCAGGAACAGATGGCTGATCACCAGCCAGCTGCGATTTCTGGAAAAAATTTTGCTCAGGTGTGGGACGTCGTAGTGCTCCACAAAAATTCCCCACAGGAATTTGAGGCTAAACGGCCAGTGCAGCAGAGTAAAAAGGCCGATGACCGAGTTGGAGACGCCCACGTCTTTCAACCAGTAGTCCAGCGTCACCAGAGTCAGTGGGAACGACAGGCCGTAGGAGAAGCCCACCAGGCATTTCTGCAGATAGAATTTCACGCGGGCGCCCGCGTCGCCGGATTTTTCAAAGACTCTCATGGAAACATTTTCACATGTGCATCAAGAATCTTTTACCTAAACGACGACAGAAACGCAATCAAAGACGGCGAAGAGCCTTTCGGAAAAATAGCTTTACCGTGCTTTTTAAGCTCTAATGAACTTTTTCTTCCGCTCTTCGGACGGCAGCGTGAGAAGTATTTGGATTTCTTTGTATATTTCCTCGTATTTATCCGCGCACGGAAAAATGTTGTAATCCAATACTTTTAGCATTTCAAATTCATCTTCAAAGAATCGCTTCCGATCTTGTGATGGCGCAATGCTTTTCATATCATATACGTAATCAACCAAATACTGCGTCGATAACATCAAGGCAAGACGGGTCGAACGATATACATAACTACTAAGAATAACAGCAGGTTCTTTCCATACCTTTAAACAGCCATGATCAGTATAAATAACAGTAGTTCCTTTCCATACCTTTAAACAGTATCGCTGCAAAATACAATAACAAAGCACTATAGTGGATTCATTATTACCGAACTCTAAAGTGGATTTATTACAGAAGCGAAAAAACAAGTTATAGAAAAGTTTCACCAAAACATTATACTCAACGTTCATTTGGACGCCGTAATGCAGCATATTATCATCGAGTATGTTAAAGAATGCGAGAAAAAAATCCGCATACAACCGGGCATACTGCACCCCTTTGGTGGCAGTAAGAGTATTGACAACAAATACAGGGCTCGGCACTACTTCTGAGATCGTCGCATTTGTGACGTTGGTATTCGACGACGCATCACCGCCGTAGGTCTTCGGCTCGCTGGCAATGCTCGATGGAACGATGCTGAGGTCTTGGGTAGCATGGCCGTCCGCGTCATTATTTGGATTAACAACCTTGGAATTAACAACCTTGGAATTAACAACCTCGGAATTAACAGCCTCAGAATTAACAACCTCGGAA
>JAITAU010000052.1 GCA_031283965.1 Holosporaceae bacterium | reverse complement strand
CATGATTGTAGATCCATTCGCCCTCCGGCATTGCCAGAGCCAGATGCTCAAGAATCTTATCCAGACCATCGCCGGTTTTGCCGGAGGTCATGAATATATTTCTGAAATCTCTTACTTCGTTGAACATTCCGGCCAGCTCCAGCAGTTTTGGCTTATGGATCAGGTCGATTTTATTCAAAATCAGGGAGACTTTTTTCGCATCATCGATCTTTTTCAGCAGCGCCATGCTGTTGCGGAAACTCTTCTTGGTGACGTCCACCAGGAACAGCACCTCCTCTGCTTCCCGGAAGGCCTCCCAAATGGTCCGCTCAAGATTTTCCACCTTCCTATTTCGCAGAAACCCAGGGGTGTCGATCAGAATGATCTGACTCTCACCGTGAATCGCGATTCCCAGGATTCTGGATTGGGTCGTCTGCGCCTTTCGTGATACGGCGGCCACCTTCTGGCCCACCAGCTGATTAATCAGCGTGGACTTCCCAGCATTGGTTTCGCCCAGGACTGCCGCAAAGCCGCATCTTTTCACCCTAGCGCCTCCGACTTTTTTTTAGGCGCTTGACCATGGCTGCCGCCGCCGCCTGCTCCGCCTTTTTCTTGGAGTCGCCCTCCCCAATGGTCGCCAATCCACAGGCGGTCGCCTGGATTTTGAAGGTCGGATCGTGGACCGCCCCGATCGTTTCCAGCAGACTGTAGACCGGCAGCTCGCCGGACAATGCCTGGGCCATTTCCTGCAGCTGAGTTTTGGCGTCTTTTTTCTTTTTACGAATGCCGACTGCGGAATCTTTTCCCATCAGCCCAACGATGACGTGTCTGGCGGTTTCAAAATCGGAATCCAGAAATACCGCGCCGAAAATTGCCTCCATCACGTCGGCGATGCCGGAGGAATTTTTGTTTCGAAACCCAAAGAAATCGCCTGGAAGGGCGAAGCATTCCAGAAGTCCGCGTTTTTTCGCCAGATCCATGAGGAAATCCGTTCCAGCCAGTGCCGCCAGCTTGACGGCAAGATGACCTTCGCTGTCCAAGGGAAATTCTTCGTAGAGAAAACTCGACAACGACAGACCAAGGACACGATCTCCGAGAAATTCCAGCCGTTCGAACGTTCTCACGTCGGCTCGACGGCCTTTTTTTGCTCCCGGATGGGACATGGCGGCCAGGATCAGGTCAGTTTTTCTGAAATTATACCCGAGGACGCCCTCCAGCTTTGCTACGCCGTCGGACAACGCCATCAGATGATCCTTCTGAGAAAGCGTTCATACCTGATATTCTGGAGCCACAGCCAAAATTCCCACAATTTCACGCCGTTGGCGATGGAATGCACGATGAAGAATGCGCGGCCCATCAGATTTTCCGCGGGCACGAGGCCGAGACCGCAGCGGGAATCCTTAGAGCAGTCGCGATTGTCCCCCATCACGAAATAATGTCCCTTCGGAACGACAATTTCGTCAAAATGATTGGGCCTAGAATACTTCATGTCTTCTATGTAGGCCACTGTGTGGGTGGGAACGTCCGCCAGCGGCAGCGTCTCCTCATAAAGTTTCAATTCCATGAACCGGTCCACGTTGATGTCGTGGTAGATCATGGTTCCCTTGAAGGACAATTTTGCAGCAACGCCATTTACCCGAATGACGCCGTCTTTCACACTCACCCGATCTCCCGGTAGACCAATCACTCTCTTGATGATGTTGAGGTCGTTGTTTTTTGTGTCGTACTCGTCGTGGGGATGCTTAAAAACAATCACTTCGCCGCGCTTGACGTTGTTTTTGAAAAATCTACGGCCAGAGAAGATGTTCGGGCTGAACCAAATGCTGTGTTTACTATAGCCGTAGTTCCATTTTCCCACCATGGGCATGTCGCCGATCAGCAGAGTCGGCACCATGGAGCTGGAAGGGACGATGTACCAATCGACGACAAAGAATCTGAACAGAGAAAAGAAAAAGGCGAAGATCAGAATGAAGCGCAGATCATCCTTGAGCTTGGCTTTCTTAACGTTGTCCTTGGTTTTCTTGTCGTTATCCTTGGCGGCGGTTGCAACATTGGCGTCCATCAGTGCTTTTCTCCCCAGAGTAAATCCGCGACCGAGTCACTTCAGTCGTCCTTTTGCACGCGCTCCTGCTTTTCGTGACGCTCCTGAGCTTCGAGGCTGAGCATGGCCACCGGCCGAGCTTCAAGTCGCTTCAGGGAGATCGCCTCTCCGGTTTCCTCGCAGTAGCCGTAGTTGCCGTTTTTAATTTTCTGCAGAGCTTCGTCGATTTTGACGATAAGTTTGCGGGCACGTTCTTTGCTGCGCAACTCATAGGCCATATCGGTCTCGGACGCAGCTTTGTCTCCCACGTCGGAACCGGCGCCGGCCTCTTCCTGAAGAAGCTTAAAAACCTCATCTCGGTTCGCCAAGAGATCCTCCCGCCATCCGATGAGTTTCTGGCGGAAATATTCCCGCTGGAAGTCGTTCATGAACTCCTCTTTCTCCGAGGGTTTGTACCCCTCCGGTAGTTCGCAGATTTTTTCACTTATGAAGGTCATGGCAACACCGATATGACTAGACCAAACGGGCCTTCACATTTTCGACAATTTTTCCGAAGGCGACCTTATCGTTCACGGCCAATTCCGACAGAATCTTTCGATCCAGAGATATATTAGCCTGGCTCAAACCACGGATGAACTGCGAGTATTTCAGACCGTACTCCCGGACGGCGGCGTTGATGCGGATTATCCAGAGGCGACGAAAATCCCGTTTCCGATTGCGCCGATCACGGTAGGCGTATTGCAGCGCCTTTTCCACTCGTTCCAAAGCAGAACGATAGCAACTGCCAGAGCGCCCCATATAGCCCTTGGCCAACTTCAGTACCTTCTTGTGGCGGGCGTGGGTCGTTACGCCCCTTTTCACTCGTGACATCTACCTCTCCTCACCTGTAGGGCATATATTTTAGGACATTTTTTGCGTCGCCAGGAGCCAGAATCATGGTTCCCCTCGCCTGTCTCTTCATCTTCTGGGAGCGTTTCCGAAGATTGTGACGTTTGAAGGCCGGCTGCGCTTGCACCTTCCCGGTGGAAGTGAAACTAAAGCGCTTTTTGGCGGCGCTTTTGGTCTTTAATTTCTGCACGCTCTCCTCCAACCACTACGAGACCTAATAAAAACACATCATAATGGCACTTATACCAGATATCGTAGCAAATTGGAACAGCTTTCGGTGATATGCGAAAATTATTCCACGTTTTCAGAGAAATTTTTCTGTAGCAATCCGTGCGTTGCTGCGTAGATTTTTCTTGCAAATGTGTTTCACAGCTGCTACGCTCTCGCCTGGTGTCGCGGGGTAGAGCAGTCCGGTAGCTCATCAGGCTCATAACCTGAAGGTCGTTGGTTCAAATCCTTCCCCCGCAACCAACTTTCCGCAGTTGTATCGCCATCAGATGATCGCCAGCCTCAGGCGCCGGCCGACGTCATTCACCTTATCGCGCATCCCTTTGCGAAAGATCACCAGAATGGCATCCGCCGACAGAGCGCCGCATCCCTTTGCGGCCAAGACGCCGTCCACCTCGAGAAATTTATCCACGAAATCCGACGTGGCCGGCAACACCAAACGCATCTCCCTCAGGGTATTGAAAAAATCCTGCACATTCCGTGCCAGAAGATCGCCGTCCAGCTCGAAAAACCCACGTCGGACGTTGGCGGTGCACTCCTCCAGCCGAGAAATATCCAGCGTAGGCACATGGCGCAGATGCTGGTGGGTGGCAACTTTAAGACCGGTTTTGAAGATGGCAAAGTCGACGTTCGGAAAATTCCAATCGATCTTCCCCAGGCGGCGGCGACCGGCGTCGAAAAAAGTGTGGCACCCCTGCAGCTGAGCTACGCAATCTGCTCCGCTTGGCTGTGGACCAGTGTCTTTTCCCTCCGACAGGCTCCGATACTGGGCCAAAAATGGATCCAGATGGAATTCGTTGCCGGTCAGATGAAGGTACATCCTGTAGAGCAGAACAAACTTTGCGCTGGAGGCGCCGAATCCACCGGTTCCCCGGAACGGATCTGTAAATTCCAGATGGAAATTTCTGAAAACGTTTTCATGCATCGCATAAAAGCCGTAGGCCGGAGGGCATTCCTCCAGCCACGCCGGAGATTCTCCCGATTTTGTCGATTTTTCCGTCGCCAGCTGAAACTCTGGAGCTGTCAGCAGCAGAATGGCGCTTCCGCCAAACAAAACCGAATACTCGCCCACCAGGAACGTCTTACTTTTCGCTGAAAAAATCACCGACCGACACACCGAAATGGCTCCTCGGGACGGGCTCGAACCGCCGACCCAGTGGTTAACAGCCACTTGCTCTACCTGCTGAGCTACCGAGGAACGCACGCAACGAATAACAGAAAACTCCATACCTTGTCTAGACTCCAAAGGCATTTTCCCAGATGTAGACTCAAGCAAAT
>JAITAU010000015.1 GCA_031283965.1 Holosporaceae bacterium | reverse complement strand
TTTTGCATTCCGGATAATCGTCGTCGAAACCAATCCAGCAGGCGAACGGCAATTTGAGATCTCGAAATTTTTGTAGAGCAGAGCTCAACGCGTTTTTATCGCGAGCTCGGCAAGCGATGTTGAACATGTCAGACGGAATTCCCGAATTGATCACGATTACATCGCCATTGGAGGCCTCCATTCCCATAAGAGTTGGAAGATATTTAAACTTTCCGATCATATTTGCGTCGAGGAGTTTTGAAATGTTCATCATAGTATTACTTCTTAAAGTGCAGATACTCTACCATGGAATTACTGAAATAAGAATGATATTCTTAAGTAGGGATTGCCCAATTGATATATAGTTTCACGTATTTTAGGAGCATAGAGATTGGAATACTTTGTAAGAAGTGTGGTTTAGCTGCGGTGTGTAAGAACGATTTTGTCCTAGGCACTGTTAACAAACCTCGGAATATTTTGTTGAATTTTGAGTGTATTAGAGCGATTTTTGCGTAATTATACAATCATCTCAAAGATCAATCGAAATATGATGTTTGTTAACAGCGCCTGGATAAGCAAAGGTATTTGTGCGAATGGCGATGGGCGAGCTGTTTTTGTAACCGTCGTAATCTTCTCGCAAAATTTCCAACGGATACGATGTGAAAAAATTGTGATTGTGTCCCAGATTTCCGCCAATTCTGCGACGCAAATTTTATGGAAGGCGACTGCAGGAAGAAACATCCATACAGAGTCGTAAGAGCGGCCATCGATTTATACCAATCCTCATTCCAAATTATTCAAACGCCTTTGGAAGCGTCCTCAGTCGCAGCGGTCGGCGGACACGCGATAGGAAATTAATAATGAAGTTTGGTATTATACGTCGAGGGCAATGGATTTCGTCGAATATCAAGGCTTCTGAAGAAAATTCTCAATGTTGAGGTTTGTTATCAGCTTATTATTCATTGGGCAAAGTCGGCAGCCGAGAAAATTGAAACGCAAGCGCCGACGCTGTTATTATGCTCTTCATTTTTCTTCTCCTTTAAAATAAAAAATCATACACGAGGTAACAAAATTCAAAACGTTTGTCAAGCGTTTTGAAGTTAATAAAGAAAAATCTTTACGACCATTACTCCCGGCGATTTTACCGCCGCCGTCGGGAGTTGTAAAAGCTCTGATGTTGCCTCGTGTCTCGCCGAAAACGGCCGGAATTGAACCCCGGCCGCGTGGTTGTGAAGATCCATAATCAGGTGCTGTACACGTTCATTTTCGTCACTGTTTGACATTACGAAGCGCAGTTACTAGATTTGGATGAGTACTATTGAACTCTTTGGCAATTTCGTCCAGAACATTATTCCACTGCGCATTAGCAACAGTACTATGGGATTTGCTTTTCAACAGCGACATGACGGCTACATGGATCTCATTGGCGACACTTTCATAATCGACACCAGTGCCACTAGTTAACAGCATATTACGCAAAACCTGAATGACGGCCAAGCTTATAACATAAGAACTCTTGGTCTTCTTAACTAGCGACCCCGGTTGCAATGGATCGATGAGATATGCGTTCCATGCGGCCGTAAAGTTCATCGGAACGACAGGAGCGCTAGAGGAAGACGACGAGGCATTGGAGTTCCTGGGCAAAGGTATGCCCTTTGGCGGCGTAGTATCAATAGCCGGTACGGAGGACGAAGAGCCACTGGAACCTGAAGAAGAATGGTCGTCACTCTCAGCAGTGTTGTTAGGAAGCAAGCAATATAAAGTGTCGCCATTTTGAATACCATGTTCTGCAAGAGTTTTGTCAGGATCCAATGCGTTCCTCCCGTGAAAGAGTATTGTACCCGAAGCATTTGCGTAGCGATCTTTGGGACGCTGCTCCAATTCGCTAGTCACAACGTCTTCACTTTTCGAACTAGGACCTACATTTTTTATCATCCTTTTTGTACCATCTAGGTAAATGACTTGCAGGGTCCAATCGCCCCCATCAGTAGCGGTGCACTCAGAGCTTATCAGCATGAGCGCCATAGCCGACGCTGTTATTATGCTCTTCATTATTTCTTCTCCTTTAAAATAAAAAATCATATACATGATAACAAAATTCAAAACATTTGTCAAGTGTTTTGAAGTTAATAAAGAAAAATCTTTACGACCATTACTCCCGGTGAGTTTTACCACCGCCGCCGGGAGTTGTAAAAGCTCTGGCGTTGCCTCGTGTCTCGCCGAAAACGGCCGGAATTGAACCCGGCCGCGTGGTTGTGAAGGAACATGATCAATTGTTGGAATTTGAGTGCGAGTTGGAACGCAAATCGCACAAAACATCAATGACTGTGGCAACTTTATCCTTGACGCTAGGATCAGACGCCAAATGAAGGTGAGCTACTATTTCAGCAATCAGCACATCGACGAAATTGCGATCGAGAAAATACCCACAAATGACAGAATAAAGAGTTTTAGCCAAGACATCGGGGGCAACCGCTCTAACATGCGTACACACCATATCGAAAACTGAACTGGTTGAAACATCAGTGCAGCGTTGTGCCGTAGTGGCAGGGTACGTATGCCGAAGGTCCATCAACAATGCTTGATCAAGGGGTACAGGGCCCAGGCCATTGTCGACGAATACAGGCCGGACAAGAGGCAAACTGTTCGCTAATGGAGGAGTATTAGCGGAACTCGAAGAGGAATACCTGGACGACGACGAGGAGCGGATCGAAGAGACAGGACTTGAGGAAGAGGAGGGATTTTCCTTATTCCAGACAACTTGGACTGTACCATCAGTATAAACATTCTGAGACGTCAGAGGCGAAGGTTTGAGCTTCCTTCCACCATAATAGTACTCAGGATCCCAATTCGGGGCCCAAGAAGGACGTGAGTTCTTTTCACACTCAACAAATTTCGACCAAGTCTCCATTATTTCACCCAGAGGAAGCAACGTCTTTGACGCAAAATTATCACCATAACTATATTTGATAGTTATTCTATTTGTCTGCGGAGTCCCAGTAGCGGTGCACTCAGAGCTTATCAGCATGAGCGCCATAGCCGATGCTGTTATTATGCTATTCATTATTTCTTCTCCTTTAATAAAAAAACCATATACATTATAACAAAATTCAAAACATTTGTCAAGTGTTTTTTATTTTTTCCCTAAATGTATGCTCCACAAAAATTATGAAAGCATGTGGAGTCGTCGGCCATTTTACTCGGCCGAAATGTGAGGTATAATCCCGCCTAATTTCGTCCAGGAAATCCAATGTCCGACAGAAAAATGGGATTTTTTTCCGTCTTCGCCATAGTCTTCAGCAGTCAGGTGGGGTCCGGCATATTCATGCTGCCGGCGACTCTGGCGCCCTATGGGATCTTCGGCGTCTGGGGGTGGTGCTACGCCGGTCTGGGAGCGATGTTGCTGGCCATGGTGTTCGGGGAATTGTGCTCCAGATATCCCAGCACCGGCGGCCCCCATGCCTACATAAATGAAGTGTTCGGGCCGCTGCCGGCCTTCTTCATCGGTTGGGCCTACTGGCTGACTTCCTGGATCAGCACATCGGTGGTGGTGATTTCCAGCATCGCCTATCTCCATCCCATCATCGGCAACCTGTCGCCCAGCACAAGTCTCTGTCTGGAGATAGCTCTTCTTCTCGTTATCACCGCCATAAACTGCATCGGCGTCGGATTCGCCGGGAGAATCGAGTTTTTCCTCATGTTGCTGAAATTCATGCCATTCATCCTGGCGCCGGCGGTGATTTGCAGTCACTTTGACGCCGCGAATTTGGTTTTGGCGGCGGATTGCGCTAATTCCTCCGCATTCAGTCTATCGACGACGGCGGCAACACTTTGCTTCTGGGGGTTCATCGGAGTCGAGTGCGCAACCGCCCCAGCCGGAGCGGTCCGCAATCCATCGAAGACCATCCCCAGGGCCATTATTCTGGGGACGTTGACGGTGGCGCTGGTGTATTTCATCAACAGCACGGCGATCATGGGTGTGATACCGGGAGAAACACTCGCCGCCAGCAAAGCGCCATTCACAGACGCCATCGCAGTGGTGGCTGGCCGGAATATTTCTCTCCTGCTGTCGCTGGTGGCCTCCATCGTCTGCATCGGCACCACCAACGCCTGGATATTGACCTCGGCCCAGGTGTCCCTGGGGTTGGCACAGGACAACATGCTGCCCAAATTCTTCGCCAAGCAGAATTCCGGCGATTCCCCATACGTCAGCGTCCTCGTAAGCTGTTTTGGCACGATCCCGATTCTGATCCTCACCAAGAATGAAAGCGTCTCCCAGCAGGTGGCCGGAATCGTTGAGTTCTCGGTCATGGGATTTTTGATGGTCTACGTGGCCTGTTGCCTGGCCCTCATAAAAATTCTGCTGAAGGAGAGAAAAATCCTGAAAATGGCGCTGGGAATCGGCGGTCTCGCCTTCTGCCTCCTGATGATCTCGGACGCATCTCCGCAGGCGATCCTGATTGCGCTGTTGTTTTTCGCCAGTGGAATCTTCATTCTGCCCTTCACGAAGACTCTTTCACTCAAAGAAAAACGCTGATGATCCGTAGTTATCGTCGTCGAGTGCAGATTTTCAGTGATTTATTCACAGGGATTAGATAGCATCTGGAAGTAATTTTGGCAAGGAGCGGTATGAAAGTAGGCGTTGTTGGCGTCACCGGCAGGGTCGGAACGATTTTGGTTGAATTGCTGTCGGAGAGTGGCGAGCACTCCATAGTCGGCGGAATCTCCGGCGACTCCAGGCCGCAGGAATTGGAGCGGATGGTTCAAAATAGCGACGTCTTGATCGACTTCTCGCGCACAAGTATATAAAGTACTTGCAATGGGTATCAAATTATGGCATACTGAGATTCTCACTCTTGATAAAGAGAGGTTGTGATAAATGGAGGTTATTATGCGCATTGTAAGAAAGTTTTTTATCCTGGCCGCGTCTTGTTTGATGATTAGTGGCGCAGAGGGGATGGATGGTGACTGGCATAGGGTCCCTGTGACGGCCTGCAATGTATTTTCCCTGCTGAAAACTGGTGCTGCCGAAGTTATACGTTACAACTTGCAAGCTGCGGCTCATGGTGCTCAGGGTGTTCAGGGTGCTCAGGCGGATTTGTATGCTCCCTTGCTGCAGGTGGCTCAGGCGGCTCAGGCGGTTCAGGATGCTCAGGAGACTCAGGGTGCTGGTGCTCAGGAGGCTCAGGGTGCTGGTGCTCAGGGTGCTGGTGCTCAGGGTGCTCAGGCTCTCGCGCTCGAAGTGCTGAATTTCGTGCGGGATCACCATAGATATGCATATAAAACCATGATGCTAGTCAATGCTTTAGCGAGACTGGCTACTTCTGCGGCGAACGTTGTCGTGTCGAGTACCAATCTCTCCTCAGACTGGAAAACCTGTTGTTCTGTCGGCGCGCTGATAGCGGAGGTTCTGCTTAATAGTGCTTCGTTTGGTCTATGGTGCTATGGAATTCGTGGTTATGAAGAAAGTGTAATGAATGTCGTTCGTAGTAGCAAGTTCAAGCTATGGATGCTAAGTTGAGTTGGATACCCTTGCAGGCTTGTTTGGGTGTATTCAGGGGAGAAGTGCTATGAGGTTTGTATTAAGAGGAATGCAAGAAGTTTGCCGGGTGCTTTTGTTAGTGATGCTTCTTCACGTGTTTGTTTCGTTGCCGGAGGGGTTCGCCGTTTCAGACTCTTTGTTACCTTTGAACATCGAGGCTTTTGGCAATTGTGAAATTGAAGGAGATGTAAAGGCTCATGCACTTATTCATTATCCTCGTGTGTACAATGAGGTTTTTTCTGCAATAGGGAAAAGTTCCGGAGAGGTTGAGGAGTTTTTTAAGAGAGGAGATATACAGATTATTGATTCTGGTAAGAATGGGGATCGCTTCCAAAAAGCTCTTCTCGGTTGTGCTGTTAGGTGTTTGCCGTGGTGCCTTTCCTCGGACAGCTGTTATTGTGTGCTGTGGTCGTTGTATCCAGACGCTGTGCTTGGCACGTTCGGTTGGCCTGATTGTATGCTGATTAGCTGTCTGACTCCTGTGAATCTCCCGCAGCTTTCTGTCAATACCAGGAAGCATTGGCTTGGATGTTTAGCTGGGTCTCAGCGGGCCATGATGATTAAGCGTGTAAATAATTTTTCTCTCGACACAGTGGGGAGAGTTTATGTAAAACTGTACGGGCAGATTTCCAGAGTTTCTCGAGATGGGAAGAAGACGTTGGACAGCAATGTGTCCATCGTTAGGAAAAAGATATCGCAATCACTTTCGGATAACGACCTGTATGGGTTGTCCATGTCCATCCCCATTAAACTTTCATTTTCCGACTGTGCGGAATTGATCAAAAGGTTGTCCCTGGATAATATTTTTCATCCTTTTATCCGTGAGGAGAGGGTGTTGGCGTTACATCTCGCCCCTTGTCGGCTGTGGTCCTTCTTGTCTCCGGAATGTACCGCCGCCGAAAGAATGATTTTCACCCGATGTCTGGTGGCTGCAATTCGGTCTCAGGCGCTGGAGGATTGTGGGGAGCTCGCGTTCGCGTTCCTCGGCAAATATCTCGGCCTGAGTAGGGTTGGCCCTGTGGAGGGTCTCACGGTAAAAGGTGAAGATAAGACGTTAGAAAATGATAAGATCGCCAACTGCAAAAAGGTGCTTGCGGGTCGTTTACGTGAGGAGTACGAAAAAGCTAGTGTAACCGTTGATCCAGAAATGATCGGATGTTCCTCTCCAGATTGGTCAAAGACCCCGACCGGAGTTTACGAAGCCCTCAAAACCGCTTTCGAAGGCAGAGATGGCGATGGGGTTTTGTCGCTGGATACTGATCTCGCAGTCGCCCTGATCCGCCATCTGTTCCCCGAGGGGACGTTTCACATGTACACCGGCGCGGAATACGTGCTGATGAATTCCCTTAGCCCCGTCGGAAGAAAACTTACAGATGGCGAGGAGTTTTTCTGGATGGAATGCCTGATGGGCGCCCAAAGATCCTTCCACATCAACGGGAATATCGCCCATCCGCTGAGGTATTTCGACTGGAAGAAATATCTGCCGGAGGGTTTCAATGACGATGGAAAAAACTTGGCTGACAAAAAACTCAAATAGCGGGCCAATTCTCTGAAAATTTCGGGTGGAAAAAGCATCTCAAGGCTAGCGTCATGGGCAGCCTGAAGTGCAAGGGTGGATGAAGCTCTTGCATAACGGCGTATTTTTTGTAAAAACATGAAGGAGCGTAGCACGAGACCGTAGTTTGCCACTGGTGTTGGTATCCGAGTGGCAGACCTGTCCGGTGACGAAAGGAATGTCGTCGTGTGGCTTTTTTGCGAAATACCATGGAAATCATGAAGATAAAACTGCTGTCCCAGAACTTGGTCAACCAAATCGCCGCCGGAGAGGTGATAGAGCGTCCATCGTCGGTGGTTAAGGAGCTGATGGAGAATGCCATCGACGCCGGAGCCGCCGAGATCGAGGTGAAAATCATCGATGCTGGCAAGAGTTTCGTTTCTGTGGCGGACGACGGCTGCGGCTTAGATCGAGAATCTCTGAGTCTCTGCCTGCTGAACCACGCCACCTCCAAGCTGAGTTCGGAAAATCTCTTCGACATCCATACCTTTGGTTTTCGAGGCGAGGCGTTGCCCTCCATCGCCTCCATCTCCCGCCTGACCATCACTTCGGCGATGGATGTTTCAACAGAGGCCTGGGCCGTCAGGGCCGAAGGAGCTCAAATCTCAGATCCCTTCCCGGATCGCCGCCGCCGTGGGACCACCGTGGAAGTGCGGGATCTGTTCTTCGCCACGCCGGCGCGCCTGAAATTTCTGAAATCGGACGCCGCCGAGGCGGACGGCTGCTATGGCGTTTTTCAGCGGATAGCGCTGGCATTCAATGAAATTTCCTTCAGTTTTGTGGATTCCGGAAAGCAAAAGTTCCTCTATCCTAGAACTACAGATCCGGAGAAGCGGGTTCTGGACGTCCTCGGAGACGCCTTCACGGAAAATGCCTTCACCATCGACGCCAGGAAGGACGGATTGCGGCTGCACGGGTTCATCGGAGTCCCGACCTTCAACAAAGCCTCCGCAGGCCACCAATATTTCTTCGTGAATCGGAGATTCGTGAAGGATAAAATCTTCGCCTACGCTCTGAAATCCGCATACGCAGGTCTGACTCCGCCGGGGCGGCACGCCGTCGCCATTCTGCATCTGGAAATTTCCTTCGACGAGGTGGACGTGAACGCCCATCCGTCGAAAATTGAGGTCAGATTCCGGGAGGCCGAAAGGGTAAGAGGCTTCATCACGGCGAAATTGAAGGAAAATCTGCTGGCTTTCGGCGCTAATTGGTCATCCTCCGAGCGGATAATACACCTCTCTCGGGAAAAATCCTTTGTTCCGTCGTTCCATGCGCCGCGTCCTGGGGGAAAAATTCACCAGGCGGCGCCGGATGCCAGGCCCTACGTCAGCGTCGGCTCAAATGCGCTGGAGAGCACCGCTTCGGAGGATAATATTGTGGCTCGTTCGCATCATTCCGCTCCGGCGGAGGAGCAGGAAGCGGTGTTAATCCGCCGCGATGAATCGGAATTCTTCCTGGGGAGGGCGCTATGCCAAATAGATAACACCTATGTGGTGGCAGTCTGTGATCATGAACTGGTCATCGTGGATCAGCATGCCGCCGCCGAGAGAATTACTCTGGAAAAATTGAAGAACAACGTCTCTCTGGACGCTCAAACGCTGCTGCTGCCGGATGTGTGCCCACTCGGCGCTCAGCAGGTAGAGCTGTTGGAGAATAATCGCGAGCTCTTGTTAAGATTCGGGTTTCACCACGAAAAATTGGCCGACGATTTGGTGATTATCACGGCGCTTCCGGCAATTCTGGAGACCTGCGATGCGAAATCCCTTCTGGCGGATGTGGTGGAGGAGCTGGCCGCCTTTGGCTCCGCCTATACGCTGGAGGAGAAGATAATCGGCATATTGTCCACAATTTCCTGCCACGGCAGTCTGCGGGCCGGCAAGCCATTGACCATTGCCGAAATGGACACCCTATTGCGACAGATGGAAAACTCCCCCAACATCGCCCAATGTTGCCACGGTCGGCCCTCGTATGTACGACTATCGAATAAAAACTTAAATAATTTTTTCGAACGGTCTTGAAAATTCGTGACAAGGCCATATATTTCAAAGAGATCAGGTGCGGTTATGATGGACAGAATAAGATTGCAGCCACTTGTTGGGCTGGGTGATGGGTCAGTCTTCGGTTATGAAGCCCTCTACAGAAAAGGGGATGCAGCCGAGTATCCAAGCGCCCATCACATATTGCAGAGCATTTTTTCGAACGCAGGAGAGTGCAGTACACTCGGGAGGCGCGACTTCCGTCTGTTCATCAACATGACTCCGAAGGATCTGGAAGATGATTCCTTCTGTCATCATCTCTTCCGTGTGATGGACGAAAATGGCATAAATGGCCGCAATATCGTGCTGGAGGTGAGCGAAAACACTTCTCCGGAAGCCATTGGCCAGGTGAAAAAGACACTTAATCTCCTCCGTCGTCGCCGCATTCGCATCGCCCTCGACGACTTCGGCACCAAGTACTCGGGAATGGATTTCATGAGCGAATTGCCGGTGGACATAGTAAAAATCGATAAGAAATTTGTGCAGTCGGCTCCGTCCAGCAAAAAAGCCAGAACCCTGCTGAAGTTCATGAGTCAAGTGTCTCATGATATCGGCTGCCGGGTGGTGGCCGAGGGAATAGAGACGCTGCAGCAACTGGAATGCGTGAAGGAATCGAACATAGACGTGGGTCAAGGGTTTTTATTCACCACCGTACCATCGGCGCCGGACCAAAAGACTTCCATATTTATCGGACTACGTGAGTTTCCGTCGTTCATATCCCAGAAGATCGGACCGCGGATGATGGGAGTTCTTCCGTCGTTATCCTGAGAATTGAGGCGAACGACCGTCACTTAGGTACGATTTTCGCTTCGGTGGCTCCTGCAAAGCTTTTTATGTCATCGGCAATTTCATTGAGCGTACTTTTCAGTCCAGATGGATCGTTGACCTCATAAAGACGTCCGTTGCTGGAGGCGGGACCATCGATCACCGTACTACTCTGCATTCGGTATTTGATCACGTATATGCGTACGTTTGGTGAATATTCATCCTCTAATCTCCTATAGGCCTCTGCCGTGGCCGAGGTGATGGCCTCGTTGTTGACGACATTACTGTCATCGCTGTCATCGCTGTCGTCGCTGTCGTCGCTGTCGCTACCATCGCTATCGTCGCTATCGTCGCTGTCGTCGCTGTCGCTACCATCGCTGTCGTCGCTGTCGCTACCATCGCTGTCGTCGCTATCGTCGCTGTCGCTACCATCGCTATCGTCACTGTCGTCGCTGTCGCTACCATCGCTATCGTCTCTGTCGTCGCTGTCGCTACCATCGCTATCGTCGCTATAACCAACGTAGGTCAACTCCTCCGGCTCCAGATGATCTGGCTTATTAACGAACAGAATCACAACTTTCTTGCGATTATTTGTGCTTTTTGTCTCCCGCGATAGCGTGTCATTGGTAAAGTTCACGGCAGGGTCATCGGTCCAATTACGAAAGAAGTTGTTCGCCCACGTCAACGGGATAAATATGAAATTGCTCAGATTGTGGTCGTCGCGGATCGGATAAAGTGAATTGCAC
Organism: Holosporaceae bacterium; assembly: GCA_031283965.1. Classification (GTDB taxonomy): domain Bacteria; phylum Pseudomonadota; class Alphaproteobacteria; order UBA3830; family UBA3830; genus JAIRZM01. Next base: position 3,847 of record JAITAU010000015.1, on the reverse strand, counting down.
ATCTCGTAGATTTTCGTCAGATCGGCCGTTAGTTCTATTATGCTATAAGGATTTGGTACGCCTGGAGGCGTGGTGAGACTCAGATTCATCTGAAGAAATTTATTTACCGCAGGATCCTCAGTTGAAAGCCAGTCGCTGCGGCACATTATTGGCCAACCGGTGTTATGCGTCCCCCAAGAATATCCACCTGATACAGCCCTAGTATATGACTGCTTCTCTTCGGTAACTGAGACTTTTCCAGAATAGGGGATCAACCCAACGTTTACGCCCCTGGTGTGGTAAAAGCTCCTCTTGAGAAAATATTTACAGGCCTGGCCAATTTGATAGATGGGGGTTTCCTTCAGATTTTCCTGTGACACTGATCCATCCCATCCGATACCCGAATTATCTACGTCGCAGGCGTTGGTGTTGGTGGGTATGGCCAATACTATGTCTACATTGCACTTGGCAGGCACGGCCAAGCTTTCGGAACCGTCCATTGTAACTTTGATCTTGTCGTTGTCCAGTTGCAGCAGCACTTTGGTGGAGTTCTCTTCCTTTCTTTTCGAATACTCGTCATCCGAGACTTTAGTTACTCCGACGATTTCTGTGTCAGCGTCCTCATCCGAGACATCACTGTACGTTTCCGAAAATGAGTTACTCGAGTTATCACTGTACGTTTCCGAAAATGCGTCATCCCCCAGTTCGTCAGCGTACGTCTCCAAACACGTGACATAGATTTCGCCGCCTCCTTGCTCATCTGCGCCGTTGACGACAGCCACGTCCCGAAAAATCTCCTCCTCCACCAGATGATTGTTGGCAGAGATCGACGCCACCAATTCATTCATAACAACATATGGATTCGATGGCGTAGCAACGGCTATTCTGTACCTGTACCAGTCGTTGTTCACGATTTCGCGCGGCACTCCGTCGGCCGCCGTTTTCTTCTTGAAAGCTTCGAGACCCGGCGCTGCAACTCCCATTAGACTAGTAGCGCCGGTTTGGGTGCCGTTATACATTTCGTCGGCAATCCGCAGCATTGCTCCCCTCTGCTGAAACAGTGTTAAGCCTGGATTCCAGTGTTCTGCTATCTCCAGAGCGGCGGCTTTCATGCATTTTTCCATCGGAATGGCTTTTTTCAGCTGGGAATTACCGAATTTCACCGTTACCAGGATGTAGTTTATCAGCACCGCGAAAACTGGTATCGCAATTGCTACCAACAGCAGAGCGTAGCCACTAAGTTTTCGCTTCATAATCATAGTATCATGCATACATAACGCGTCATTTCTATGAAAGAATATTTAATATTTCATTTAAATAACTCCTCGGACGACTTTCGCGTCGTAAATTTTATTCTGAAAAAGGAAGGCCTGTGCTATAATTCTGATGTTTTAGGATGCCGTTCCATGAGAGTGTTCTTGCTTTGGCTATTGGTTGCTTTTTCTCCCATGGCCGCCGGGAAATCTCAGCAATTCGTTAGTCTAAAGTCGTCCGAGATAAATCTGCGAGTCGGCCCCGGGAAGGAATACCCAGTCATCTGCGTATTTCTGAAATGCGACCTTCCGGTGTTGATGATTGCCGAATTTGGCCAATGGTACAAGATAAAATTTATCGACGACACAGAGGGCTGGCTTCATCAAAGCATGATTTCCCGTAAAAATACCGCAATTGTATCTGCTCAATTCGCACTTTTGTACCGATACGCTTCCAAAGCTCACCCCATCGCGAAAGTTGAGAAGAATGTTGTGGTAAGAGTGCTGAAAAAAGAAAACGAATGGGTGAAAATTGAAGTAAAAAGAGTGAAAGGCTGGATGCTGCGGCAGGATCTGTGGGGAATCGCCGATGATTGACCATCTTCTTCCTGAAATGCCACAGTTACGACAATAGAACAGTGGGACCATCCGTGTCACTGCCGCAGTCGCCATCTGGAATTGTAATGGGATTGGACGCTGTGCTAGAATCCCGAAGGTTTTCGTTTAGGACTTCGTCATGGTTCAGTCAAAGCATCTCAGCAATCTGGAGCCGTGGCAGAATCCCGACGAGCACCCTTACGTTTCCATAAAAAGCCTCACCAAGACCTTCAACGGCCGCATCGCCGTTAATGACGTATCCCTTTCCATATACCGCGGGGAGCTTTTCTCGATTTTGGGTCGCTCCGGCTGCGGAAAAACCACGCTTTTGCGGATGTTGGCCGGCTTTGAGCCTCCCACCTCAGGAAAAATATTTATCGATGGTCTGGACATGACGGACACCCCAGCATACAAGCGTCCAGTCAGTATGGTTTTCCAATCCTACGCCCTTTTTCCCCACATGACGGTGGAGCAAAACATCGCCTTTGGGCTGATCCAGGAGGGCATGCCCAAGGGCGAGATAAGGGACAAGGTCAGCGCCTATCTGGAGCTGGTGCAGATGGTTGGTTACGAGCGCCGCAAGCCGGATCAGCTGTCCGGAGGCGAAAAGCAGCGGGTGGCTTTGGCCCGCAGTTTAGTCAAACAGCCGAAGCTGGTGCTGCTGGACGAACCTCTGGCAGCTCTGGACAAGAAACTTCGGGAACGCACCCAGCTGGAGCTGGTGAATATTCAGGAAAAAGTCGGCGCCACGTTCGTGATGGTATCCCACGACCAGGAGGAGGCCATGACCATGTCCACTCGCATCGGACTGATGAACGAGGGACGCATACTGCAGATCGGAAGCCCGACGGAGATCTACGAGTATCCGAACTCCAGATACGTGGCGAACTTCATCGGGTCTGTGAATCTTTTCGACGGCATCATTGTGGAGGAGCAATCGGACCACGTAATCGTGAAATCCACCTCCATGGAGAAGGATTTGTACATAAGTCACTCGGCGGCGGCTCCGGTGGGGGCGCAGATCAGCGTCGCCATTCGCCCCGAGAAGGTCATGTTGACAGTGGAACGACCGAAGCATGAGTACAACTGGACCAGCGGCATCGTAAACGACATAGTGTATCTGGGTGACGTCTCCATCTACTACGTGAAACTGGCTTCCGGAGTGATCGTGCTGGCCACGGTGGCCAACCTGGTGCGGGCCGCCGAGCGTCCGATCCAATGGGATGACGAAGTTTTCCTCTATTGGAAGCCAGAAAACGGCATCGTTTTAGCCATGTGATGCACGCTTTTGCTGGCGGTTCAGTCCCCTAGTCATTAATCCCCGGCCCCGGCCCCAGCCCAGGTTCCCACAGTTCCAGTGGCGGCAGCGACGATGGCGAAAGCGTTATTTCGACGACTTCTCCACCATCGCCCACGGCCATGAATTTACCGCTGTCGTGGTTGTAGGTAATTCCATGAAACCCATAATTCGGAACGTTTTCTTGTGGAATCCAGGTTTTACCGTCCTGGCTGGTGTAGATCGCTCCGCCATTGCTTCCGTCATGACCAGCGGCGGCGAAACCCACGCCCTCCACGTAGATGACGTCGTAGAGACTAAAAAATCCGCAGTTAACGTTTGTCGTCCATACGCCATTGCTGTCGCATGTTGAGATCGCACCTTCCCAGTCAGTGGCCACGATTATACCGCCGCCGCCGGCGACGGTATCGTAGTACTGGGTGCCGCCATCCACCGTAATCGTCGTCCAGTTTACGCCGTCCTCGCTGGTGATGATCCTTCCACCTAGACCATAGCACGCGACTATGAATTTGCCATCGGCGTAGGTGACGTCCCTCAAGTTGCCGTAGGAACTTGATGCCACAGTCCAGGAAGTATCGCCGTCTCCGCGGGTGTAGATATTCCCATCTGCGCCGACGGCCACGTACATGCCATTGGCATGGGTGACCCCCCATATGACGCCGGCTCCAGGGATGGACATGGTAGTCAGGGCTCTAGTCTTTGCATCGTAGCAAAAGATTCC
>JAITAU010000074.1 GCA_031283965.1 Holosporaceae bacterium | reverse complement strand
TTTTGTCCTGCGTTGATGTTAGCGAGTGTACTGATGTGCATGTGGGAGATCTTCAGGGTTTTTTGAAAAGCCGTGCCTTTAATGGCCTAAGTGACAATGTAAAAACGGCTATAGAAAGCCCAAGTCGTGGGTGGCAAAATGCTGCAGTCGAAATTTGTAGCAGGTGCCAAAAGGAAGGGTTGGCTTCTGTCAATAACATCGTTGCTGATGTTGTTGATAATGACGCTCTGTTGTTGAAAGGCTTTAAAAAAGTTTTTAAGACTAGTATAATTTTATATCTTGTAACGGAAGCCATGCGTGATGGAGACAGCTCGTCGTTAAGTGCTGAAAGCACGTCGTCGGTCAATGGTAGCGACTCCATAAATGATATCCCACCGTCAGACGCGGCTGTCAATAATACTGATACCGGTGTTGAAGCGAAGATCGCTCCGGCGGAAAAAGACGAAGCGGTTGTTACTCAAACTCCTGTGCTAGCTGAACAAGCGCATGTTGATCAAATGAACGTCGTCAATTCCAATCTGAGCAATAATGCCGCTACCGAGATAAATGATCGTGCAAATGCTTTGTATGGAAGGTTGACGGTTGCGCGGAACTCCAAGGACGCCGTCGAATTGGTTGCTGTCGAAGATATTGTGAAGAATATTACTAAGTATGAATACGTGTTGGGAAATATGCAGGGAGAACTGGCTCTCAATGACGTCGTTAATAATGTAAAAATGTGGACCAATATCATTGGTCCTATGTTGGCCAGCCTAGATACTTCCAATGTCGTGAACCTAGATGTTGTTAATGATCTTTCACATTGCCTTGAACTTGTTTACAGTGTGGCGTTGCGTGGATTCTCTACGTTAAATCTCGCTGTTGTTAATGATTCTACGTTGTTTCGTAGCTTCGTCGTCAGTCCCTTGATTTACTCGTTCTTGTTCTGTCGTAAGTTTGGCGTCGATCTTTTTCCAGAATTGGACGTTGTTGATTTTGTCGAATGTCGTGAGACGTGCGAAAAATATTTTTTGGATGGTGTGGAAATCCCCAGCTTTATTTTAAAGGTTGAAGTTAGGGCGCGCATGAATTGGAAAAATAGGTTAGAAGCGTTGTCCTATGGTCGGGCTTATCCGTTTTTGAGTGGAAAAGGTTGGCTCTTCTATGGCGATGTGGAGTCTATGCGTAAAGCCGTTATCGGTGTCATTAGCGGTCAAATGAAAGAGTTGCCCATGCCGTGATTGTTGCTGTGGCGGCTGTGTGTGGTTGGTTTTGTCTTTAAATTTGCCAGACGCCCTGACTATCGTGATGTTTTAAAAGTGTTTCTGGTTGGATTGAAGTGTGCCGTCTGTGGCTTGCTCGATTTGATGCCAGATTCTATTTTGGGTTACCCAAATGCTCACCAGAATACATTCTCCAACAGCCACTTTCAGGCAGACAATAGCTGATCGCTGATGAGATCTGGTATAATACATGCTGATATGTGCTGTGCGACCTTTCAGATATTGCGCAATCTTTGCCGGCGATAGATGACTCGGAGCTCTAACTAGTACGTGAACATGATAAGGTCTTGTATTCCCTCTGATTATTGACATTCCTTGAAGAGAGCATACCTCTTTTACGAGATCCCTCAGTCTCAGAGCTACATCATCATTCAGAACCTTGTATGAATATTTCGTTTTCCATACAAAGTGATACTGCAACTCCAATATTGTATGAGCGCCTTTTACGTATCTTTCTCGGTTATTCATAACTCATGGTAAAACGTCTATTGCGCTAAAGCGTAAGGTATATAACCGGCCCATGGAAAATCAACAGACAAGAATTGTTTTTTGCTCTGAATTTTATGCCCAGAAAACGCACAACTGTACCATATCATCCACCATCGTCTGGGCATTTTATGCCGTTGGAGCAGAGGGAAGCGATGGCCGGTGCGGCGTCGCATTTTCCCACGGTAACGACAGAGGCCTGGGAGGCCAGAACCCGATCCGTCATGGTCATTAGATCATCCAGCGTCACCGCCTCCAACTTCTCCAGCATCTCCTCGTACTCCAGCGGCCGGCCAAAGAGCAATGTTTGATGGACGACGCGCTCACAGCAGGAGGTGTTGCTTTCGTTGGACATGAGGAGACCGGATTTGAACTGAGCCTTGGCCCGTCGGAGTTCCTTTTCCGATACATTTTTCCGCATTTTCAGCATTTCGTTGGCGGCAACGTCCGTCAATTCCTTGAGTTTGCTCGGAGAAGTGGCTGCATAGATGCCGAAGCTGCCGTTATGCTTATGAGAAGAAGTGAAAGAGTAGATGGAGTACACCAACCCGCGCTTTTCCCGCACCTCCTGGAAAAGCCTGGAGGACATACCGCCACCGAGGATCGAAGAAAAGAGGGACATGGCGTAGTAGTCCGGATCCAAGCTGGTCAGGCCATTAAATCCGATGATTATGTAAGCCTGCTCCAGATCTCGCACGTCCGACCGCGCTCCACCAACGTAGTCGCATTTGATATCGTAGGTCGGAGTCTCGCGTTTTGGGAAATTCAGCAGATGTTTCTGGGCCGCCGCCAGCAATTCCTCATGGCAAACGTCCCCCACGGCGGCGAAGATGATGTTGCCGGCGTTGTAGTACTCCTCACGATAGCGACGCAAGGCGTCGGCGTCGATTTTGGCGATCACATCAGCCGATCCCAGGATTGGGCGACCCAACGGCTGTCTGGGAAAAGCAGACTCGTCGAAATAGTCAAAAATGAGGTCTTCCGGACTGTCTTGGATCTGGGATATCTCCTGCAGCACCACCATCCGCTCCCGCTCCAGCTCCTTCGGCAGAAAAGCAGGGTTCTGCAGAATGTCCGAAAGCACGTCGACGGCCGTTGGCGAATTCTCCGACAGCACCTTGGCGTGGAAAGCGGTGACCTCCTTAGAGGTGTAGGCGTTCAAATACCCTCCGATGGCCTCGATCTCCTCTGCGATTTGTCTAGCGCTGCGGGAGGTGGTGCCCTTGAAAGCCATGTGTTCCAGGAAGTGCGACACGCCGCTGTTTGATTCCAGCTCCCGCACCGATCCAGCCTCCACCCAGTAGCCGAAGGCTGCGCTGCTGAAATTTTCCAGCCTTTTGGTGATCACCCGTAGACCGTTGTCCAGTCTAGTTAGCTTTGTGCTGGTTAGTTTTGTGTTGGCCAATTTGTACTCCTCTGTTGAAAACGGAACCGTATATTTTGTTGTATATGCCGCAACCGTGGATTCTCCCGTGAACATCATTGGTGGAGGCGATTTTTCGTCGACTGGCCATGCCGGCAGCCATCAGTCGGCGCATAGAGGAGTTTTTGCCGTTCCGGGAGAGGCGGCAGAACCCCTTCCGCAACAGTAGACTGGCGAAGGCGTCCCTCTGTCTCGGAGTTTTTCCACCGAAAACCACCACGATCAGACGATTTTTCCCATTAACGGCGGAGGCGGCCAGATTGAATCCTGAAGAATTCAGAAATCCAGTTTTTATGCCGTCCACCACCATACCATCTCGCCTGCCCAGCAGTTCGTTGTGGTTTCGGAGTCGTTGGTTATTGAAGAAAAATTGCCTGGTGCTGAACAGATGGTAATAGTTCGGATACTCCTGCAGCAGCGCCCGAGCCAGTCTTGCCATGTCAGCAGCCGTACTCAGCTGTCCAGGATTTTTCCAGCCAGATGGATTGAAAAACACAGTGGATCCCATGCCGAGGCGCTGGGCTTCACGGTTCATCATGGCCACGAAGTCATTTTCGCTCTTGCCAACGCATTCGGCAAGGGCCACGGCGACGTCGTTGGCGGATTTGGTTATGAGCGCAAGAATTGCGCTTCTGACGCTGATGGTCTTGCCGGCCTTTAGCCCCAGGGTACAGGGGCTCTGGGAGGCGGCATTTGGGGAAATCAACACCTTGGTGGTTGGGGAGATTTTCCTCTGGGACAGAGTTTTGAACACCAGCAGCAGCGTCATCATCTTCACCAACGATGCCGGCGGAGTCTGGACATCGGAATTGTAGGAGTAGATGATCTCTCCGGTCTTGGCGTTCACCACGATGGCGGCGCTCACCGAAGAATAAGCGGCAGAGGCGTAATCCATCGACAGGAACGATGGCAGCAGAAGTAAACGTCTGACTAGGCGGGACAATTTTCGCAAGACTAAAAACCGCAGAATGTTACGACGTCTTAATGCCAAAGGATTGATAGCGATTTTTGAACTTTGCCACCTGTCCGCCGGTGTCCACCAATTGCCGCACCCCGGTCCAGGCTGGGTGGGACTTTGGGTCGATGTCCAACTTCATTGTGTCGCCGGCATTCCCCCAGGTGGATTTTGTCTTGAAGGTGAAGCCGTCAGTCATGACAACGCTTATTTCGTGATAGTCCGGATGAACGCCTTTTTTCATTTCAATAATCCTAAACGATACGCAGCCATGATATACAAAGTCGTGCAAAATCTCAATGGAAAGAATAACTATTTGAGGACGGTGGCGAAGAATTTTTGCAGATCTGTGTTCCCGTAGACCACTGAGTGAAATTTGAAAAACAGCGGCAGCTTTACCTCATTCCTCATTTTGATGACTGGAATTGCCTCCGAGAGGGAAAATTTTTCCACTTTTTTTGTAGATTTTCCAAGGATTCCCGATAAAGTTCCCTGGAAAGCGCGAATAAATTTTCCTGCATTCGATTGTATTTCTTCTGGGACATCAGAATTGCCATGTGTATTGCTTCTGCGAAATTCTTTCCATCGTAGACAGCGATGCCTGAATCAGTCGCCGCTGATACTTTTCTAAGATGCTTCGCTGTCCTCCAGCAATGTGCCTTCTTCATTTTTGTCTAATTCTGAAATTCGAGCTAATTCTTCTGTGATTACTTTTATTTCATCTGCGTCCAATTCCGGATATTTCGCAGAACTGGAACTTGAACTGGGAACGGAGCTACTGCCTCCTAATTTTAGCACCTCTTGAATATATGGAGCCAATTGCTCAGAACTAAGACCCGAATACAATATTATCGGCTTGAGAGTGGCTTGGGCTATCATACGCCAGCAGGCAGTAGAACTACTATTGCGTCCCTTGAGCCACTCCAAAGTTGCTTTAAAGGGCTCTTCTCCGGGCTTTGAGCAATACACCAGATAATATATGAGATTACTGATGATCGAATGCAGTATTTTATAATTTCGCTCGAAAGATGTTATTGCAATAAAATTCAAGCTAGATAGCTGGCTAACGATATTTTCATTGAAGGCTCCTAATTTTGTCGTTAACATGAACCGCAACAACCTGTAGTCATAGGAGTTTGGTGGAATGGGAGCACCATTACTATCATAGGTGACGATGCAATCGAGTCCAGTTTTCGGTGTATATTTTTCCGATATTGTTTTAAATATGTTCACGTCCTCTCCGCCGTTTCTTATATTCTCTATCTGCGTATGACCTGGCTTAGTCATCAGTGTAAAGGAGTACAGCGTATTGTTGTTTTCATCTAGCGCGCCGGAAATAGCCTTGAATTTTATATCCAGCGTATTTGAAGTATCGCGTTCTGTTATATCTATAACAGATATTGTGATATCAGTCTTTCCAACGGCCTTCATTATGTTGTTAAACAGCAAAGCCAATTCTTCGGCAGAATTGAGGGGCAAAGAAGATGAAGAAGAGGATGATGAGGAAGAAGACGAAGACTGAGGCAGTTTTGGAAAAAGACCGCGGAGAACATTGCAAATGTTGTCGGGTCCGGATTTGATACTACCGGCTCCATATGGTGAATCATCATCTCTGTACGTTACATTTGGCAATTTTTGCAGCGCTTTGGCAAACAGATTTTTTACTTCAAAATTGCAATCGCTCACCATGGCAGACAGCACCAACGATGGGACAACGGAGGGACTGATGCCGTCTTTTTGAGAATCGAAAAGCTTGCTAACAGACTCATGAAGCCGAGTTAAAAAATCACATAACAACGGAGACACTTCTTTTTCCGGAATAATGAGAGTTTTCGTTTTCATATCATAGAGCAGCATACACAGCAGATGCCTGATAGCTGTCTCAGCACAATCGGCAAAGCTCATCTTTTTCTTTTTCACTGTTTTTGCGCTATTAATTGGTTTATCATCCGTTTTTCCATCATCTATTTCAAATGACGCATACGAAGACTGTGGGCTTCGGCCGTTGTCGTAGGGAATGTTTCGGTTACGGTTGGTCAGAGTTATGAAATTGATAACATCTAGGGTGCTAAATTGTTCCAATTTATCAAAATATTCTTTATTGTGAACAGTATCTTCTTTGCCAATTAATTCAATATCTTCGTCTTTGCATTGGATTAACTCAAAAGTTCTCATGTGACGAATCAACTGTTTCAAATCTTCGGATGAGGAAAAAGCAAAGTGAGCAAAGTGAAATATCAACGCCTCTGTGACATAGGCTGTGCAATAGTTTTCATCTTGTACGCTTCTCACCACCGCCATCAGATAGGGCAAAATTTCTTCAAACTGACTGGCGGTTATTTTTCCAGATGCCTTCGCTTCGGTCACTAATGCAATGCGACAATTTTCGCTAAACAGTTTTTTTATAACTGTCATATTGATAGTCTTTCGTATGTCGCCTTTTTTTAGTTTTAATAACTGAGCACTCTGTAGCCAAGCTCCAAATTTAACTCCTTTTTTGTGAAATTCAGATTGTCCTGTAATAGATTGTGTATCCGTAATGCTTCCTTTATCATCTGAATTTATCTTACTCAAGTCACTCAGCAGTTCCATCACGGCTTCAAGACATTTTTTAACCCCTTTTTCTCCTAAAATGACGCAATCCTGAAGCAGGGCAGGAGAATTCGATGACGCGCATTTCTCATTGAGGCTAGCTGTCTCATCTTCCCTGGTCAACGACGCAACCTTTAGGAAGATGGCAACCAAAAGCGGGATGTCTATAACGTTACTTTTCACCTTTTTCAATAAAGTCTTATCGGAAAAGCAGCCTATGGAAAATTGTTGTCCACTAGAAGGGAATAGGTACACGCACAGCTGACCACTCCCAGTCAAGCCTCCGTTGGAAAAACGAAGGCAGTTTCCGTCGTAGTAGTTATTTTTGTTCTCTTTTTTTCTCGACTTAAAGCAATCCAAAGCGTATGTTGAATCACAGTAGCGCATGTTACGTACAAAGTCATTGGAGATGAGTCCTATTTTGGGATTGAGATGCGATATGCCGGTGTCGCTATCCTCGTAATAGTTAAGACCGTTTTTGATAGCCGTAATGTCGGAATTGCCTGTATTTTTTTCATCGGGACTGTTAATACAATTTTCAATGTTGGAATAGGCTTCGCGAGACAATGACCAGGAGAAATCCGTACTTCTTAATACGAGAAAACCCATAATCATAAAAGTGAAAAAACGATTCGTCATGAAAAATTATTCCTCCTTGCCATGTTAGGAAGGATTATAACTCTTAAACGTAAAAAAGTCACCAATTTAGAGAAATACTTCGTAAAATTTTACTGAAGAGGCTTCGTAGCTTTATTGCCGTCGGTGGCGACGAGGCAACATGATCAACTGGCCGTTGGGCTTTCGATCTGGTGTTTCTCCAGCTCCATGGTTTCCCTCATGAACAGGGAGAGAATGTAGGCGATCACCAGGCAGATGGGTAACGTCAGAATTGCCTTCTGGTAGCAGGAAATTTCATAGAGGCGCAGGCCATGTTCCGACGTCGTACCTGTCCAGAAGAGGTCCAGCAGAATCCCAAGCACCGGTTGGAATATCAATCCGGCGAACATGATCAATCCGTTGGAGAGGGCGATAGCGGCGCCGGCGTTGCTGGGAGATTCGTTGTTCTTGGCGCAGGTGAAAACCAGCACCTCGCCGTTGGTCAAAATCCCCATCAGAAACACAATGGCGAAGGACAGATATATATTGCGAACGTATATCAGTGGAATAAACAGCAGAGCGACTCCGATGATGGAGAAGCGTATGGTCTTCATGTATCCGTTCACTTTACGGGCCACCATCGCCACTGGAATGCTCCCCAGAGCGAATCCGACGAAAAGTGTGGAGGCGGCGAAGGAGGCGGTCTCGTTGTTGATGTTGTAGTTTGCCATGAAAAATGGAATGGCCCATAGCTCCGAAAATGCCGAGATCGGCAAATACATGAATCCGCCCACCAGTCCCGCCAAAATTATCTGCTTGTTTTTCAATAACTTCGCCAAAACAGGGGAAAAACGATCGCGGGGATGAGCATTTTCAGAAATTTTTACGACTTTGGGAATGATCAGAAAGGCCAGTAGCGCGATGATCACCCCAAGCCCCGCCAGCAGGAACACCGTTTCCCTCCAGCCTAGGACATTCACCGATCTGGCCACTGGAAATCCGCCGCAGAGGGCGCCAAATGTCCCCATCATGTTGGTTATGCCGGCGAAGAGGGGGAAATATCTGACCGGAAACAGGACGGAGGCGATCTGCAGGCTGGAAACGAAGGCGCTGGCGGCCCCGGCTCCCACAAGAAACCGTCCCAGCTGGGCGGCCCACATCAAATCCGTTGCCGCAAACAACACCGATCCAAGGATCGATAAGATCACGGAAAAACTGATGAGATTCCTCGGTCCCAAACGATCCAAAATTAGTCCGCAGGGGATTTGGAGCGCTGTGTAGGAAAAATAGAAGCAGGAAACCAACAACCCCAGCGCGCCGGTGGTTATGCCGTAGTGCCACATCAGACCGTCGGTCATGACGCTGGGAGAGACCCTCAGAATCACCTCATAGAGATAAAACAGATTCGCCACGGCCCACACGAGGATGGATCTGGCGTTGATTTTCTTACGGCCGTCCAAAATTAGATCTTCCCCTCCAGGATTTTATGGGAAGAGCCCTCCAGTTCTTTGTCGTGGATCGGCTCATGCCAACCGCCCAGCTTTTCCGAAAGGAATTTCTCGGTGATGGCGAAGTAGGACTTGACGTTCGGCTCCCGGAGGAAGCCGTGGCCCTCGTCCGGATAGGACACATAGGTCGCGTCCAGTCCGTTTTTCCTCATGGCCGCCACCATCTGATCCGACTCCGCCTTATTCACCCGCGGATCGTGTTCCCCCTGGAAGATGATGAGAGGTTTCTTGATGCTGTTCACCCGACTGACGGGGGAATTTGTCATCGCCATGGCTCGCCCCTCCGCCGTGCGTGGATCTCCGACGAGCTTGTACCATGAAATCATGTGCGGTATCCAATATTTTGGAACGGTGTTTACCATGGTGAGCCAATTGGACGGGCCGACCATGTCGACGCCGCAGCAGAACACATCCGGAGTGAAGGCCAGTCCCGCCAACGTCGAATATCCGCCGAAACTTGCCCCCATGATGGCTATCTGATTTCTGTCGGCGATTTTGTTCTCGACGGCCCAATTGGCGCCGTCGACTATGTCGTTGCGGATTGCGTCGAGGTGACCGTTGGCGGCGTTGATGAAGGCCTTGCCGAAGCCTGTAGATCCGCGATAATTTATCTGCAGAACGGAATATCCGCGATTGGCCAGGAGCTGGACTTCCTTATCGAAACATAGATCATCGCGTCCCCAGGGGCCGCCGTGGACCAGCACCACCATCTTCGACGGCCGTCCTTCTTTAAAATCAAAGGATTTCGTCAGATAGCAAACCAAATCGAGGCCGTCGCGGGATTTTATCACCACCGGCGTCATCTTCTGCAGCTGATATTTCTCCAGCTCCGGCTGGGAGGAGAACAGATACTTCAGCGACAGCGGCACGCGCTTTTGCGGATCCCTTTCGTACACATAATACTTGGAAGGCGCGACGTCGCTGTAGGATATGACCAACCAGCGATTATCCTTCAGATTCCTGCTTCCAATCGCGAAGTAGCAGTCCGGGAATTTGGATTTCAGATACTCCACGTCCTTGGAGATCCTGTCATCGATAACTGTGGTCTCCGGTTTCAGGTAGTCAACGCTTACCGCCTGAGGGGCGTAGCTGTCGGGATCGTAGCTGTCGAGGGCGATATCCACCAAATCGCTGCGGAAAAGCACTTTGGAGGTTTTGTTTTCCATATCATAGGCCACAAGGGCGTTCTTGTCGCTGCCGGAGGAGTCCAGTTCGTACAGAGTTTTGCAATCGAAGCTAAAATACAACGGACAACTGTTTTTAGAATCCTCAAACGGCGTCTTTTTGAACAATTTCGGCTTGTCGCCGGACATGTCGTAGAGCTCTTCGCTGCCGTCCGGCATGGTTTTGGTGGCGATTCGCAGATGGAAATCCGAATCGAAGATGAAATCGCCGTATTCGTCGTTCTGGAAGACAAGATCGACCTTACCGGAGTCGATGTTCACCCGATAGGCGTCGAACCACTTGGGATCGCGTTTGTTGCAGGAGATTATCAGCTCTCGCGGATGCTTTCGGTTCACCCTATTCGGATGGCACTTGGCTCCGTCAAAGGGAGTAAGGTTTTTGGACTCGCCGGTGGTCACGTCAAAGCAGAGAATCTGGTAATTCTCATCTCCATTTTTGTCCTGGAGCACCAGGAGGTGGTTGTCGGTGAACATCCATGTTAGACCGCATTCCCACAGACTGCGGGAAGACTTTATGGGGAATTTTCTCAGGAGTTTTCCGTTTCTGTCCAGGATATGGACCTCGACTTCGCTGCCTTTGCGGGCCACATAGGCGATTTTACTGCCGTCGTGGCTCATGGTGACGCAAAACCGATCCGGCTTCGCCAGGAGAACGCTTCTGGGCGCCAAGGTTCCTTCAGGGTACTTCCGCTGGACTGGGGATTTCGCGTCGCCCTGGGTGATCAAAATCATCATACCCACGCAAACCATCGCTCTTCCAATCATGTTTATCAACATCATAACCTCCACAACCGCGCCCAAACCTATCACAGCGGAGGATAACAAGCCAGAGATTCGTAGTTGAATTCACGTAGTTTTGTTGAATCGAAAGTGCGCCACGTCGCCATCGTTCATAACATATTCCCGGCCCTCCAGGCGCATTTTGCCGGCGGCTTTGGCGCCAGATTCTCCGCCGCAGGCCACGTAGTCTTCGTAGCCGATGACCTCGGCGCAGATGAATCCACGTTCGAAGTCCGTGTGGATCACACCGGCGGCGGCTGGGGCCTTGGAGTGGCGGCCGATGGTCCAGGCGCGGGCCTCCGGCGCTCCCACTGTGAAAAAGGTTATCAGATCCAGCAGCTCGTAGCCGCCGCGGATGACTCTGGAGAGGCCGGATTCCTCCAATCCCAGAGAACGGATGTACTGATTCTTCTCCTCCTCGTCGCGGATGACGGCGATTTCTGCTTCGATGGCCGCCGATATGATGACGGCGGCGGAATTTCGGCTGCGGGCGAGGGTCTCCACCCGGCGCGTGAGTTCATTGCCACAGGCCACGTCCCCCTCGTCGACGTTGCAGACGTAGAAAATGGGTTTGCGGGTGATTAGATGCAGAGTGTCGGCGAATTTTCCTTCGTCGTCGGTCAGCGGCATGCCATTCAGAAGGTTTCCGGATTCCAATCGATCGACGGCCCGCCGCAAAAATGATTTTTCCGCCGCCAGGTCCGGATTGTTTTTCTTCGAAACCATGGCTTCACGCTTCTTGAGGCTCTCCAAATCCGCCAGCATCAGCTCGGTCTCGACGATTTCCACGTCCCGGATGGGATCGACGTTGCCGTTCACGTGTGTGACGTCGCCGTTTTCGAAACATCGCACCAGATGGAGAATGGCGTCGGTGCTGCGGATGTGTCCCAGAAATTGATTGCCCAGCCCTTCTCCACGATTGGCTCCCTTCACCAGGCCGGCTATGTCCACCACCTCCAGCTGGGTGGGAATGATCTTTTCACTGGAGGCGATGACTGCCAGTCGCAGGAGTCTCGGATCCGGCACTCCCACTCGGCCAACGTTTGGCTCTATGGTGCAGAAGGGATAATTGGCGGCCTCGGCGACAGCAGTCTGGGTCAGAGCATTGAACAGCGTTGACTTGCCAACGTTCGGAAGTCCCACAATACCACAGTTAAATCCCATGCCCGCCACCCACAATCCTAACGTCGGCAGAACTATAGCCCATGGTTGGCCAGTTGTCATGATGAGACCCATCGCCTGACGCGTCTTTTTCGCAATTGACTTCGTCGCATCCTCATGTACATCAAGCACGCGGCGTTCCTCCTTGTTCCTGCAAAAAATACATCGTTACGCTGTAGTCTCACGATTTTCGAGAATTTGGGGGCGAAATAAAATTCCAACGACGGTGTTGTCTATTTGAGAGAAGAGTGTAATACTGAGGCCGCTTGGCTTTGGGATGCAGTGCCAGAGCGCTGTGTGGTTTTTTGAGAAAAGGGTTGGGCTAGATGTCTACGGCTTTATGGGGCGACTCTCGCTTTTATGGACCGGAGTTATTGCAGATTTCCGATGCTGTAGCCCGGGAAAAAGGTCTGGAGAAAGAGACTGTTTTGGAGGCAATGGAGAATGCCATCCAGAAAGCGGCTCGCTCCAAATATGGGCACGAACTCGACATTCGGGTCCACATAGACCGAAAAACCGGCGAGGTGTCCATTCTGAAATGCGTTACAGTGGTGGAGATCGTCGAGAATGCGGTGACTGAAATGTCTCTGGAAGAAGCTCTGAAGGTCGAGCCGGACACTGAGGTGGGCCATGTCTTCTCCACGCCGCTACCGCCTGTGAATTTCGGTCGAGTGGCGGCTCAGGTTGGACGGCAGGCTATCACCCAGAAGATCCGGGAGGCGGAACGGGAGAAGCAGTACAACGAATTCATCGACCGCGTTGGGGAAATCGTCAACGGCGTCGTGAAGCGGGCGGAATTCAGCTCTGTGGTGTTGGACATCGGTCATATGGAGGCGGTTATACGGCGCGATCAACTCATTCCCCGAGAGAATTTCCGGGTCGGCGAGCGTGTCCGAGCCTACATCGCCGACGTTACGCGGGAAACGAAGGGTCCTCAGGTGATTCTGTCCCGCACGCATCCACAATTTCTAGCGAAATTGTTCGTGCAAGAGGTGCCGGAGATCTACGACAACGTGATAGAGATAAAATCTGTGGTTCGGGATCCTGGGAGCCGAGCAAAGATGGCCGTCTACTCCGCAGATCCAAACATCGACCCCATCGGGGCCTGTGTTGGCGTTCGCGGGAGTCGGGTCCAGGCGATTATTCAGGAATTACAAGGGGAAAAGATCGACATCATTCTGTGGTCGGATGATCCTGCCACTTTCGCCGTCAACGCCCTCGCTCCGGCCGAAATTTCCCGTGTCATCATGGACGAGGACAACAGAAAATTCGAGGTTTTGGCTCCGGACAGTCAGCTCAGTTTGGCCATCGGACGACGCGGACAAAACGTGCGACTAGCGTCACAGCTCATCGGCTGGAATATTACTGTGATTTCGGAGACGGATGCGCTGGAAAAGCGGAATCTGGAGTATCATGCGAAGTCAAAAATGTTCATGGAGCTGCTGGATTGCGACGAGGTGATCGCGTATTTGTTGGTTTCTGAGGGATTTTCCGATGTCTCGGAGTTGGCGGCAACGCCGCAGGCAGAACTGGCAGCCATTGGTGGCTTCGATGAATCTCTGGGCGCTGAGCTCATCTCCAGGGCCAACGCCCATCTGGAGAGCAAAGAGAAAGAAATTTCCGCAAAGTTGGACGAGCTTCAGGTGGATCCCCTGCTGGTGGCGTTGAATGTTCTGCCGAAGGATTCGCTGCTGGTCCTGGCCCAGAACAACGTGATAAAGTTGGATGACCTGGCCGACCTGAGCGCCGGAGAGTTGCTGGATCTGTTGCCAAATCTGGACGAGGGAGCCGCCAACAGCATCATCATGAAATCCCGGGAGCATTGGTTCAATTAGCCTCGGGCACAGGAGAGACGTATGGAAGAGCAAAAGAAAAGCACTTTGAGCCTGTCTCATCCGGTGGGCCTAAAAGGCGGAGTTCCACCCTTCAGCGCCAAGGTGCGCCAGAGCTTTTCCCATGGAAAGTCCAAAGTTGTGGCTGTGGAGGTGAAGAAACGTAGGCTGCCGGCGGACGCGGCTCAGCTGAAGGTCGCCCCTCCGGCTGGAGCCTACGGCGTCGATGGGAATCTCACGAACAGCGAGTTGGAGACAAGGCTGAAGGTGGTGAAAGAGGCCATCAAGGAAAGCCGAGAGCAGGAGGTTCTTCGAGCGCAGCGTGAGGAGATGGAAACGCAAAATTCTTCGGCGGTGGAGGAAACTTCCGATTTGCCGCCGGATGCCGCCAAGGCCGCCGTTATCAACGCTTCAGAAACGCCTTCCCTCGGTGGAGCTCCGAAAATTCCGCCGCATCGATCGTTTCGGTCCCCGAAGGACGTCGCAGACGAAGATGACTCCGCAAAATTTGGACTTCGTAGGGCTCCTGGGCTGAAACGGGACGTCAAGGAATTGAAGGGACGCTACGACGCCGCGTCGGGACGCATATCCATCTACAACGCTCTGGAGGACAACCTTGCCCGCACCAGATCTCTGACTTCGCTCCGCAGAGCTCGACAGAAGAATAAATTCGCTCCTAAAAATCAAGATGATATGAAGATTGTTAAGGAGGTGATTTTGCCGGAGACCATCGGTGTGCAAGAGTTGTCCAACCGCATGGCCATCCGCACCGGCGAAGTGATAAAAGCCCTGATGAAGATGGGAGTGATGGTGACCGCCAACCAGATCATCGACGCCGATACTGCGGAGTTGGTGATTCTCGAGTTGGGACATCGGGTGAAGCGCGTCAGCGATAGCGATGTGGAAATCGGCCTGAAGAAAGAAGACTCCTCCGCCGATCTGCTGCCTCGGCCGCCGGTGGTGACCATCATGGGACACGTGGATCACGGCAAAACTTCGCTGCTGGACGCATTGCGCAAGACGGATGTGGCTCTGAAGGAGGCCGGAGGCATCACCCAGGGCATCGGAGCCTATCAGGTCACCATGAAAGACGGTCGCCGCATCACCTTCATCGACACTCCTGGACATGCCGCCTTCACCGAGATGCGCTCCCGCGGAGCAAACGTCACGGATGTGGTGGTGCTGGTGGTGGCGGCGGATGACGGAGTCAAGGATCAGACCATCGAGGCCATCAATCACGCCAAGGCTGCCGGCGTTCCCATCGTGGTGGCCATCAATAAGATCGACAAATATGGTGTGAATCCGGAGCACGTCCGAAAGGAGCTTCTGAATCACGAAATCGTGGTGGAGGGGTACGGCGGTAGTGTGATCGACGTGGAAATTTCCGCCAAAACCGGTATCAACCTTGAGAAATTGGAAGAGTCCATTCTACTGCAGGCGGAGATTTTGGATCTTCGGGCCAATCCTAACAGAGCCGCCGAGGGCGTGGTCGTAGAATCCCAGGTGGAAAAGGGATTGGGACCGGTGGCGACGGTGCTGATCAACAAAGGCACTTTAAAAGTCGGTGATGTTTTTGTCTCCGGCGTTGTCTACGGCCGGGTGCGGGCCATCAGAACGGACATGAAGGAGAGCTTAGAGACCCTAACGCCGGGCATGCCTGGGGAAATCATTGGGTTTAACGGCTCTTCCGTGCCGGGAGACGACTTCGTCGTGGTGGAAAACGAATGGAAAGCGAAGGAAATTGCTGGCTACCGGGAGAGAAAGAAGAGAGAGCAGTCGCGGGTGGTTTCCTCGCGCACCGCCGATCAGATGTTTTCTCAGCTCAGCGCCAACGAGAAACTGCGGGTACTGCCAATCATCATCAAAGCGGACGTCCAGGGGTCTTCGGAGGCTATCCATTCCAGCCTCCAGAAATTATCCACCGACGAGGTGGCCGTTAACGTGCTCCACTACGGCGTTGGCGAGATCACCGAAAGCGATGTGGTACTGGCCCGAGCCTCCAATGCCTTGATCCTGGGATTCAATGTGCGCGCCAACGTCCAGGCCCGGGATCAGATCATGCGGGACAAGATCCA
>JAITAU010000033.1 GCA_031283965.1 Holosporaceae bacterium | reverse complement strand
GATTCGATGGGGGCGTCGTCGGCAGCGTAGCGGGCCATCTTCAGATTTATATGTTCCCTCCGGCCGTTGTCCCGATATTTTGCCTTCACCAGAGCCCCTCCGTGTCGGCCGATGCGAGTGGGGTGAACACAGTCAAAGGTATCAATCCCCATCGCCACTCCGCGAAAAATGTCGCCGACGCCGCCAACACCAAGTAGATGTATAGGGCGGGAGACGTCCAGCCCATCAAGAGCCATTTCCATCACTTCATACATCTGCGTCTTGCTTGCTCCTAAGGTTCCGCCAATGGCGGAAGCAAAAAACGGATTCTCTGAGACGAATGCAGCGCTGCATCTTCTCAGATCCCGGTACACCCCTCCCTGGACAACGCCGTAGAGTGCCTGCGAAAAGTCGCCGCCCTTCCGGAATTCCTCCAGCGACCGCATTTCCCAACGATGAGATCGCTCCATTGACTCTCGGGTGTATTTTTCGTCGCTGTGGTAGGGGGTGCATTCGTCGAAGGATACGACAAGATCTGCCCCGATATCTCTTTGTATTTCCATAGATTTTTCCGGAGTGAGCCGCTGGAGGCCGCCGTCCCAGTAGGAGCGAAAGACGGCGCCGTTCTCGTCTGTTTTCACCAGCGTAGGCGATCCGCTGCGTTTCCCCTTGATCTCATCTGAAACGGATCCGTACCCTAGGCTGAAAATCTGAAATCCACCGGAGTCGGTCAGCATTGGGCCGTCCCAGCCGATGAATCTGTGTAATCCACCGCGGGATTTTATGTGATTCGCTCCTGGATGAGAAAACAGATGATAGGTGTTGGACAATATTATCTGGGAGCCGAGCTCCTTCAGCTGTAGCGGCGAAACCCCCTTCACGCTGGCCTTTGTGCCGCAGAAAATGAACGCCGGAGTTTCGATGATTCCGTGCGGAGTCTTCAGAGCTCCCACCCTCGATTTTGCGGAGACGCGGAGAACGTCGAATCCAAAATTTCTATACATCCAACCTCCGAGGCATGAGGATTCCGGCAATCCTCACCAATGGAACGCAGAGGGCGGCGATGAATAATCTCAGGAGATAGGTGACGCAGATGTATGTCTTCCAAAGGACCGCCCAGGACACTGGGCATTCCGCAAAAACAACCCAGGCGAGGGCAGAGAAAATGAGATTGTCCGCGAAAGCCGAGATCATCATGGAAATTAGCGATCTGCAGGACAAATATTTACCTTTCGTTAACTTTTTCAGTTTCGAAAACACAAATATGTCAATTAGTTGACTCAGGACATAGGATATCAAGCTTGAAGTAAGTATGGTCAAGCTCGGAGAAAACAGGCTTTCCATCTCTCGATGGAGATTTAGACACTCAGAATGCGGCATTGGCGGGTGGCAGACGGCGATTTTCATGGTTACGGCGAAGAACAAATAGGCGCAGAAGCTCAGCCATACGCATTTTTTCGCCGTTTCCTTGCCGAAATACTCAGTCAGGATGTTGTCGACAGCGAAAATGGTGGAGAAAACGACTGTGCCGAGAGCCACCGGATGCTCCGTGAAGGCATATTGCGTGAGTTTTAGGACCTGGAGGTTGGAGACGACCACGGCCACGGCTGCGTAGACCAGCAGACCACTCCCGCCGAAGCATTTCAGGAGCACTAAAACGGCTATGAAACAAACGGCCAGCGTCAGAAGACTCAGCAAATCCGCCATACTACTAAGTCATTCCATATTGCTTTTCCAGTGCAGTCATCGGCTCCGGGATTGAACCATCTTTGCCGGCCACCAACACCACGACGTCAGAGAAGAATGGGAAACAGTTTATCAAAATCTCATTGTACCGGTTTAACTTGTAGCTGAATTTGTATGGCCAGAAACTGAAGCGCTGATTTACTCCGAAAATACCGCGGATATCAAAGGATGCTCCCATAATGGCGGCCACTATATCCTTCGGCGACAGTCTTATGTTTCCGGCAGCGCCGTTCTTCTTGCGAAAAGCGTTGGAGGAATTTTTGTTTATGGCGATCACGATTAGGTTCCCGTCGTTCTTCAAAACTCGTGAAAGTTCCCGTAAGAAGGCTGGATTTTTACCGTAGAACTCCATGTGGTGGATAAGGACGACGGCGTCCCAGCTGTTGGAGGCGAATGGTAGAACATTATCCTCGAAAATTATAGTCTTTAATGGACTAACGGCGGGACAATGAAGGACTTCATGGGATCGCGGCAGCGCATAATACAATTCACCGGCCTCTAGAGAATCCAGGAAATCTCCACAAAAACCAATGGTCAACACCCTCTTGCCACGCAGAATCCGCTTCACCCGAGATGAAATCTCGCCTGCAATTCTTCTTGAAGCCTCTGAATCATAGAATTCCGTCAGAAAATCGAAATTAATTTGCTTCATAAGTTTATTTATATAACATTCCCGGTTAGAATACACACTCAGTTAACGTTTGTGTATCATTTTTACGCGCGGCGGCATTTTTGGGAAGCGATTATGACGAAATCTGATCTGGTGAACCGAGTTTCTGCTGTCTACCCGTACATGAGCGTTCGTAATGTGGACAGAATTGTCGCCATCATTATAGGCTCTATGGTGGATGTCCTGAAGAACGGTGGGAGAATCGAGCTGCGCGGGTTCGGCTCGTTTTCAATTCGCGAAAGAGACCAGACGGAGGGCCGCAATCCGAGAACCGGAGAAAAGGTGACCATCAAGCCAAAAAGAGTCCCGTTCTTTCGAGCCGGGAAACAGCTGAAGGACCTGATTAACAACGGGTCCGGCTTCCCAAAAATGTAAAATCCATGAATTGGCTCACCAATTTCGTAAGACCCAAGATTCGAGCGCTGGTCGGCAATAGCGTCCCGGATAATCTGTGGGAGAAGTGCCCCAACTGCGAGCAGATGATCTTCCACAAGGAGTTGAGCCTCAACCTTCGGGTATGTCCGCACTGCGACCATCACCTGAAGATAGCCGTGGCTGATCGGATCAGAACCCTCTTCGATGACGGTGAATTTACGAGAATAAAATACAAATCCAATCTGCGAGACCCACTGAAATTTAAAGATAGCAAGAGATATACGGATCGTCTACGATCGGCAACGGAAACGGCCGCCGAAGTCGACGCATTGATCGTGGGTCACGGCCGCATCGGCGGCAACAATGTGGTGGCTGCGTTCTTTGATTTTAGTTTCATGGGGGGATCCATGGGAGTGGCGGTGGGCGAGGGTTTCATCGCCGGTGCCGCCTTCGCCGTTTCCAACGGCCATTCATTTCTGGCCATACCATGTTCAGGCGGTGCCAGAATGCAGGAGGGAATTTTCTCCCTGATGCAGATGCCAAGAACGGTGGCGGCCGTAAATGGCCTGAGAGAGGCTAAGGTGCCATACCTGGTGCTGCTCACGGATCCAACCACCGGGGGAGTATCTGCCTCGTTCGCCATGCTTGGGGACGTCCACATTGCGGAGCCTGGTGCCCTCGTCGCCTTTACCGGCCCGCGGGTGATAGAAGACACAATTCATGAAAAACTGCCTGATGGATTCCAGAAATCCGAGTATCTGCTGAGGCACGGCATGGTGGACATGATCGTACATCGCAAGAATCTAAAGGAGATCATCGCAAAAATACTGTCACTCTTGACCCACCGACTGCGTTGATCTTCACGTTGATCGCCCTTCGCCGGCGATAAATAAATTTTTTCAAAAAAAAAGTTGTCAAGCGGGTATCTTTCCTTATATATTAACTGTAACTTAACGATTGACGAAAAAGAGAAGGGCATGATGATGAAAAAGATGTTTGGAATGCTGCTAGCAGCGATTTGTTTCTGTTCGAATTTGAATGCTTCACTCACTTTAACATGCGATGGAAGCAGCGTGCTCAGTTCTTCTGGGTATCAGCAGGTGAAGTGCACTATCACAAATAACGGAGAGGGAAAAGTCCCGCTCGATACTGCGTTTTACTGGGTACTGGACGATGGAAGCGAAATTATCGCCGATGAAGATTGCTGTTTGGCCGTCACTTCGTCCATGGGATGTCTGGCTCCTAAGGATTCCTGTGAAATAACCATTTCCTACATCTTGGGAGGCCGCTCGATCGCAAATAAGATCAAGTTGGTGGTAACGGATAAACGTGGCTCTGCCGCCAGTTGGGTTTTTACTGTTGGTCCCGAGCAGCACGCCAAAAATTGTGGTGGTAAATTGCCCATAAAAACATGGTCCCACACGTCCGCCGCTCACTAACTTCGCCGAAAACTTCGTTTTGAGTATGCGACCGGAAGCCGTGTCCTCTAAAATACGATAACGGGTAGATACGTGCGGCAGAACTTAGTGCGCATCGCAAACAGGTGTTGGTGATTACACACATGCATAATGGAGTTGTTCTCCTGAGCGCCATGAGTCGATCGTTTTGCAAAGCGCATGGGATGAAATATATCCTTGGAATCAGTATATTTTTGTGGAAAGAGAAGGGAATATATCAGCATGCCAACGATCAAGTCTAACAATGCTTGTCCCAAGTACTTGAGTACTACGCTGAAACTCGGCGGCTCTTAAACAAAAAACGCCACTTTTCCCGACGATCGTTATCGTTGAGTCATGGAGCAAGATACATGTTGCATCCAGGTCGGAAATTGGTATCATAGCGAGGCGTTAAGCGGGTGTAGCTCAGTGGTAGAGTACAACCTTGCCAAGGTTGGTGTCGAGGGTTCGAATCCCTTCGCCCGCTCCGAAGGTGCTTGATTTTAACAAAGGATCCCAGTCGCCTGCCCATCGCGCTTCCGGACGTCGCCCCGGCGCCGACATTTGCCGCTAATTATCACGCAATAAATACACAATTGTTGAGTTTCGGAAACAAACTGGTCCAAGGGAGGCAGCCGGGAGTCCTGGAAAACATAAAAAATAAGTAAAAACAATGCGTTAAGTGGGTGACTAAGAAATAAGCAGATCCCAATAACCATATGAAAATATGCCGTTTTTGTCGGGAATCCGTAGGCTTATCAACAGAGTTATCCACAGATTTTGTTTATAATATCAGACGTCATTTCGCCAGAGACGTTTGGCCCAGCAGAGAGGCCATTGCCTAAAGCGCCCTTTCGTAATAGAGACGTCCCGCAGCAACGACCACGCTTGCTGCAGACTCTTTTGGCCCAGAAGTGGCTCTCGTCCAGTTCAAAAATACCACAATTCCGAACGTTTCTTGTAATAGCAATCCATATCTTGCTAGTCCAGAGCCTTTTGCAAAAGCATGACCGTACAAATCCGTCATATGTTTTCTCTTCTCTATGAACGCGAAAATATTCTTCTTTGCAGGGAGTATGCGGTGACGATGGATACCGAGGAACATTTATGAATCTCGTGACAAATACGCTACATAGGACAGTAGAAATCTCAAAAAGAATCTCTCGAGGATGTGGGATTTATAAAGATTCAGCCAGAAGAGTTGAAAAATTCGTTGATTTTGGGGATTTTTTTTAACAAATGTATCTTACATTGTGCAGTTTCTAGGACTTCATATATAATTGGTTCGAATGTTTCGTGTAGGGAATGGCAGATGAAAAAAATTGTGTTTTTGGCGGCGATTTCCCTGGCTGAGATCTGTGAATCAACGCTGGCCACAGATGGCTCAACGTCGGCGGATGACGAAGAAAAGTTGTTTAACGAAGCGGTGGCCGATGGGCTAAAGAAAGATGGGATAGACTGCCCATTCAGCTTCCGAGGAACTTTCAATTTCACATCGCTTTTCGTTAGCCAGGATGCAAAAAGCGACCAGGACAACCCAATATTCGCCCTGGAAAGCGATGTCTTTTTGAAATACCTCAAAAAATGCGACCGATGGAATCTCGAAATTGAGATTGACGCGAAGGTCAATTCCGGAATAATGAAGCAGGGAAGCGCCATCCTTCGAATGGCTTATGTGTCCGCTGGATCAGAAAAAATCGGAACATTGAAGATCGGGTTCACCTCGACAATGGCAGATTCCATGATCGTGGATGGGGGCAGCGTGCTGGTCGGTTATGGTGGAGCCGCCAGCCGTAACCTTTCCTTGTTCTACAAGGAGTCTGCCGGATCTTTCGTGGACATGGGTTTCCCATTCGACGACAACAAAGCTGCAAAAATCACCCTCGTGTCGCCCAAAATTTCCGGTTTTTCCTTCGGGATATCCTTCACGCCAGACAGCCGCAACGCTAATCCGTTCAAAACTCTCCATCCGAAGGTTCGCAATCCGGAAATTAACGAGGAGAAGGCCAATTTTCCCGGCATGCGAACCGCCTACTCCAAGAATATCATCACCGGAGGCGTCGCCTACGAATTTGGTGATCTGGCGTCATTCAACGGGAAAGTATGCCTGTGCGGATGGCATGGAAATGGAAAAACCAGCCTGACTGGCGTAGATGTGAACAGTGTCAGAGCCTATAACGTCGGTGTTATTCTTGGGTATAAGGACTTCAAGGTGGCACTTGGCTACGGCGACAACGGCAAATCCCTGAGATCCAAAAGGTATGCGACTGCCGATATCCATGCTTTCGATGAAAACGTGAATTACACCTTCGCCGCTCCTGAGGTCGGACTTAAACCTGGAGCCGACGCCGGTAATACATATTCCGTCGGAGTCAGCTATGCGGTCAACGGCAGGCTTACGGTTTCCACCGGATATTTCAGCTCCGTGGTAAAATTTTCCTCCAGCGAGAAAAGCAGCGCTGACGTGCTGACGCTGGCCGGGGAGTATGTCCTCCATCGGAGCGGGAGCGTGTACATTGAGTACGACAGGATAAAAAGTGACAGCTGCGCCAGAGCTCAGGCCTACAGCAGCGCCTGCGGCATATCCACCACCGGTAAAAACAGCGCGCACATCCTGATGATAGGCATGAGGATCAATATATGATGTAACATATGAGGCCTAGAAACGTCAAACGCAGTCGCCAAGCCAAGGTTTCTCCTTTCAATGACTATGGGAACGGCGTGCTTCAGGGTTTTCGCCTGATGAGGACGGCAGCCACGACAGCGCGCCCATTTGGATGAATTAATCGAGAGCAGTAGGCCTCTCAAAATCATCGGAAATGTACCCAATGCTACATGAAAATACGCGATGGAGAAAAAATGTTCTTTTGGTAACGGTTTATTTGCTTTTTTACAATAGAATTATGACAAAACGAGGAGAGCGATGAGAAGATTGTTCCCGCTGTTGGCGGTGATTTTATTGGGAAATGCGGAACTACCGTCGGTCTACGGGAGAACCTCAGGGGTTATGGAAAAAGTCGACTCGGCGACGCAGGACTCGGAGCATTCAGTTCCAATAGAGACTCCGGAAATTGAGGAGAAGAACGAATTTGTGATACAGGTTCCAACCAGCTGGGGCTACCGCACTTTCAAGGGAAAAAATGGTCTGATCGCCACCCTGTGGCCCCTAAAAAATGGGAGCTACGGCAAGACAGACACAGCCATTTTTGTCTTTCTCCAGAGTGAAGGTACCCACGACCCAGAAGCGGTGGAAAATCAAAATATTTTCACGGAAAAATGCCCGCAGGCTACTTTTAAATTGGCGGAGGAAGGGGATAAAAATGATCCCACAAAATCCATATCCGAGAAATATTTCTCCGGACGCTGCGGTCGTACCATGGTTCTGATCGAAGAGGTGGTGGAAAACTACACCTTGGTTGTGGCTTTGATATCCGAGAGATATGCCATGAACCGAGAGCTGGATGACGCAAAAGATGTGGCCGCCGCCTATGTGCAGGAAATAAAGAAATACGTCCAGGAAAACGGCATGGGTCAGAAGATGGAGAAGAGGCCGACCGCGGAACAATGAAGCGCGCGTTTTGTTAGGCTTGTTGGCCATAAAAGACGCCCCCAGCATCATCGCATCTACAGTGCAAATTTACCATCTGCCTTTACTCGGCGACGCGGCGTCTCTCCACAAATCAAATTACCGTTCGTCGGAAGCCCTTCGCAGGCCCTGTCGCGTGAAAAGAAAATTAGCACAATTCAAATGATTGAAAGAGGAATCCTTTCTTACGCACTTGAAAGAATGTGAATTTAGATATAACAATAAAAATGCCGGTCTCGCTAAAATGCTGAGTAAAATGGCCGCTGGGCAAAAAAAGACGCTGGTTTTGAGGCCTTTAAATTTATAGGGGGAAATATGGATCGCCGTCGCGGAGTTAAGATCGTTGCCACCATTGGTCCCGCCAGCTGTGATGCTGAAAATTTGGAGCGTATGTTCCTGGAAGGGGTGGACGTGTTCCGGCTGAACTTCTCCCACGGGAGCCACGACGGCCACGCCAGCGTTTACAAATCCATTCGGAACATCGGCGAGAAATATCGTCGTTCTCCGTCGATTTTGGCTGATCTGCAGGGGCCAAAATTGCGGGTGGGAACCTTCGAGAACGACAAAATCATTCTGGAAAAGGAGGATATTTTTCGATTTGATCTGGACCAGACTCCCGGTAATACCAGAAGAGTGAATCTCCCACACCCGGAGATTCTGGAAGTGCTGACCGTGGGCGCCTGTCTTCTGCTGGACGACGGTAAGTTGCGTTTTGAGGTCTTGTCCTGCGATCCAGAGCAGGCGGAGGTGAAGGTTCTGGTGGGTGGCCAGCTGTCCAACAGAAAGGGCGTCAATGTGCCCAACATCATGCTACCCATATCAGCTCTGACCAAGAAGGATTTGGTGGACATGGACTTTGCCCTAGGGCTTGGTGTGGATTGGGTGGCTTTGTCCTTCGTCCAGAGGGTGCAGGATGTGGAACAGGCCCGAAAAATCATCGACGGCAGAGCCGGTATCGTGGTGAAACTGGAGAAGCCGCTGGCGATTGAGTCGTTGGAACCCATCGTAGCCGTTGCCGACGGCGTCATGATCGCCCGTGGCGATCTTGGGGTGGAGATGAATCCGGAGGACGTCCCTACCATACAACGTCGTGTAATTGATGTGTGTCATCGGATGGGGCGACCCGTGATCGTGGCTACCCAGATGTTGGAGTCCATGATCTCCACCCCCAGTCCCACCAGAGCCGAAGTGTCGGACGTGGCAACTGCGGTTTACTGCGGCGCTGACGCCACCATGCTGTCGGCGGAGAGCGCCTCCGGCCAGTATCCGCTTGAGGCCGTGGAAATCATGTCCAGAATCATCTCCAAAACCGAGTCAGATCCGCTCTATCAACGCATTCGCGCCGAGGAGAATTCGCGGTTTCCGGACAGAACCGTGGTGGACGCCTTCTGTTTGGCGGCCAAAAACGCCGCGGAATTTTGCGAAGCCGACGCCATCGTGCTCTTCACCAATTCCTTCGATTCCGTGGTGAGATGTTCCCGGATGCGGCCGGCTGTGCCGGTGCTGCTGATCACCAATTCCGAAACCGTCGCCGGCAGAGCCGGGTTGTGCTACGGCGTCCATGCTATTTTGGTGCGGGAAAAGGACTGGCGGCGGGAGGATATGCCCAAAATGGCCCGAGCAGCTGTCCGAGAGTGCGAATTCGCCTCCGCCGGAGACAGAATCATCCTTTTGGACGATATCTTTGACCATTCCATCACTCTGATCTCCCGGAGTTAACCTCTCCGTCGCAAAGCTCTGCCAAGTCCACAGGGGATATATAAAAAATAGATTTATTGAACCAGGATGTCGACGCCTCTGACAAATCCGAATCAATCGTCTCCGGAGAGATGACCTAGGCCGTCGGAATGGATTGAATTTTTTCCGCGAAAAATGTATAAATCCTCTGGTCATTGCCACAGAATTTGGACGCTTAGCTCAGAGGTAGAGCATTACCTTCACACGGTAGGGGCCATAGGTTCGATCCCTATAGCGTCCACCAGGTTTGTTATGTGGACATAAAATGCGGGGTTTTGCTTGAGAGCAAGCAACGCTCAGAACCCAATGATTCAGAGGCCTTGCGGCGCAAGAATCAATTTTAAATACAGATAAAATTGATGCTGATTCAGCTTCATTCGGAAGAAATTCTCTCTAAATCTCCAAAAATTCTCCAAACAATGGGGACCGGAGATTTTTCTCTGAAGGCCTGATGCAGAAGGGCTTCAAGGGAATTAGATAAAATTGTATCGAAAAAGTTCTACAAAATCGATTGGAGTAGCAGCTGTTTTGAGGTAGAACTTGCGGTTTTCTCTGGACCTCTGTGATGGTTTTTGCTGATGGATCAGGATGTGCGAACTATGTACACAAGCTAGCAGAAAGAATCTGGATAGCAGTTGAATTCCTTCAATACGCCACTTTTTTTATTAAAATTTAAAGTTACATCACTAACATAGTCGTACTTAGCAAAGTTTTATTTGACATCTAAGTCAAATGATATTACTTTATTTTTCTGTTCAGGATATTTTAAAAAATATGCATCTAAAACTTCATCTTGTTGATGTCTTTTTGTTCCATTAAGCATATCATTTAATCTCATAATAACGCCAAAGCCTTTTCCATCCTCCAATTGTACCCCTCTGGCTGAAGTATACCAGGCTATCTGCACAAAATCTTCCGGCAACCCATAATCACCGAACAAATAGCTACCCACAAAGTCTTTATCTTCATGATTTGCAGCCAGTGTTACAAAACTTTCCAAGTACTCTAAAAATTTATTGACAAAATACATCTCTCCGCTACGTAATCTATTATAAAGTTCATCTCTTATATCATATGAAATATGAGACCACGAGGGCAAAGTGAGGTGAGTATCAATGTCGTCCAGAAATTTCCCAGCTTTATACTACTTATGAAGCATATTCATCTCTTCTTTATTCTTAGGCATAAAACAAAAAGGTTCAAGACCAGACTAGAGAGGAGATTATCTCAGCCTATTTAACAACGACTTATAAATATTTTCTTGTCTATGGTTAAAGCGCCATTCTGTTTCTTTCAAGTATAGGTAGAACTTATCATTTTTTATTCCTTTGAATTTCACAAGCCTGCTCCTGGTTACTCCCCAAAAGTTTTCTATACCGTTTACATGCGCCCTTCCGTTGGCAAAAACACCTGCACTATGAGTTACTCGATAGTGTTTTTTGTAGCCCTCATTCACAAGACCATCGTACGCTTTCCATTCATCACTGTAAATAGTTGCGTCGTCGGACGCTAACCTCTTGATTATGGGCATTAATTCTGCTGCCGAACAGTTGTTCACAATCTGCATGTAGACCTTGCCTTCTCGCTTTTTCATACCAAAAACTTTCGTTTTACTACCTGCTCCGT
>JAITAU010000027.1 GCA_031283965.1 Holosporaceae bacterium | reverse complement strand
CATAAGCTCATGGAAAAATCCAAGATGAAAATTATGGTGGCCGTTATGCGAAAGATGGTGGTTCAGCTCAACGCCATACTAAAAGCAGGGTATATCATGGATTAAAAAAGAGAATTGACTGCAAGGGTCGAACAGATTAGATGAAAAAGTCACTATGTCGGATGGATTTTTGGTTGCTGTGGCAGATGAAGCTGAAATTCATGGGTGTATATTTTGCTGCCTCTGGGGTATCTTTGGCGAATAAAGCGATGGTGTTGGTGAGAGATGAAGAGCAGCATTTCCGGGTTTCCAGAGTTTTTACCGCAGGAGCAGATGGCGTTTTCCCGGATGCTGGAGGTTCTGCGGAGAAAATTTGAATCCTACGGCTTCGTGCCAATGGATACGCCGGCGGTTGAGCGGGTGGAGACACTGCTGGCCAAGGGGAATGACCATGAAATCTACGGGCTCTATCGACTTGCCGATGGCGTAGCCAAGAGGGATCTCGGATTACGCTTCGATCTGACGGTACCGCTGGCCAGATACGTGGCCTCCCATTTCGGCCAGCTGGTTTTTCCATACAAAAGATATCACATTGCCCCGGTTTGGAGGGGAGAACGGCCACAGCAGGGGCGCTATCGTCAATTTTACCAATGCGATGTGGACGTCATCGGGGATGGCGCCCTCTCCATCGCCCATGATGCGGAAATTCTTCTGCTGGTGGCAGAGGTGCTGCGCTCCCTGAAGGTCCCCGCCTTCTGCACTCATATCAACAACAGGAAAATACTGTCGGGATTTTTGAAGACTCTCATCGACGACGAACAACTGACAGAGGCCGTCCGGCTAATGGATAAAATGGATAAAATTTCCTCCGATGAATTCGACAATTCGCTGCTGCGGCTCGGAGTTTCGTCGGAAAACATAGGTAAAATCAGGGAATTTCTAGAGAGCGATGACGGACGCTCCAATCCAGAGATTCTGGAATGGCTGAAGACTCTGGACTTTAACGATGAATTTCGCGAAGGAGTGGCGGAATTGGAGGAAGTCTTCGGGATTTTGGAGGAATTCGGAGAAGCCGCCGAGTCCATGAGGATTTCCCTGAAATTGGCTCGCGGATTGACCTATTACACCGGCAATGTCTTCGAGACGGTGCTGGATGACTTTCGGGAAATAGGCAGCGTCGCCGGCGGCGGGAGGTACAACGATCTGGTGGGCACGCTGTCGGATAAAAAGCTTCCCGGAGTCGGCGCCACCATCGGCGTCTCCCGGTTGACGCCCAAGTTGCTGGAGAGCGGTCTGCTGCGTGCTGACGAATTGTCCACGGCCAGGATCCTGGTGACTATCCAGCGGCGTGATCGCATCGGAGATTATGTGAAAATTGCCCGCGATCTTCGGCAAATGGGCATAGAAACCGAAACATATCTCCAGGAAAAGAATCTCGGAGCTCAGCTGAATTACGCCGCCAAAAAGAAGATAAAGTTCGCTCTAATCGCGAACCTGGAGGAGCTTCAGGAGAGTCGCGCCATCGTCAGAAATCTGGAAACCGGAGAACAGCGGCGCATCTGCACCAGTCCGATGGATGATGAAATACAGAAGATCGTGGGACGGGGCGACGAGAAAACCTAGGATAGCCCCGTGACCTCCTCTCCGTTCAGGTCGATAGATTCCGCCGCTGGGCGTTTCGGCAGGCCAGGCATGGTGACAATGTCTCCGGCGTAGGTGGTTATGAACTCGGCTCCGGCCATGATCTTCGCATCCCTCAAGTTGATTCTGAAATTCTCAGGTCTGCCGAGGAGATTTTTGTCGTCGCTCAGGGAGTACTGGGTTTTGGCCATGCATATGGGATAAAATCTCACCTCCTGGTCCGCATCGACCTTCTCCAGGACGCTTTTGGCCTGCGGAGAATAGGCGACGCCTGAAGCTCCGTAGATGACGGTGGCCAGCTTGCGCAATTTCTCAAAGACGGAGTCGCTTCTCTCATACAGCGGTCGAAATTTCGCACTGGCGGTGGCGACGACATCCAGCACAGCCTGCGCCAACGCAATTCCTCCGGCGGCGCCGTCCCTCCAGACGGTGGATGTAACCGCCGTCGCATCTATTTCTCTGCAAAGTCTTCGCACAAGCTCGATTTCTTCTGGATCGTCTGAGGGAAATGCATTGACGGCCACCACCAGCGGTAGGTTGTAGTGCCGGATGTTCTCCACATGCTTCTGCAGATTGGCGAATCCAGAGATCAACCTTTCCGCTTCGCCGATTCCGTCGCAGGCGTGTAACTTTATCGCCCTGAGGGTGGCAACGATGACGACGGCGTCCGGATATTTCCCCAACAGTGGGCATTTGATGGCCAGAAATTTTTCCGCTCCCAGGTCGGCGCCGAATCCCGCCTCCGTCACCACGTAATCAGCCAATTTCAGGGCGTATTTCGTGGCCATGATGCTGTTACAGCCGTGGGCAATGTTGGCGAATGGGCCGCCGTGGATCAACGCCGGCGTTCCGCCCAGAGTTTGGACGAGGTTGGGCTTCACTGCGTCCTTCAGAAGGGCCATCAGAGAGCCAGTGACTTTCAGCTGCCCACAGGTTATGGCAGCGCCGTCGACGCTGTGGCCGACGATGATGTGATCAATGCGACGACGGAGATCAGCCGGATCGGCGTGGAGGCAGAGGATGGCCATGAGTTCGGAGGCGACGGAGATGTCGAAGCCGGATTCCCGCACAACGCCGTCGGCTTTTCCGCCAAGTCCCACAACGATGTGGCGTAATGCCCTGTCGTTCAGGTCGAGAACCCGTCTCCAGAGGATTCTTTTGGGATCCAGTCTCAGGTCGTTGCCCTGGTGCATATGGTTGTCGACTACGGCCGCCAGCAGATTGTGGGCGGACGTTACGGCGTGGATGTCGCCAGTGAAATGAAGGTTGATGTCCTCAGTAGGCGCCACCTGGGCACGTCCGCCGCCGGTGGCTCCGCCCTTCAGGCCGAAGCATGGCCCCAAAGACGGCTCTCGAAGTCCGATGCAGGTCCTGTACCCCAGATGACTCATGGCATCCCCGAGGCCAATAGTGGTGGTGGTTTTCCCCTCTCCGGCGCTGGTGGGATTGATGGCTGTCACCAGAATTAATTTCCCATTGGGGCGGTTACCTATGACTGACCAGATGCCTGGCAGAATCTTCGCCTTGTGGCGACCGTACGGCTCCAAATACTCGTCCCTCACACCCAACTGCTCCGCCACAAGGGCAATTTGCTTCAATCCTGAGTTTTGCACGGTCATTTCACCATTTCCGATGGACAGTAGAGAATTATGGCCGAACCAAAGCCGATTTACAATCACGGAAGCGACGGACTTTGGCTCTTGGGCAAGAGTGGATTTTGCGAAGTGAAGTGGGAACGCCGATAGTTCGCTGCTGATTCGCGCTCTTCTGCGTTTTGATTGGACTTTTAATCAATCGTTAATAATTTTCGTGTTAGCCTGTGGGGTTGAGTCGTTATAGGGACGAGGATGGTCTATCTGGGGGCGCTTTTTTGCGCGTCCATCTGCTCCTGTTTCAT
>JAITAU010000007.1 GCA_031283965.1 Holosporaceae bacterium | reverse complement strand
GCCAAGCGGGTACAATAGTGAACGGCATAGTCGACAGGAAGGATGATCATATAAAAGTGTTTCTTGAGGCTGACGTTCGCTCCGCTGTCGACTCCGGGTTCAGTCGCTATCGTTTCGAACATAACGCCCTTCCTGAGATAGATTTTTCGAAAATCGATATCTCCATGAAATTCTTTGGTCGTCGGATCAACATGCCGCTGATCATCTCCTCCATCACCGGAGGCGGCCACCGCAGCGAAAAAATCAACAAGGGACTGGCAGAAATAGCCCACGACTTCAATCTCGGAATTGCCGTCGGCAGTCAGCGGCCGGCAATTGAAGACCGGTCTCGGGAAACGTCCTTTAAGATCCGCAACTACGCCCCAAACATATTGCTCTTCGCCAATCTTGGAGCGGTTCAGCTCAATTACGGATATTCTCTGGACGAATGCAGGCGGGCTGTGGAGATGATTGACGCGGATGCTTTGATTCTTCATCTGAATCCGCTGCAAGAGGTATTCCAGCCGGGCGGCAACACAGGTTTTGCCGGTCTGCTGGGGAAGATCGAAAAAATTTGTGCAGGGCTGCAGGCTCCGGTGGTGGTGAAAGAAGTGGGCTACGGCATTTCGTCGCCGGTGGCCAAGAAATTGTTGGATGTGGGCGTCGCCGTTATAGACGTTGCCGGGGCCGGAAACATCTCCTGGGGAGCCATCGAGGGGTATCGATCGAATGACATTGTCGTCCGCAACTGCTCCCGCACTTTCTCCAGCTGGGGGAATCCAACAGCCGAATGCGTTCGATCCATCGCAAAGAATGTGAAAGGCATCAAGATCATCGCTAGCGGCGGCGTAGAAACAGGAGTTGACGTCGCGAAATCCATCGCTCTAGGGGCGGATATCTGCGGGAACGCCTCTGGTTTCCTTCGCCACATCGCCGAATCCCGCGCCGCCTGCGAGAATTTTGTCGAATCCGTTATGCTGGAGCTAAAGACCGCCATGTTCTGCATCGGCTGCAAAAACATTCAGGAGCTGAAATCCGCAAAACTTCGTCGCGCTGGCGATGAGCTGGTGCTGTAATTATGCTATAATGGACGCGTATCAGGAGTTGAAACAAATGGCCTCCCATCAATACATCTATGTGATGAAGAACGTCTCCAAAAGTTATCCCGGAGGCAAGCAGATTCTAAAGGGGGCGTGGCTTTCCTTCTATCCGGGGGCAAAGATCGGCATCATCGGTGGGAATGGAGCCGGAAAGTCCACATTCATGAAGATAATGGCCGGGCTGGACACAAATTATGATGGTGAAGCCTGGTTGGCCAACGGCGCCACCGTCGGATATCTGCCTCAGGAACCGGAATTGGATAAAAACGCCACCGTTTTCGAAAACATAATATCCGCTCTCAGGGACAAGAAGGCCATTCTGGATGAGTTCGATGCAGTCTCGGCTAAATTTGCAGAAGAAATGACAGATGGAGAGATGGAGACTCTCATCGCCCGCCAGTCTGAGCTGCAGGAGCTGATAGAATCACAGGGGTTATGGGACTTGAATCGCGCTATCGAGATCGCTATGGGCGCCCTCGGGTGTCCGATCGGAGACGCCAATGTCACTCATCTGTCTGGCGGAGAAAAGCGGCGTGTGGCCTTGTGCAAACTGCTGCTCCAGAAACCAGATCTGCTGCTGCTGGACGAGCCCACAAACCATCTGGACGCCGAGTCTGTGGCCTGGCTGGAGAGGCATCTGCAGGATTACAAAGGCGCGGTAGTGCTGGTGACACATGACCGCTATTTTCTGGACAACGTCGTTGGGTGGATTCTGGAAATTGACAAGGGGAACACCTATCCCTTCGAGGGCAATTACTCCGCATGGCTGGAAGAGCGACAAAAACGTCTGGAATTAGAGGATAAAAAGGAAGTTGATCGGAGAAAGGTGCTCTCCCGAGAGTTGGAGTGGATAAGGTTGTCCCACAAGGCCCGTCAGAGCAAAAGCAAGGCGCGAATCAGCGCCTATCACGAAATGCTGGAGCAGGAGGCCACGAAATCCTACAACTCTGCCCAGCTTCACATTCCTTCGGGGCCGCGTCTGGGAAATGTAGTGATTCAGGCTGAGTGCATTAGCAAATCCTTCGGCGATGGACGGCTGTTTGATAATCTGTCCTTCGACATACCGCCCGGCAGCATCGTCGGAGTGATCGGCGCCAATGGAGCTGGGAAGTCTACACTGCTGAAGATTCTGGCAGGGACGGAGAAGCCGGATTCCGGATCGTTGAAAGTCGGCGAAACGGTGCGGATGACTCATGTGGATCAAAGTCGCGACGCCTTGGATGATCACAAGACCGTCTGGGCTGAAATTTCCGATTCTCTGGACGAACTGGAGCTAGGAAAACGGCGAGTTCCCAGTCGCGTCTACGTGTCTCACTTTGGTTTTCGGAGCCAAGATCAGCAGAAGTACATCCATCAACTGTCCGGCGGAGAACGCAATCGTGTGCATTTGGCGAAAATGCTGAAATCCGGAGCAAATGTCCTGTTGCTGGACGAACCAACCAACGATCTGGATATCGATACTCTACGCACTCTCGAGGATGCTATGGTGGATTTCGCCGGCTGTATCGTGGTCATCAGCCACGATCGGTGGTTTTTGGATCGCATCTCCACCCACATCCTATCCTTTGAAGGAGATGGAAAAGTTGAGTGGTTCCAGGGAGATTTCAGCGCCTATGAAGCGGATAAAATGAAGCGGTTAGGGGTAACAGAAATCATCCCACATCGCCAGAAACACAAAAAATTAGCCATCTAGAGGTCAACATGGAGATAAAGGATAATGTTATGTCGATCGCCGACGACTACGACGCTTTCTTTGTGGACATCTACGGCGTGTTGTTCGACGGAGCTGTTCTGTTTGATGGAACCTTGAGCACCCTCGAGAGGCTCAATAACTTAGGAAAGAAGATCATAAT
Organism: Holosporaceae bacterium; assembly: GCA_031283965.1. GTDB lineage: Bacteria > Pseudomonadota > Alphaproteobacteria > UBA3830 > UBA3830 > JAIRZM01. The sequence continues at coordinate 1,189 of JAITAU010000007.1, read as the reverse complement.
ACTCTCAAACTCCACCCAGACGGCGCTGGACGCCATGATCGGTTACGCCCAACGCGGCATGGCGATGGGAGTACACTACGATAAATTCGTCACCTCCGGGGAGTTTTTGAGGCACACTCTAATAGGCAACAGCGAGGAATTCCAACGAGTGTTAGGGCGCCGTCCCGTCTCCTATAGATGCATGTTCATGGGAAACGACAGCATCTTTCGTAGCGCCGGTCTAGAAAAAACCAGCGACGACGATGCAGCCGACTTTTTCTACATAGGCGTGCCGAGGGCGTCCTACGGCGCCGTTCGGGTGGACAACGTGCGGGACGAAGCTGGTCGTCCAGTCAAAATAGAGGACCTGGGAAACCACGACTGGAAGCGATTGAGGGATGATCATGGGCGCCGAGGATTCGAAGAATTCGCCATTCAATTGGAAATGTGTTTAAGGAAAAACAAACTCCTCGTGGTGGCCAATCCGGACATTTTTGCCCATGGCACTCTGGATCACACTGAAAATCGCTATCCCATCGTCACCCAAGGCTGCCTCGGCGCCTATTATGAAAAACTGGGCGGACGCGTGATCTACTTCGGCAAGCCGTTGCCTGGAATTTTCGAATATGCTAGGCGATTTGTCGATCCAAAAGACAGAATTGTCATGGTTGGAGATACCCCATGGACAGACATCGCCGGCGCTAACGGAGTGGGAATTGATTCCCTTCTTGTCATGACCGGCATAGCGGCAGAGTTTTGCAAAGGCGTTGGCCTATCGCCCAAAAGCGCTAAGAAATTGGATACTTTGTTCGGAGAAATAGCGCCGCTGATGCTGAAGGCCAATTTTTCTCCACGTCCGACTTATTTGGCCCGCCGCTTTGCCGCAATTAATTGAATTGCCGATGAGTTTCTATGCCGGCGCGGTGCGGCAACTGGAATGGCAGTTGATGCTGGACGACCTCCTGGCTAAAACTGGGTCGACTTCCACGGCAGATAAGGCGGGCGTGCCCGCCTTTGCGCGGAGTCTAATAATAGTAGGCTGTTACGCGCGCAGCGATATATCCAGTGTATGGGTCAAGCACTGCTTCCTGTTTCTTCTCGGGGGGTCTCCCGAGGCGGGCGAGGAGTTGGGTAATTTTACCGGCTATCTCAGCCTTTTTGCTGCTGACAGCCGGGTCGGCTGAGGCGACGATATTCACCTGCTGCAGCA
>JAITAU010000065.1 GCA_031283965.1 Holosporaceae bacterium | reverse complement strand
AAGCATGTCGCGAATATAATCACACCAAATCTCATGAGCCTCATTGTTGTCTTTATCGTTAAATATTAGAAAAAGAAGACTCTTTTTATAGTTATTTGGAAAAAGCCAAACGCCAAGTGGGAGCCAATACAGACAATGCTCGAGCAAATAGACGCTAGGCGGTTTATTACTCTCCTTTGCAGCCCTAACACAGGAGGCGATGGATTCCACCGCCTTCGTAGATTCGTCAAACTTGGCGTCAAACAAGAAATAATAGGGGGGCGCAGTTAATCCGAGAGGATTTAACTTAAGATTAAGAATTTCACCGCAATCTCCTGCATTTGACTTTTCTGCCCGCAAATAATCTGGAGCGTCATGGCCAGGCGACGTCAAAATATCGTAGAGCAGAACACCGAAACTCCACAAATCATACGATAGCTGCATATCGCTGAAGCTACTGCTCTCGATGTTCTCAGAAAACTTTAAATTGGGAAATTTTATACCGAATTTAGACTCGCCGGATACCCAATATTGATCCACAGAGGACTGACTGGAGGAGATAATGCAATCATTTTGATTGCTCTCCGTGGTTGGAGACGACCCCAAAGATGCTGTAATACAGATCTTTAGCCCGAACGTCATATCCCATTTAGGTAACCACGTAGGGAATATTAGTTCATTCGAATATCCATTTTTCTTCGCGTGGGAAACGAAAGACTCACTGAGAGCAATCGATGAATTACCTTTCATGGACAATTCTCTGTAGAAACTACATTCGAAAATAAACGTCATTAACCTTCGCCTAGACGCGTAATATGTAACCTTCCTATTCAGATTATTCATAAGGATATCAAACAGACTCTTCCCCGGAATCTCAGCGCCGTCGCCTGCCATTGTTGTTGTCCCTTTGTAGAAAAGCAACGGCATAGGCATATGGAGCAATCCATAACGTATCATAAAAATCCTCTCGCCATGATTCTCCCCATAGCTATTGACGGCGCCGAAGATCAGATCAACATGCTTTCGCTGAGATTGCTCAAAGCTAAAATGATCCTTCCACTTAAAGAATATACGATCTACGCAGAATATTTCTCTAGTATCCAGATCGCCTTTTAAAAACTCCACCAACAGCATATTAACATCCCGATTCATACCCAGCAGGCCGTTTTTTATTTCGCATGTCACACTATACTCGGCAGGAATTTCTTTCTTGATGTGATATAAGCCGTTACGGTTGTATAATGCATGCCCAGGAACTGAATTGTAAAACCAAAATATTTTCGCTGCTGCGGCCTCAGGTTGTGCTTGTCTATCAGGGGCAGATGAAATTCTACAGTAAGAAGTACCTGAATATTCACGACCAGGTATTCTTGCCAAGGAAGTGCAGGTATCCGTCGCCCCCACGTCCGCCGTCGACGTCATGGACGCAAGACCCATCGCCAGGCTCAGACCCTTTATCGCTTTTTTCATGTTCTCTCTCTTTTCGTTAAAAAATATGCTCATTATACATGGTTAATGAAAAAAATATAAAAAAATACCAATATTTTAGAGAAAATGCGAAGTGCGCTTTCTCTTCACAGCGAGGGCGGATTCACCGTGAAAGCCGGCCTGGAAAAATCTTTCGGCGTCTGCCGCGGCCTGCAGGCTAAACTGCAGCTCACCTTTAACTTCTAGGAAAATAAAAAAAACCTGGGAAAAACAGGTTCACCTCGACGACGACGGCGTCTCCGGCGGACGCAGCCACTCTTCCCGCTTCAGTAAATTGAGCCAGTCGCGCCCATAGGCGCTATGAAAATTCTTGGCAAGACTGGCCCAACCTATGCATCCCTTGAGCAAAGTAACTTTGATCAAAATCTGAATTTCCATGGATAATATATCATCCTTCTTGGTAATTTCCTCAAAAGTCGCAAAGATTTCATCGTCGGGTTTGGTGTTCCAGTGCAATATGCAGAGTAAAACGTCTAAAACAGTACAACCACAGCAACTATTCCAGCCGCTTTGTAAAAACTCCCGGGTAATTGTGGCACTTTGATTTGTAAACTTGTTAAAAACAAACTCGTCGGGAGTATAATCGACAAACGCTCTCCGTCCGCCAGCAGCCATAGACGCAGTCTGTTCGCCAAAAGCTGCGCACAACGCAATCAATGGTATGATTTTTTTCATTTTTGTCTCCTTTTTACGATGTGTTCTCGTGTAACATGCGGCGCCGATACTTGTCAATCAAAATCACGCGGCGACTAATCTCCCGTTTCCGAGGGCGGCGAAAAAGAACCGGCGACCGGCTCGTCGTCTGTCCGGATGCAGGATAATAAACGAAAACATATGCCGCCAAGCAACTCCACTATTTATCTCAAAAAAATATTAAATATTGGTTAAATTACGATCTTTGGGTAAAACAAACGCCGGTTGACGCCGACTGGTCTGATTCATGGGACTAGGGGAGGTTTCAGATTGATGAAATGTGGGCTATTATGCGCCGTTGGGATCGGATTCCGGGCGTCGGATGGCATATGGGCGACGCATCGCACGGAGAGAGGAGCGCATGTATAGGATAGAGGAGAGAATCATATCCTGGTTCACGGAGCTGGCGGCCAAAGTCAGCGGCCGACATATCCTGGTGGCCATTCCCTTCGGCTGGATATTCGTCTTTTTCATCTGTCCCTGCCTCATCCTGATGAAAATCAGCTTCGCAGAGGGACTCATCGCATCCCCGCCCTACACGACACTGATGGATTGGCTCTCCGGATATCTGCTGCAGATCCGCATCAACCTCGGCAACTATGCGCTGCTGTTTACGGACGAGATGTACATCCGCGGCTTCGCCACCTCCGTCATGATCGCCGGCGCCTCCACCGCCTGCTGTCTGCTGATCGGATTCCCAATGGCCTACGCCATCGCCAGATCGCCCCGGAGAATCCGCGGGATTCTGCTGATGCTGGTGGTGCTGCCATTTTGGACGTCGTTTCTGATCAGAGTCTACGCCTGGATCATGCTGCTGAGCCCCTGCGGATTCATCAACAGCCTTCTGCTGAAATTTCATCTGATCGACGCTCCGCTTCAGCTGATGAACAACTCCTACGCCGCCTGCATGGGGATCATCTACGCCTATCTTCCCTTCATGATTTTTCCCCTCTACGGAGCCATCGAAAAGAGCGACTACTCGCTGATGGAGGCCGCCTACGATCTGGGATGCTCCCCCATAAAGGCATTTTTCTCCATAGTTGTGCCGCTGGCGTCGCCGGGAGTTTACGCCGGATCGGCGCTGGTCTTCGTGCCGGCCATCGGAGAATTCGTAATCCCGGAGTTGCTGGGAGGAGCCCAAACTTTAACCGTCGGCCGACTGGTGTGGAACGAATTTTTCCAGAATATGTCCTGGCCGACGGCGGCGGCTCTGTCCATCATCCTGCTGATATTCGTCGTGCTGCCCATAGTCCTGGCCCAAAGAAGCCGGGAAGTGACCATATAGAGGAGTTTGCGAATGCGTTTCAGATGGTCCAACGTAATTTTATCCATGGGATACATATTTTTGTACTTCCCGCTGATATGCATCGTGCTCTATTCCCTCAATGAATCCAGATTCGTCAGCTCCTGGACGGGGTTTTCCCTGAAATGGTACAGGGCCCTCGTCTCCAATCCCATAATTCTGCGGGCCACCGTCACCAGTTTGAAAATCGCCTCCGTATCCGCCACCATCTCCATAATGTTGGGGGTTATCGCCGCCATAGTCCTGACCAGATTCATGGTATTTCGCGGGAAAGCGTTGTTTCTGGGAGCCATCATGGCGCCGCTGGTGATGCCGGAGGTGGTTATGGGGCTGTCGCTGCTGATGCTGTTCATCGGCATGGAGGATTTCTTCGGCTGGCCTCACAGAAATGAGAGCTCCACCGTGGTCATTGCCCACATCACCATGACTTTGTCCTACGTAACCATGCTGATTCAGTCGAGACTGCGGGATCTGGACAATTCCATAGAAGAAGCGGCGCTGGATCTGGGGGCCTCTCCGCTGAAGGTGTTTTTCGTCATAACGCTCCCCATGATCGCCCCGTCCATAGTGCTGGGATGGCTGATGGCCTTTGCCCTGTCGCTGGATGATGTGGTCATCGCCAGCTTCGTGGCCGGTCCGGGGTCGACGACGCTGCCCATGGTGATTTTCTCCAGTCTGCGGTTGGGAATATCCCCGGAGGTTAACGCCATAGCAACAATTTTGATGACTGTCCTGTCGATTACTGTCATAATGTTGGCGATCTTTATCTATAAAGATAAAAGCATAAAAAATTCGTAGGAGAGAAGCTTGAGACCTCATGTTGTTGTCCTCGGTAACGAAAAAGGAGGCACGGGGAAGTCGACGGTGGCCATGCACGTGGCTGTGTATTTGTTGAATCAAGGGCTGCGGATCGGCACGGTGGACGTGGATGCGCGTCAGGGAACCTTCACTCGGTATTTTGAGCATCGAAAGGCGCATGCCTTCGGGAAAATACCCATGCCGCAGCACATCGTCGTCCATAGAAACGACTCCAGAAACGCCGACGAGGCCGAAAGCCGCGATCGTGAGGCCTTCGACGCCGCCATTGGGAGCCTTACGGATTGCGATTACGTGGTGGTGGACACTCCGGGCAACGACAATTTCCTCTCCCGCTACGCCCATTCCCATGCCGACACCCTACTGACTCCGCTGAACGACAGTTTCGTCGACCTGGACGTGCTGGTGCGATCCTCGGAGAACGACAATGTGAAGACTCTGCGTCCCAGCATCTACGCCGAAATGGTCTGGGATCAAAGGAAAGAGCGGGCGAAAAGAGGAGGGAATCCCATCGACTGGATTGTGATTCGAAATCGCCTGACGACGCTCTATAACAAAAATCGCAGGGACATAGGCACTGTGCTGGAGGCGCTGGCCAAAAGGATCAGCTTTCGGCTGGGGGTGGGATTCTGCGACCGTGTCGTCTTCAAGGAATTGTTTCTGTCCGGACTGACTCTGCTGGACCTGGACGCCGCCGCCGTGAAGTTGAATCTGTCCCACGTGGCAGCCCGTCAAGAGTTGAGGGAACTGATCTCCCTGATGAAACTACCAAATCTATCGTAATATTTCATGGAGATGCAATTTTGTCCTGCATAGTTCAGAAATTCGGGGGAACTTCGGTGGCGACTCTGGAAAGAATTCGCAACGTCGCCGGAATCATAGCTTCCTTTGTGAAGCAAAAGCATGAAGTAATAGTGGTGGTGTCGGCCATGGCGGGCGTCACCAACAAATTCGTGAACTACGCCGCCAGTTTGAACGCCTATGAAGGAGACCCGGAATACGACTGCCTAGTGTCGTCCGGAGAGCAGGTTACCTCAGGACTTCTGGCCATCGCATTGAAAAGCCTTGGTCTGCAGGCAAGATCCTACGCCGCTTGGCAGTTGCCGATTTACACCAGCGGCGACCACGGCCGCGCCGTAATTCATAGCGTTGGGGCTTTGCCTTTATCCGCAGACGTCAATTCCGGCGTAGTGCCTGTGGTATGCGGATTTCAGGGGGTAAGCTACCACCATCGCGTCACCACGCTTGGACGAGGCGGCTCCGACCTAACGGCCGTGGCCGTGGCGTCCGCCGTCGACGCCGATCTGTGTGAAATATATTCGGATGTGGACGGAGTCTATACCGTGGATCCGAATCTGTATCCGGAAGCCCGGAAAATCGATCGGATCAGCTATCCGGAAATGTTGGAGATGGCCTCCCACGGCGCCAAGGTGCTACAGGAGCAATCCGTTGACTACGCCATGAAGAAGAACGTCATGGTGCGGGTGGCCTCCAGCTTTCTGGACAGCGGCGGCACAATTATTTCCCAAAAAGCGCCGGAGAATCGATTCTGCGGACTCACCGTAACTCCCAATCTGGCGCCGCTGAAGGTGCAGCACGCGCCAGACCATAGCCTGGATCAGGTGATTGCTCTGCTGCGAAGAAATTTCATCCGAGCCGAAGTCTTCCAGACCTATGACGACGATAGAAACTGCATCATGGTGGACAAAAAGAAGGTCGTTAGCGCCATGAATATACTGCGAGACAGCACATTTGTGCGGATGGTCGCCCCTGACGTCCTGAAACGGCGCTTTTCGCTGATCGGAGCCGTTGGTTCACTGATTTCTCCAGAAATCTGCGAAGAATTGGCCGCCGCGCTGCGCCATCATCGAGTGGAGGTGCTGCATACTTGCCGGATCGAAGCGCTGAGCAAACGCTTCTCCCCCTGCTTCGGCGGCTTCATTGTTCCGGCGGATCAGCTACTGACCGCCATTCCAATTCTTCATCGTCACTGTGGTCTCGATAAATGAAATCTGCCTAATACAAAATCCCACTATTAGAGACCGCCGCTAACGAGATCTTTTCTGCCGATAACCTCTAATTTCAGATAAAATAAACGAAATCGAGAGTATTCCCGAAATTATCATCAATGAAATTGATGAATTGATGTGAACGTAATCTGCAAGCATCATTTTTAGGCCTATGTAGCAGAGCACTGTTCCAACGCCGTATTTCAGATAATGAATTTTATCAACTGCACTAGCAAACACTAAGTACAGAGAACGCAATCCAATTATTGCAAAGGCGTTTGACGTATATATTATCGTCTTGTTATTGGTAATGGAAAAAAGCGCGGGTATGGAATCGAACGCAAACACAATATCGCAAACCTCTATGCAAAAAATGGACAACAGCAGTATCGTTGCTTTGGTTTTTCCATCTTCTTTTACGAAGAATCGTCCTCTGTGATCTCCGGCGTATACGTCGATGTAATTTCTCACTTTCTTCAGCAGTCTGCTTTCGACATGTGCGCCATCTCGTTTAAAAAACGATGATATCCCTGCGTACAACATCAGGGCGCCGAAGATATAGATCGTGAAATGGAACAAAGAGAGTAATTCGGAAACGGCAAATATCGTCGTTATTCTTAAAAAGAGCGCGCTCCAAATGCCGATAAACAGTAATTTTCTCTGATACTCTCTTTGAATTCCGAAGTAATCAAATATCATGAGAAACACGAAAATATTATCCACGCTCAGGGATTTTTCCACAAAATAGGCGGATAAATATTCGAAAAAGCCGTCCAATCCGAAGCGTAAATATATTACTATCGAAAACGACGTCCCCAGAAAAATCCATGCAAACGTCAGAAAAACTACGCGACCGATGGCGCTTTTTTTCGCCAGAAGCATGAAGTCTAGGATTACAAGGGATAAAATTACGATGTTAAAAATTATAAAAAACGGCGTCATTAATGATACGGATTGTGGGTTGTTATCGGCGCATGCGCAATTGTAGAACTTCCATAGGACGCCGACTTCGTTACAGGTTCATCCTTGGCATGAGAATAGAACGTCGGCAACAAAAAAACAAGAATTATTTTAAAAATTGATATAAAACAACGTGATAACTGCATTTTTTGATCTCGCGCCGAGATTTTTACGACTTTTACAAGCTGCAGGAGTCTCTGTACCAAAGGTTCTTTCGCCACGCGCCCGCGTTCCGGCACATAAAAATTCCGTCGGAAGAGTCGCTCCGCTGGCGGAGGAAGAGGGATTCGAACCCTCGATACGGCTTTTCAACCGTATGGCGGTTTAGCAAACCACTGCCTTCAGCCACTCGGCCATCCCTCCAGGCCTAATAGAGAATCATTATATGCAATCGGAGTCAAGATGTTCCACGTTTCGCTTGCAATCGTCGAAGAATAAAGCTAAAATCGCGCTTCTTGCGAAAGGAAAAATCGTGCTGCAGAACAATAATAACAGCGCCGTTCGGGCCCAAAGTGACTCCTCTCCGATAGTTATCTGGTTGATTCTGCTCTCTTTTTTCTTTTATCAGTTCGTGGCGCGATCTTCGTTTCCGACGGTGCTGACGGAAAAATTCATGGAATATTTTCAACTGACCGCCACCGGCGTCGGAGCACTAACCAGCTGCTACTACGTGGTCTACACCATCATGCAGATCCCGGCCGGCATCATCAACGATCGCTACGAGATGCGCTGGGTGGCCACCGCCGTCAGCGCCATCAGCGCCCTCGGTGTATTCATTTTCGTCGCCACCTCTAACAGCTACACCGCCGGCCTCGGCCAGATGATGATCGGCTTCGGCTCGGCCTTCGCCTTTTCTCTGACGCTCAAGAGCATAGTCACATGGTTTCCGGCGAAGAATGTCGTTATCATGACGTCCTTCTCCATATCCATCGGCAGCCTTGGGCCGGTCATCGGGGGCCCCGCCCTTTCGAGGATTGTGAAGAGCTTCGACTGGAGAAGCGTGCTGGAGGTGTTCGCTCTGGTCGGTTTGGTGATCGCCGTCCTGGCCTGGATGAAGGTGCGGAGCAGAAAATTGCCGGCGTCGGAAAAATCCGCCGAAATTTCTCTCCTTGAGTCGCTGAAAATAATCACCACCTCCCCCCAACTCTGGGTGCTGTCGCTCTTCACCATGATGATTTACTCGCCGCTTAGTGCTTTGGGCGATCTGTGGGGGATTTCTTTCATCAAAAAGGCCTACGGCGTGGACGCCACCACAGCCGCCTTCATGAACAACATGTTATATGTCGGATTCATCGTGGGAACGCCCTCCTTCGCCGCCCTGGCCACCTTCTGGAACAGCTACAAGAAGCCCATGCTGTTGGCCATAATCTCCGCCACTGCGCTTTTCTGCCTCATCCTCTCAGTAGAGGTGCCCGTGAACGTCGCCTTCGTCATCTTCCTGTTCCTGGGATTCTCCTGCGGCGCAGTGTTGGCCTTCCCGCTGGCTTTGGAGATCTTCCCGCCCGCCATCGGCGCCACGGTCACCGGCTTCGTGAACATGATCTGCATGATGGGAGGCGTGATCCTGATGTCGCTGATCGGCTGGATTCTGGACCTCTCCTGGGACGGCGCGATCGAAAATGATCTGAAAGTTTATAGCTTAGCCGATTATCGCTGCGCTCTGTCGGCGGTGTTGGTGTTTCTTGTTGTCGGGATTGCTTTGGCGCTGTTCATCCGGGATAAATCCCAGAAAAACTGAGCGCCTCCGTAGTCGCCGGTCTGGAATCAGTGTCTTCGCATCGGCTTCAGTGGAGTGGTGCGAAAACGTCGAAGAATTGGCAGCCGGTTCCGGAGATTTTCCATCAAGTGTCGTAGACCAAGGCGTAGAATGCAGTACATCGTACTTATTCCGTCCCTCCAGCCGATCTTTTTGCCCTGTTCATAGCCGCGGGGATTGTAGGATATGGGACATTCATAGACGGAGCATCCCATTTGGGCCACCAGAGCCGTCACCTCCGGATCAAATCCGAAGCGATCCTCCCGCAGCCGCGGTAGCAAGCCGCGGATGACGTCGCTGCGGAACAGTTTGTAGCAGGTTTCCACATCACTGACGTTGAGATTGGTGAACATGTTGGAGAAGAGCGTGAGAAAGTGGTTCACCTGGGTATGCCAGAAGGCCTGCACCCGCCACGGTCCCTGTCGCAGATAGCGGGAGCCATAGACCGCATCCGCTCTGCCATCCATCAGAGGCTCCAGGAGCAGTTTGTACTCCATGGGATTATATTCGTTGTCGGCGTCCTGGACTCCGATGTAATCTCCTCCGCCCTTCCGGCAGGCATACTCAAATCCAACCCGCAGAGCGGCCCCTTTGCCGCGGTTCACCTCGTTCCGCAGGACGACGACATTCGCATGTTTCTTGGCCAACTGACGGGCTATCTGCAGTCCATTGTCGCTGGAACAGTCATCCACAATGATGACCTCCAGGTCAAGAGTGTCGCTTTTGAGGCGCATAACCCCGGTAATGCAGCTGAACAGAGTATTTTCCTCGTTGTAGCAAGGCACGACCAGAGACAATTTCTTCATGACAACCTTCCCCCATTTCTAAAACATTTTTCAAAGTATTCCGCCGTTAGCCGCAGTCCAACTTCCAGATCCACTGACGGAGCCCAGCCGATGGTATTTTTGGCCATGGTAATGTCCGGGCAGCGCCGCTTCGGGTCGTCCGCTGGCAATTCCTTGAAAACCAACTGTGATTTACTGCCGGTGATTTTGATTATCAACTTAGCCAATTCCAAAACCGTCACTTCCTTGGGATTGCCGATGTTCATGGGGCCGGTCACCTCCGATCCGGAGTCCATAAATTTCACGATTCCCTTCACGAGATCGCTGACATAGCAGAAGGAGCGCGTCTGCTGCCCGTTGCCGTAGATGGTGATGGGTTCGTGTCGCAGCGCCTGCACCATAAAATTGGAAACGACCCTCCCGTCGTTGGGATGCATTTTCGGTCCGTATGTATTAAAGATGCGCGCCACCTTGATGGACACCTTGTTCTGCTTCCAGTAGGACAAAAACAGCGACTCGACGCAGCGCTTGCCCTCGTCGTAGCAGGAACGCAGACCGATCGGGTTCACGTGTCCGCGGTAGGATTCCTTCTGGGGATGAACCTCCGGATCTCCGTAGATTTCGGACGTGGACGCCTGAAAAATGCGGGCCCCTACCCTCTTCGCCAGTCCCAGCATGTTAATCGCCCCATGCACGCATGTTTTGATGGTCTGCACCGGATTATGCTGATAATGCACTGGAGAAGCTGGACAAGCAAGATTGTATATTTCGTCTATCTCTATGTAGAGAGGGAATGTCACATCGTGGCGAATTAACTCAAAATTACGATTGTCGATCAAATGGGCGACGTTGGATCTGTCGCTGCAGAAAAAATTATCCACACAGATGACTTCGCACCCTTCTCTGAGCAGAAATTCACACAGATGAGAGCCGATAAATCCAGAACCACCGGTAACAAGGACGCGTTTCCGAGAATGCATCGCATAAACCACACATACATGTCCCATAGATATATGAAAGTTTCTAAAAAAACTTTAATTGGCGGACAGTTTTGCGGAATTTCGCAGCATAACGGCGGCCACGTCCAGCAGACGGTTGGAAAAGCCCCATTCGTTGTCGTACCAGGCCGCCACATGGGCAACGTCGCCGTCCACCACTTTCGTCAGAGACAAATCCACAATGGAGCTCAGGGGGGAGTGGTTGAAATCCGATGAAACCAGCGGCTCATCGGTGTACCCCAGGACGCCGTTCATGTCGCCGCCCGCATGTCGGACGATTATTCCATTGACCTCGTCGGCTGACGTCTTCCGCGCCGTTCTGAATGTAAAATCCAGCAGAGAGACGTTCGCCGTTGGAACCCGCACCGAAAGCCCGCAGAATTTTCCCTCCAGATCAGGAAAAATCTTCCCTATGGCCTCGCCGGCTCCTGTGGAGGTGGGAATAATACTTAGAGCGGCGGCTCGGGCGCGCCTCTTGTCCCGATGATTTGTGTCCACCAGCCGCTGATCCCCGGTGTAGGAGTGAACGGTGGTCATGAAGCCGCTGATCAGACCGATTTCCCCATGGATCGCCTTCACGATGGGGGCGAGGCAGTTGGTGGTGCAGGAGGCGTTGGACACGACTACGTCGGCGTCCGAGAGCGTATGTTCGTTGACTCCGAACACCACCGTCCGGTCCGCATTCTCCGCCGGCGCCGAGATCAACACCTTTCGGGCTCCGGCATTTAGATGTCGTTCGCAGGCGGTTCGACTTTTGAAAACTCCGGTGCATTCCAGCACCAAATCCACTCCCAGCTTTCGCCACGGCAGCATTTCCGGGGATTTTTCCGAAAGGCAGAGTATGTTTTGGCCGGCTACGGAGAATTCATTTTCAGATATTTTGCAAACGTCGGAGCCGAGTCGCCCATGCAGAGAGTCATACTTCAAAAGATATACGGCGGAATCTATCTCCAGCAGATCATTGACGGCCACAATTTCGAAATTGTATTTCTCGGCGGACTCCAGGAACGCCCGCAGAGTTAGACGACCTATCCGGCCGAATCCATTAATGGCCACCTTCATTTTTCCCTCGTTTCATCGATGTGTTGCTCGAGTCGTTGTAGAATTTTTCCACATATCTTGTTGGCGGTCAGCTCGAAGTATCCGTAGAGTTCGGCGCAGGAGCCGGATTTGCCGAACCCATCCACGCCGAAAAACATGCCGCCGCTCCCCAGATATTTTTCCCATCCAAATCCGTTGGAGGCCTCTATGCCAATCCGCAGATGTTCTCCCAAAACATGCTCCCTGTAGCCATCCGGCTGCTCCTCGAACAAGTTCCAGCAGGGAATGCTGACGACGTTGGCGCAAATATCCGCCAGATTCAACAGCTTCTTCACCTCGAGAGCGATTTTAACTTCGGAGCCGGTGGCAATCAACGTGACCGCCCGTTGACAGGAAAAGCGATCTTCGTGAAGCAGATAGCCGCCGTTTTCGCAGAGGTTTACCCGACCGGAGAAGCGCACGCTAAGGAGATCCTGTCGACTGAGGACCAAAACCGACGGTCGCTGACTTTTGAGGGCATATTCCCAGCATTCCAGAGTCTCCATGGCGTCCGCCGGCCGAAATACATTCAGATTCGGGATGGCCCGCAGCGCCGGCAATTGCTCCACCGGATGGTGCGTAGGGCCGTCTTCGCCCACGCCAATGGAATCATGGCTGAAAACGAAAATCGTTGGAATATTCATCATGGCGCTCATGCGAATGGCCGGTCGCATGTAGTCGCTGAAAGACAGAAACGTTCCCCCGAAGCATCGGATTTTTCCCCCGACGGCGACGCCGTTCAGGATTGCCCCCATGGCGTGCTCCCGAACGCCGTAGCGTATATAATTGCCGGAGAAATCACCTTTGACGATGGGCTTCATGTCTTTGGCGAGGCAGCCGGTGGATTCTCCCAGGTCCGCAGCGCCGGAAATAACGAGATCCGACGACTCCATGATTCTGGAGATAACCTCCTTCGAGCTTTTGCGGGTGGCGGCGAAGGGACGGGACACAAAGTACGATTTTTTGAGCGACCTCAGCGCCTTTCTTATCTCGGGTGTGACCTGAAATTCCATGGGACCATAAATTTTAGACTGCTGATTGAACCAATTCACGCAGTTCTCGTGCCAACGTTTGCCGATGACGCGCCAGGTCTTCTCGATGTATTCGGGAATTTCGAAAGGGGCGTGAGGCCAATCGAAAAATTTTCTCGCCTGCAGAATTTCTGCATCGGACAAGGGGCCGCTATGGGCGGCGGAATTATTTTCCCGCGACGTTCCCAGCCCGATGTGGGTTTTGCAAGCAATAATGGATGGTCTCTCGTCGTTCTTGGCTTCATTTATGGCCTTCGTAAGAGACTCTTCGCAGTGGCCGTCGATCGCCACGGCGTGCCAGCCGTAAGCCTCATGACGTTTCAGCACGTCCTCGCCTCCGGAGGCGGTTACAAATCCATCGGCTGTGACGCCGTTGTCGTCGAACAGCACCACAAGACGTCCCAGAGACAGATACCCGGCGATGGCACAGGCCTCGTGGGCGATCCCTTCCATCAGATCGCCGTCGCCGGCGCAGACGTAGGTGTAGTGGTTGATGCAACCATCGCCGAAGCGGGCGTTCAGAATTCGCTCTTCGACGGCCATGCCGACGCCGTTGGCGATTCCCTGCCCCAGAGCTCCGGTGGTGGCCTCCAGGCCACAGTCCAGATTATATTCCGGATGACCGGTGGCGCTGGATCCTAATTTCCGGAAATTCCGCAGATCGCCCCTGGAGAAACCCTTATATCCCACCAGATGAAGCAGAGAATAAAGCAGCGCCGAGCCGTGGCCGCCTGACAGCACGAAGCGATCGCGGTTGGGCCATCGAGGATTTTCCGGATCGAACACAAGAAAATTCTTGAAGAGGGCCGTCAGACAGTCGGCCATCCCCAACGGCATCCCCAGATGGCCGCTGCCGGCGTTGGCCACTTGATAAATGGATAAAAAACGAACGGCATTGGCAAGGGCTTTGAACATTCACTCTCCTGACGTCTGAGAACTCACGCCATTCCACAACAACTCACCTAACTTATTAGCACAACGGCAGATAAAATTAAAATGCTAAGAGATGCAGTTCATGGCTAGCCGCATTCGGGGCTATCGGATTATGTCCAACCGCGCCGCATGACGCCCTCCGTCGAACGGAGTTTCCAGGAATATCTTCATGCAGTTTAGAGCCAGGCCGCCGTCCATTATGTTGGCCCCGAAGACGATGACGTTGGCGTCGTTGTGGCGGCGGGATATCTGGGCCATGTATTCGCTGAGACACAGAGCGGCCCGCAGATGTCGATGACGGTTGGCGGCAATGGCCATGCCGATTCCGGAGCCACAAATCAACACGCCGCGGCTGTTTTCTGTCGCCTTCATCCTTTCCGCCACCTTGTTGGCGAAAATCGGATAGTCGCAGGAGACGGAACTGTCGGTTCCGAGGTCGATGAAGTCGCCGCCGTTGTCCAAAAGATATTGCTTCATCAGAAAACCTGCATGATCAGAGGCGATGAAGACTTTCATTAAAACTCCGCAGAACTGTGCCGAGATGGATTGTAGTGAAGCGAAGGAATAATCTCAACGGAATTTTTCCCACTCGGGGCGAAAGCGAGAAGGAGTTCCACAAACCGGCGGTTTCGGCTGGGTTGGGCGCTCCCACTATGTACTTTTCTGGAAAATGATGATACCATGCGCCCGTGATAATAATTTGTTGTTTGCTGATTTTTCTTGTTTTCACTGGTGTGTTTTTCCTGTCGATGACGGTGGCGCTGACGTTCTTCGCTGTATTGGCGCTGCTTATGGGGATTCTGTTTTTCCTGAATATAACGCCGCTGTGGCCCTTCTACTGTATGACGGTGGCGACGTTGGTCATGGGGTTTCGGGCCGCCGCCAAAAGCCCTCGCAGCGACGGCGGCCGGAAATGAGCCAGTTTGCCCATGAGCCCCGGACAGAGGAGCGGAGTAGCACTCCCATTGTTCGGTTGAAGACCATCGACAGCACCCATCGCCTCGCCATCGACTTGGCGGAGAAGGGGAAGGCCTTCGGCTGCATTCTCGTGGCTGAGAATCAGACGGCCGCCGTGGGGCGCTGCGGAAGAAAATGGATTTCGGGAGAGGGAAATCTCTCGGCGTCCTTCTTGAAAGCTGTTCCTCGACCTATGGACCTGGGACAAACGTCTCTGGCGGCGGGCGTTGCCGTCCACGAGGCGATTTTGAGCCATCTGCCGGCGGACGACGGTCTGCGGCTGCACTGGCCCAACGACGTGCTTCACAAGGGGCGGAAAATCAGCGGCCTACTGCTGGCGGTGGTGAATGAATGGCTGATAATCAGCGTTGGAGTGAACGTGAATTCCTCGCCGGATCGGCATTCCACCGTCAGTCTGGCGGAGGTGTTGACGTCCCCAACGGCCGAGACGACGGTTCCTTCGGCGGAAGATCTGGTGTTGCAGATTGATTCCAGCCTTGGGCGATGGTTCGGTCTTACGGCAAGTGGGGATTTCGTCGCCGTAAAAGAGTATTGGTTACGATATGTTAACGAAATTAATTCTAAAATAATCATACGGAATGGAAATGACGTTCTGAGCGGCACTTTTGTGGGGCTTGACGATTTCGGGCGGTTGATTTTAGAAAATGAAGGCCGAAAGCTGTTCATTTCCAGCGGAGATGTTTTTTTAGATATGGAAGGTATTGTGGTGAACCATGAGTAACAAAAATGAAAAAATAAAAGGGTTAAGCTTTGTGCCCATCGGCGGATGCACCAGCGTGGGGATGAATCTGTATGTGTACATCTACGGGGATCAATGGATCCTGGTGGACATGGGAATGGGCTTCGACGGCAATTTCGGCCGGGAATTGCTGGTGCCGTCGCCGGACGTCCTCATAAAAAACAAAGCAAAGATCAAGGCGCTGTTCATCACCCACTCCCACGAGGATCACATCGGCGCCATCCCCTATCTGTGGCCTATGCTGGAATGCCCCGTCTATGCCAGATCCTTCGCCGCTGAAATGATAAGAGAAAAGCTGGCTCAGTTCGATCTGGACAAGAAAGTGCCCATCATCAGAGTCTCGCTCCACAACAAAGTGACGGTGGGAGACTTTGCGGTGGAGTTCATATCCGTGGCCCATTCCACGCCGGAATCCTCCGCTTTAGCCATCACGACTCCAGCAGGCGTCGTGTTCCACTCCGGAGACTGGCGGATAGACGACGATCCGGTTCTTGGGGAGAAAACCGACGAAGAAAAAATCAAAGAATACGGGAAAAAAGGAGTGACGGCCCTCGTCTGCGATTCCACGAACGTTTTCCGCAACACCAAGTACGGCTCCGAGCGAGACGTGCGTAAAAATCTCATCGAATTGGTGCAAAGGCATAAAAACAATCGCATAATGATCACCTGCTTCGCCTCCAACTTAGCCAGACTCGAGTCCTGCTACTGCGCCGCCAAGGAGAGCGGGCGGGAGTTGATCATAGTTGGCCGATCGCTGAAGAAAATAGAGAGAATCGCCAAAGCTTCCGGATATTTCGCGAAAATCCCAGCCTTTCTGGACGAAAGGAAGGCAAATACCATCCCGCCGTCCAAGGCCCTTCTGGTATGCACCGGCAGTCAGGGGGAGTTGAACTCTGCCCTGAGCAAAATCTCCAGAGGTCAGCACAAAGCCGTCCAGCTGCAGAAAAATGACCTGGTGATTTTCTCCTCCCGCATCATTCCCGGCAACGAAAAATCTGTGCTGGAGATTCAAAATGCCCTTACGGAGAACAGCGTCGACATAATAACGGACATAGATTACGAGATTCACGCCTCCGGCCATCCCAGCCGGGCGGAGTTGGAGCATCTCTACAGTCTTATAAAACCCAAAGTCCTTGTCCCGATTCACGGAGAGCGGATACATCTGCACAAACATGCGGAGATCGCCCGGGAGTATGGCATCGCCGAAGCTCTGGTGGTGCGGGATGGTGATGTGGTCAACCTCTCGGAGCCGAAGGCGGCGGTGGTGGATACATTCGCCATCGGCACGCTGGCCGTCGACGGCCAGAGGCTCATTCCCCTCAACGGAGTCGTCTATGCCCAACGGGAAACGCTGGCCTCCGGCGGCGTCGTCAGCGTCGCCATCAGATACTCCAAGGGCGCCGTTAAACTGCAGGACATGGCGTGTCTGGGGGTGTTCGAGGAATCGGAGCGCGAAGAATGCGAAGATCTGAAGAACGACGTGGCCTCCGAAATAAAATTGTCGCTGGAGGGATTCCTGAAGGGGAAATCCTCGGATCGAGAAAAAATAAGATCCCTGTCGGAGAAACTGATCAAAACGGCCTTCATGAACGCCAGGGGCAAAAAGCCCACCGTCATCGTCCACGTGGTGGAATAGACAAGCCGCTGTGGCGCAAATATGAGGGAGATGCGGATTCAGCCAAATACCAGCGCCGCTTACGGCTGTGTCGTTTGTTTTGAGGCTATCTCTTTGTTAGCCTTCAGCTTCTCGAAGATTTCCAGCGCCCGTTCGACGGCTTCGTCCATGTTGTAGTATTTGTAATCCCCCAATCGTCCCAAAAAGTACGTGTTGGGTAGCTTTTTCGCCATCTCCAGGTAACGATTGTGGAGTTCTTGATTCTCCTTTTTCGCAATCGGATAGTAGCGTTCGTTTTTCCCTAATACGAAGGGCTCCGGGTATTCGTATGAAACAACGGTGCTGTTAGACTGATCGTTCAGGAACCATTTGTGCTCCGTAATTCTGGTGAAGTCGTAATTATTTGGGTAGTTCACGACGGCTGCGTCCTGAAATTTTGAATGATGAGTTATTATATTCAAGATTTCGTTAATTTTGCTGTAACCGAAGCGCCGTGCCTCCCAAGAGAAATATCTACGCAGCGAGCCGTCCGCCATTGGGATCGGAAAAAATTCCTTTGAACTCGGGGATATATTGGGTATAAAGCGTAGACGTTGTAATCCAAAATTAATTGGAGCTTTAGAATGCCTACTTATATCTCCGGCTTCGAATTGGCAAAGCGCGCCGGCGTTAAAAAAGCCATCGCCGCTGCAGTGGACGGCGTGGCTCTGGATCTTTCCGGCGTTTTTCCGGAGGATTCGCCGGCGGAGTTCATCACGGCCGACCATCCTCTGGCTCTGGAAATCGTGCGCCACACCACTTCGCACATCATGGCTCAGGCTGTTAAGGAATTGTGGCCGGAGACGAAGGTGGCCATCGGGCCGGTCATCGAAAACGGCTTCTACTATGACTTTCTGCTTGATCATCAGATCACTCCGGCGGATTTCGAGAAAATTGAAGGAAAAATGCGGGGAATTATGGCGGCGGATCTCAAAATCCTCCGGGAAGTCCTCCCGAAAGAGTCCGCCGTCAGGATGTTCGCGGACATGTCCGAGTTCTTCAAGGTGGAATTGATGGAAAATCTCGACGCGGCGGAAGTCAGCGTCTACCGACACGAAGATCAATTTGTTGATCTGTGTCGCGGGCCGCATCTGCCGAAAACCGGAATGGCGTCGCGGCATTTTAAGATAATGAAGGTGGCCGGAGCCTACTGGCGAGGCGATTCAAAGCGGGAAATGTTGCAGCGGCTCTACGCCACCTCTTGGTTCACCAAAGAAGATCTGGAAAATCATCTCCATAATCTGGAGGAGGCGGAGAAAAGGGACCATCGCCGCATCGCCCGGGAGATGGATCTCTTCCACATGCAGGAGGAGGCGGTGGGGTCGGTGTTCTGGCATCCGAAAGGATGGGTGATGTACAACGCCCTGCGGGATTACATAAGAAAATGCATCCAGAAGGACGGCTACGTGGAGGTCTGCACGCCGCAGATGATCGACAAATCGCTGTGGGAGGCTTCCGGCCACTGGGACAAGTATCGGGAAAACATGTTCATCGCGGAATCGGAGGATCGGGTACTGGCCATCAAGCCCATGAACTGCCCCGGAGCCATCCAGATTTTCAAACAGGGGGTGAAGAGCTACCGGGACCTGCCGCTGCGCATGGCGGAATTCGGTTGTTGCCACAGAAACGAGTCGTCCGGTTCACTCTACGGCGTCATGCGGCTCCGGGGATTCACCCAGGACGACGCCCACATCTTCTGCACTCCCGAACAAATCAACGGCGAGACGAAAAAATTCTGCCGCCTTCTGACTAAAATTTATAAAGATCTCGGTTTCGAGTCCTTCAGCGTGAAATTTTCCGACCGTCCCGAGAAGAGAACCGGCTCCGACGAGATCTGGGACCTGGCGGAGGATTTGCTCCAGAAGGCCACCGTGGAATCCGGGCTGGAATTTTCCATCAACAAAGGCGAAGGCGCCTTCTACGGCCCGAAGTTGGAGTTCGTCCTGAAGGATAAGCTGAACCGGGATTGGCAATGCGGCACGCTCCAGGTGGATTTCCAGATGCCGGAAAAACTTGGGGCAGTCTACACCGGCGAGGACGGCGAGAGACGGCATCCCATCATGATCCACAGGGCGGTGCTGGGATCTTTGGAGCGATTCATCGGAATTCTGCTGGAAAACTATGCCGGCAGAGTGCCGCTGTGGCTGAGTCCGGTGCAGATTCTATTCGCCACCATCACCAACGATCACGACGACTACGCCACGAAAATTTACCATGAATTTATTCGGCATGGCCTTAGGGCAGAGTTGGATCTGAGATCCGAAAAGATTTCCTACAAAATAAGAGCCGGCATTTTGGAAAAAATACCGATTGTGGCTGTTGTGGGCGCGAAAGAAGTGCAGGATAATAGCCTATCCCTAAGGTATCTTGACGGCTCCCAGGAAATTCTGTCGGCCAAGGACGCCCTGGAGACATTGATGGTTAAATGTCAGCCGCCGCAGGCGTAGTTCTTCTGTATCAATGATTCAGAGAGCTGTGTTGATTTTTTGTTGATTGTTGATTTTGGAACAGTGGTGATAAAGTTAGATTTGCAGAGATTCTCCGGCGCCGAAGTGCTGCCTCTTTTCGAAGGCGGAAAGGGAATTTCCGTGTCCACCGGCGAAACCTGCGGCGCCTGGGCCGCCACCGGCGGAGTCGGTACGTTTTCCGCCGTAAACGCCGATTCCTACGACGAAAGCGGCGAAATCGTTAGGCAAATTTGTAGCGGAAAATCCAGGAGCGAACGACAGCGGCAGCTGATCGAATACGCCGTCGCCGGAGGAATCGCCCAGGCGAAGATCGCCCGAGAAAGATCCAACGGCGGCGGTAGAATCCACATGAACGTCCTCTGGGAGATGGGTGGCAGCACAGAAATCATTCGCCGCATTCTGGAAAAGGCGAAGGACTGCATCCACGGCGTTGTCTGCGGCGCCGGCATGCCATATGAATTAGCGGAAATCACGTCGTTGTTCGGAGTCTACTACTACCCCATTGTGTCATCAGCCCGGGCTTTCTCCGCGTTGTTCCGCAGATCGTTCCAAAAATTCAGGGAATTTCTCGGCGGAGTGGTCTACGAGGATCCCTGGCTGGCCGGCGGACACAACGGCCTCTCCAACGCCGAAGATCCCGCAAAACCGGCAAATCCATATCTGCGGCTGGTGGAGCTTCGGAAGACCATGAACGACTTCGGCCTCCAGGCCGTTCCCATCGTGATCGCCGGCAGCGTCTGGTGGTTGTCGGAGTGGACGGATTACATGGACAACCCCAATCTGGGACCTGTGGCGTTTCAATTCGGCACCCGCACGCTGATAACCACCGAGTCTCCGGTGATAAAAACCTGGTATCCAAAACTAATGTCCATAAAAAAGGGGGACGTCAAGCTCACTCGACTGAGTCCAACGGGCTTCTATTCCTCCGCCGTGAACAACAGAATGCTGCAGAATCTGCTGGAGCTGCAGAAACGACAGGTGAACGTCGTGGAAAATTCTCAGTTTGTGCTGGAGGTTTTCGGCAGAAAAATT
>JAITAU010000049.1 GCA_031283965.1 Holosporaceae bacterium | reverse complement strand
CGCACGCAACGAATAACAGAAAACTCCATACCTTGTCTAGACTCCAAAGGCATTTTCCCAGATGTAGACTCAAGCAAATAACAAAATTAGTAGGCGCCGGAGAACAAGAAACTCCGCCTATCGCGGCTATCTCGCTCTCCTGAATGAAGGAACTTAGCGACATAAAGTCTGTAGACGAATCCATGAGCGCCTTTAAAAACTCTTGGAATCCAGGGTGTTATGCTGTAATATGCCATGAGAGTGTGGAGGTTGCCAATGGAAAGATTATCTCTGTTCAGTAGTCCGTTGTTTTTGGGATTCGATCATTTTGAGCGTCTGATAGACTCCCTATCGAAGGCACAGGAGGACTCGTACCCGCCATACAACATCGAGCAAATCGGCGAACGTGGTTTTCGGATCACTTTGGCATTGGCTGGATTCAAGCGGGAAAACATCCAGATATCACTCGAGGACAACCAGCTGAGCATCCGTGGTCGACAGGAGTCAGACCCAAACGCCGTATACATGTACCGGGGCATCGCCACCCGTCAATTTGCGCGCACCTTCGTGTTGGCGGATGGAATGGAGGTCAAGAGTGCCGAATTCGACAACGGCCTCCTGCATCTGAATCTGGTGCGCATCAAAAGCGACGGGAATGTCCGCACCATTGAGATCACCTCAAAAGAATCCCAGCAACTGGAGGATATTTCCTCTGTCGAACGCTAGAAAACGCCGACGCATGAGGGGATTACCCATCACTCTGCTGCTGTTGCTGGCTTCCTGTGCCGGCGAAAGTGAGCGCGTCAAGGATGCATCAATCGCCGCGGACTCAGTCTATTTGGATTATGCCGCGTCCTTCCGGATAAATTCTGCAGCTCTTTCGGAATTTGCCCGGGTGAGTCGGATGGACGGTAATTCATCCGGCGTCAATCCACACGCCGCAAAGCTGAAGAAATTGGAAAGCGATGCCGCGCGTATCGTCGCCGAGAAAATTGGCGCCAGGGAGGGACAGATACTGTTCACGAACTCCGCCAGTGTGGCCAACAACATCATCATTCTGGGAGTCGCCGGAAAAAATCCCGGATGCCATTTCGTTACGTCGAAAATTGAACACAAAAGCGTACTCAACGTCTTCGCACATCTGGAAAAGACCGGATATACTGTCACATATTTGGACGTGGACCGCTACGGCCGAATAAATCTCGACCAGTTGGAGCGTAGCATTCGGGAAAACACCCGTCTCATCTCGGTCCAGATGCTGAACAGCGAGATCGGCGTGCTCCAAAATCTGCAAGCCATCGGCAAAATCGCTCGCCGCCGCCATGTGCTGTTCCATTCGGACGCCGCCCAGTCCTTCTGCCGCTATCCCATCGACGTGGACGACATGAACATCGATTTCCTTACCATGTCCGGCCACAAAATCGGCGCCCCTAAGGGGATCGCCGCCACCTACATTCGCGATCGCGACGAGTTACAGCCGATATTATTCGGGTCCGGCGACGATCTGTTCCCTGGAACGAAGCCCACGGCTCTGGTGGCAGCCTTCGGAGTTGCCGTCGTGGATTTTCATTTGAATAGACCGAAGATTGAGCTCAATTTCGATACGTTGGCGGCGGAGCTTCTGAAGATGGGCGGAGTCCACATCAATTCTGTGTCTCCGTCTCACATCATTTCTGTCTCGATAGAGGGAGTTTTGCTGCAGGACGTCCTGGATCGCCTGCCGAAGTATTCCTTCGCCGCCGGCTGCTCCTGCATCGGCGCGGGCCAGTCGAACGTAATTCTGGCCATCGATCCGGAGGGGAAATTGCCTTCCTGCACGCTGCGGATTAGTTTTTCCGGCGAGGTGGAGCCGGACGAGCTGACGTCCTTCGCCAAAGATCTGAAAACCGTTGTGAAACAGCTGCGACGGGAAAAAGATTTGGGGATCGGCTGCTCCGGCAACGACGACCAGCAGAAAATTCTTCTCCAGCGGTTCGAGAGCATACAGAAAATCCTTTCGAAAAAATAAACAACCCCGCCGCAAGCGGACTGGGTATTGAGTAGATTTCGATTTTTTCTCTTTTTCGTGGCAAGCCCCGGGGAATTCAACCCTTAGCGATTAACTTTACCGGAACCAGACACGTCTTTGATTTCAGTCGCAAATGAGGCCAAAGCACTTTGGTTGAATAATGAAATTAGGTGTAGTAGAAAGGGGAAGCCCTACTGGGTTGCAAGGTGCTGGCATGACGAATGTGCTGAGTTGTTTTTTCCCGACAACGGTCGTCCTGGTGGATGACGACCTGATGTTTTTGGACTCTCTTCTGGAGAGCATGAAAATGGACAACGTAGTCTTTCGCAAGTTTTCCAATCCATACGACGCTCTGGAGTTCATAAATGGGACTTGCTCTGTAAATCGCCTCGACTGTACGGATTTGATCCGCAGCGGAGAAGAGGAAAGCACATCCAGCTGGAAGTCGACGCTGTTGAACATCAATTGGTTACACCAGAAGATCTACAGCACTGAGCGGTTTCGCTGTATCTCCACCATAATCGCCGACTATTCCATGTCGGACATGAACGGTGTGGAGCTATGCGCCGCCGTAGAAGATAAAAACATCCAAAAAAATCTCCTCACCGGCGTCGCCGACGAAAAAAACGCCATCGACGCCTTCAACGTTGGCCACATTGACCGTTTCATAAAAAAGGGCATTGAGGACCTGGGGAAGCAGGTGATCGACGGCATAAAAAAATCCATGTACCAGTATTTCAGCATCTTCACCGAGTGTCTGTCCCATCATATTGCCGCCAACGATCGGACGCGGTTTAAGGATCCTGTCTTCGCCAGTTTTTTTTCTAACATCTGTATGAGCAAGAACTATGTGGAGTACTACATGCTGGACAGCTTCGGCAGTTATTTGTTCATGAATGCCAAGGGGCAAACGTCTCTGCTGAGTGTCCTCACCGAGAGTGAAATCGAAAGAATCATCGACATCGGCATCGAATCCGGTGAAATTGCCGCCGACGTTCTGGAACTTCTGCGAACGCGGGAATACATGCTGGTTTATCACAGCCGCGACGGTTCGCTCCCGCCAATCGCCGAATGGAGCATGTATGTGCGGCCGGCCCGCAAGCTGGAGGGGTACCAGACATATTATTTCTCACTGACGGATTCAAAGCCTTTGGACATTGATTTCAACCGTATCAAAGGTTTTGAGGCCTTCCAGAATGGCGAAGAGTTGTGATGTGTTTCGACGAAGTCATGTGTGCTAGAATCGCCACCGGATTGGATTTTTAGAAGAGACGAGATGCAGAAAAAAGAAGAGCCCGTCGTTGTGCTTGACAACGTGATGTTCCACTACGAGGACGGGGTTCCGGTCCTGCGGAATATTTCCCTGTTTCTATACGAAAAATCCTTTCATTTTCTTACCGGGGTCAGCGGCGCCGGGAAAACGTCCCTGATGCGTCTCCTCTACATGGGCGTCAAACCGTCGTCGGGGAAATTGAAGATATTCGGTCGGGACGTGTCCGGGATTTCCATGGAGGAGCTGTGGGAATTCCGTCGACGCATCGGGGTGGTCTTTCAGGATTTCAATCTACTATCTCATCTTACGGTTCTGGATAATGTGGCGTTACCGCTGAAAGTGGCCGGAGAGAGCATCAAACGTCGCGAGCATCAGGCCAAGGAGATTTTGGACTGGGTTGGATTGGGAAATTGCTTCAATCTGTATCCGGACAGCCTATCAGGCGGACAAAAGCAGCGGGTGGCCATCGCCAGAGCCGTTATCACCCGTCCAGACATACTGCTGGCGGACGAACCCACTGGAAATGTCGACGAAAACATCGCCAACAAACTCATGAGCCTTTTCTACGGAATGCACAAGATGGGCACCTGCGTGATTGTGGCCACCCATTATCGGCAATTTGTGGATACTTTTCACTATAACGAACTCACCATCGACAACGGCTGCATCATCGTCGGCTCCGGTCGGCATCCGGAGAAAGGAAGTACATAATCATGCGCCATTTGTTAAAATACGACTTCGATTTCGATTTTAGCGGCGATAAATCCAACAGATTTATTCCATTCATCATCGGGTTTTTGATGTACTCGGCAACCATCGCCGTCATGAGTTGCTTTTTTACCCAAAATCTCACCTCCGAGTGGAATAAGACACTGAGCGGAAGGATCACCGTAGAGTTTCAGTCCAACATCGACGGCGTCGAT
The DNA here is from genome assembly GCA_031283965.1 of Holosporaceae bacterium. Lineage (GTDB taxonomy): Bacteria > Pseudomonadota > Alphaproteobacteria > UBA3830 > UBA3830 > JAIRZM01. The sequence continues at coordinate 6,144 of JAITAU010000049.1, read as the reverse complement.
GAAACCCTCACGGAAAAGCAGAAGGAAGAGGTGTTCCAGACGTTGCAGTTCACGAAGGGCATAAAATCCGTCCGCAAGCTGCAGGAGACCGACATCCTGAAGATTCTGGAACCGTGGTTAAGCAGCACAGCCATCCCGGACGACTTTCCCTTCCCCGTAATCTTTGATGTTGAGACAGAGAAAAACTCCAACGTGGATCTTCTGGCGATGTCAGACAGATTGGTTAAGATTTCTCCGGGAGTGAGGGTGCACGACCACGCCAATTGGTATGCTCCCATCGCGAAAATCAGCAACGGGCTATTTTATTTCGCTTTTTTGCTTTCCCTGCTAATCGTGGCCACAGTCTGCATAACCGTGATTTTCATCACAAAGAAAACCCTGAGCGTCCACCAAGACGTGGTGAAAATTCTGCAGCTGATCGGCTCCAACAACTCCTACATAGCCTCCCAGTTCAAGAGATATTACTTCGCCATCGGCGTCAGGGCATCCCTGATGTCCATTATTCTTGGGATTCTGACGATTTTGGGCATGAGTTTTGTGTCGTCCACTGATTTGCTCAGCATGAACACCATGAGCCACCTGCTGGTGGCGACGCTGATTCCAGCACTCGCCACGGTGCTGATCATGATCACTTCCCAGAGCACCGTTCTATTTTTTCTGAACAACGAAAATTGGGTGAGCTAGTGGTGTGTTCCATAGTTTCTTCTGAGATGGGAAGCGCATTTAGGAGAAAAACGTCAAAAATGCATTTCATCAGATCCATTATTTTCAACACGATATTCTACCCTGTTACCGCCGTCGGATTGCTTTTGGGAGCGCCGCTGAGGTTTTGTCCCAAGAAGTACGTATTCGTTTTTTGGAAGTATCTGTCGCTGGTTTTGAACTTTATTAGCACAAAAATCGGCGGCATTGCATTCCAGCTGGAGGGGAAACACGACCCGCTGGGGCCTCCGGCGATCTACGCCATGCGCCACGAATCCGTATGGGAAACTCTGATGCTAACTCATTTGTTTCGGGAACCTGTCTTTGTACTCAAAAAAGAGTTGCTGAGCCTGCCCCTATTCGGAGCCTTGGCCAATCGCACCGATCCAGTCGCCGTGGACCGCGACAACGGCATGCGGGCCCTGATGGAGGCGGCCGAGAAAGTCAAGAAATCCGTGGAGGAGGGGCATCCGGTGGTGATTTTTCCCGAAGGCACTCGCACTTCTGCGGGAAAATACGTGCCCCTGAAGAGGGGAATCGCCCTGTTCTATCGCCTGACCAATTGCCCTGTGATCCCCGTCATCCACAACTCCGGATCCTTCTGGCCGCGTCGTGGTTTCATGAAAAAACCTGGAAAGATCAGAGTGATATTCATGGAAGCCATCGCTCCCGGCCTCTCAAAGGAAGAATTTATGGATCGACTGAATCAGGCCTTCCGACGTGGCGTAGAAGAGATAAAATCTCCGCAAGGATGAAAAAATGTCCCTGGAAACCATGTTCGATGATCTGCTGAAGCGCTACGAATCCCTGAAGGAAGAGATGTCCCAGGCCGCTGGCGACTCCGAAAGTTTCATAAAATTATCTAAGGAGTTCTCGGAGTTAGAGAATTTCGCCGTCGTCATCAATAATTACAGGAAAATCCAACTGGAATTGGCGGAGCTGGAGCAGATGACCGCTGACCCAGCCGCCGACGCAGAGTTTCTGCCTTTGGCCTCCGCCGAAATCGAGAATCTGAAAGCCGTTCTACCGCAGTTGCAGAAAGAGATAAAGATTATGCTGATTCCCAAAGACGCCGTGGACGAAAGAAACGCCATCATCGAGATTCGCGCCGGCGCCGGCGGCGATGAAGCTGGGTTGTTTGTGGCGGACCTCCTGAGGATGTATCAAAAATATTCCGAATATAAGGGTTGGCGCTTCGAAATCTTACATCTGCAGGAGAGCGGCATCGGCAGCCTGAAGGAGGTCTTCGCCAACATTTCCGGCCGGGGAGTTTTTTCATACCTAAAATTCGAGTCCGGCGTCCATCGGGTGCAGCGGGTGCCGGTGACGGAATCCAGCGGCCGCATCCACACCTCCACCGCCACAGTGGCCGTTTTGCCCGAGGCTGAGGAGGTGGATCTGAAAATCGACGACACGGATCTGAAGATTGACGTAATGAGGGCCTCCGGCGCCGGCGGTCAGCACGTCAACAAAACCGAAAGCGCCGTGAGAATCACTCACATTCCCACGGGAATCGTGGTAACGCAGCAGGACGAGCGATCCCAGCATATGAATCGCCTGAAAGCCATGAAAATCCTCCGGGCGCGACTGTATGAGCTGGAGCGACAAAAGCTGCACTCCAGGAGAGCTGACGATCGCCGCTCACAAATTGGCTCCGGTGACCGTTCCGAGAGAATCCGCACCTACAATTACCCACAGGGCCGCGTTTCAGATCACCGCATCAACCTCACCCTCTATAAACTCACCCAAATCATGGAAGGTGAGGGCCTGGAGGAGATGATAAAGTCCATTATCGAATGGGATCGAGAGGAGCAGCTGGCTGGATTTTACAGGGAAGCATGACGGAAACGACGGCGGAAGCAGCAATTGCGGAGTGTCTAAAGATATGCGCCAGGAATCCGAAGGATTTACGCCTGATCCTTGCTCAAGTAAAAGGGATTTCTCCGCTGGAACTGCTGGTCGCACCTGAAAAAATATCGCTGACCCACGAGGAGATGGCTAAACTCTCCGAGATGTGGGGCCGTCGCGCCGTTGGGGAGCCGTTGTCGAAAATCATCAACCGCAGAGCCTTTTGGAAGCACGATTTTTTCGTGAATTCGCGGGTGTTGGATCCACGGCCGGAGACGGAGCTGATCATCCGGATGGTTCTGGCGATTTTCGCTCCGAATGAGCCGCTGAAATTTCTGGATGTTGGGACCGGCAGCGGCTGCATCCTGCTGAGCCTCCTTTCGGAATTCAAAAATGCCGCCGGTGTGGGGATAGATCTGAGCGAGGCTGCTTTGGAAGTGGCCGACAACAATCGGAGAAAATTGGCCCTGGAAAACGCCACCTTCGTCAATACCAACTGGAACGACTACCGCCCGCGGGAAAAATTCGATGTAGTCGTGGCCAATCCTCCATACGTGAAGACGGCGGACATCGAAAAGTTGGACGTAGCCGTCAGGAATTACGATCCGTGGGCGGCGCTGGACGGCGGAGAGTCCGGCCTGCGCGCCTACGAAGAAATTTGCGCACTCGCCGGGGGATGGCTGTCCACCGGCGGATCGCTGTTTCTGGAGGTGGGACGTGGGCAATCGACCGCCGTCGTAAAAATTCTCCGCTCTAACGGATTCACCATCAGGGAAATTGCCAACGATCTGAATAACATAAAACGAACAATCCATGCGGCTGCGCCGACGTAATTACGCCGGCCGTGGAAAAGTGTGAATATTTTCGTGTGCACGGGGTGCACTGTCTTTACATTAATAATTTTTTAATAGAAACTAACTAAACGTTGGGCTGTGTGTTTTAGAAGGAGGGGAAAATGAGAAAAACGGCTGTGTTGTTCGCTCTAGTCGGAATAACATTCGTGAGTGTGGATACCAATGGGCTGGGACATAAATTGTTATCCGATGCGAAATCTGGAGCAAAATTCTCACCTCAACCTCTGTATTCTAAATGTTTAGATGAAATCTGTAGTAACTTCGCCGGCAATACTGCGGTGAAGCTATTGACTGCAAAATTAGAGACAAACAGAGAGAAATTGCATCTGATAATCGGCGACCATAACGGTTCTGATGGAAAAAACACCATAACAATAAATCCAGCGTACTTTGACGTAAACGGTAATTCGAAATATACGCTCTGCGGCGTCGTATATGGAACCGATAAGCTAGTGGCAAAACGCGAAACAATGTCCGAAGCGGTGTTTCGCGAAATATGTCGCATTATACAAAAGTATAATGAAAAGACTGGAGAAGGTGAAGGGTCGGCCCTGCTGGATGGCATATATCTGGATGATATACATCATAAGAACAGGCCTGAAAAAGAGCTGTGGATTAATGATGGAAATGTGCGCGCCATCTCCGGATATTATTATAACAGAAGCTCCGGCAAGATAGAATTTGACCCAGTATGCAGCAACATGTACACGATTTGTTCACAAGGACCGAATGCAGTTCAACAGGTGTTTGCTTGCTTTTATGAGCACTGTATAAAAAAAGATGTCGCAGCGCTATCAATCAGCAAGCTTTTGATTGATCCCAAGCAGTGGCTTGATAAGTAAAAATCCTCGCCGTTTCAGCGCGACGACTGGCGTCGCCAATCTCGCCTGATTACGGCGTTTCTTGTCGTCCGAAAACAAAAAGCCCCGCGCTGCGTCTTACCATTGCGGGGCTCTTTCGGCTACCGTGAGTAGATATCAGTTGGCCTTAGCGTCGTCTTTGCTTGGCACGTAAGGGGAGCCATCTTCGCTGAACCTCTCCACCTTCGCCTGCTTTTCCAACCGCTCAAACAGCTTCATCATCTCCTCCTGGAGGATGACCTGCTTCAGCATCTGCTTGGCCTCGTCGTATTTTTGAGGAGTGGTGTCGCGCCAGTTGGTGGCCCGGAAAATGTGATAGCCATTTTCGCTCTTCACTGCCTCTTTGGTGTACTCCCCCTCTTTGAGGGTTTCGATTTTCTCCTTTATGGGTGACGGCAGCAGCTCCACCGGCACGTATCCCTCTTCTCCGCCTTTTGATTTGGAAGCAGCCTCGCTCTTTTCTTTGGCTATTTTGGTGAAATCCTCTCCCTTGGCCAGTGCCGCCAACACATCGGAGGCCTCTTTCTCGCCATTCACCATGATGTGGAAGAGCTTGCACTCTTTCCCCTTTTTGAAATCTACGAGATACTTGGTGTAGCGGGCCTTCAGGGCGGATTCATTCTCGGCCTTTGGCGCCAGCTCCCTCATGAGGAAAGTCCGGCCCAGCAATTCTTCTTTGAACCGCTCCAATCCTTCGCGATACTCCTTGGTTTTATCCATGCCGGCCTTTCTCGCCTGCTCCACCATGAGATGAGTGTTTATCAGCTGCGTCTGCACCATCGCGAACAACTTATCGGCCTGGATTCCCTGGACCATTTGAGGCGGCAGCCGCTTCATGTTGTCCAACACTTCGCTACGCCGGATCTCCTTTTTGCCATTTATCCTCGCCACCACGGGGTCTCCCTCAATCTCCCTTTTCTTTTCCTCAGAAGTTTTTGGAGTTTCGGTTTTAGCCTCGGCGGTGTCTTTGGTGGCATCCTCCTTCGGAGGCGACGTCTCCGCGCTCTTTTCTGTCGTTGACGTGCTCTTGTTGTCCTGCTCCGGAGACGCTTCCTTCTGCGTTTCTTCGGCTTCTGCCTTCTCTATCTTACCGTCCTTGGAAAAACTCTTTTTCAGCGCTCCGCCATAGCTCGACTCCACGCACAGAAGCGACAACACCGCCACAGCACACCCAGTTTTGAATTTCATCATAAATCTCCACACGAATTCGCGGCAGTGTATCACTAGACCTCCAGGGTTGCAATAGATTTTATGAATGTGCTCCGACAATAAATACAGATTATCGTGGTATTTTGCACACATGAATATGTTGGAAGCGTATTAGTTATGAATGTTTGACGTTTGATGCAATTTTTGATATACTATTCGTATGTTTTGATGGAGAAATGTTGTGAATGTTGCGCCAAAGATTACTTTTGTTTGCTTAATTGTGGGGCATATGGCCGTGTTTCCAACTGATTTATTGTCAGTTGGAAATTGGGCGTCAGATTTTGTCACTGTGGGGAACTACGTGGAGGCGCCAAAGGAGGAGTATCTGCCCTGCGTCAGCGTGTTAAGATGGATGAAATGTAAAGAAGGTGCGTCCGCTCAGACCATTCGGGATGTTCTGTCCGATATCTACAACACGAACTGTGGAAAATCGCTGATCGACGCCATGTACAAAGATATATTCGCAAAATGCGAATCCACCATTGGATACGTTAAGCCGGTTTTCTAGTAGTTTTCACATGGTGTGATTTTGGTTTCCATCGGCCAGCGCTTCTGTTCATGCGGATATGCTGGATGTTTTGTACAAAGCTCAATCTCTAAGGGTTGGATTCCTCGCCGTTTGCGGCGCAAATAATACCAATCCTCATTCCGAATTATTCAAACGCCTTTGG
>JAITAU010000010.1 GCA_031283965.1 Holosporaceae bacterium | reverse complement strand
CGCCGGAGCCGACGACGGCGACTGTGTCTCCGGGCCCCTAGAGCGTCACATCCGGCAGATCCAGCTCCCGGGTGATGGTTCTGGCGGTGTTCAGCGGATGCAGCGAGATCTTTATTTTGGTGGCCAGCTTTCTCAGCTCGCCCTTCAGCTCCTCCACATCCTTGGCCTGCACCTGCGCCAGGCGAGCCGCCTGCTCCTCCGGCGGATTTTTCACCTCGACGTCGGTGACTATGTCCCCGGGATTGAGCCGGCTGTCGTCCTCCCGAATATCTGGATTGTAGGCGGAAACCTTCTCCAGATAATCTTCTGCGGCGGCGTCAACGCGGCAGCCGATGGTGATTTTCATGATCTTCCGGTCGGCGCTGGCGGTGAATTTCGTTCCTATGATTTTTCCGCCCATGGATCCGCCGGGAAAACGGCCGTCCCGGATGACGACCTGATCGTTGACGGTGGCCCATAGGAATCTGTTGGCGTCGACGCAGAAATCCATCTCCACATACCGGGAGGAATAGTTCGCCAGGGCGGCTGCTTTCCGAAGGGCGTATCTCAGGGCGTTTTTTCCGCGATTCGTAGCGAAAAACGAACTGCTGGCGTCGTCCCTCAGGGCGTCGGGAATTTTCTTCAGAAATTTCCATTTGGCCTCCTGAAATTCTCGGCCGGAGACGTGGCCGTCCATGCATTCGAAGACGCTCCCCCGGTGGAGGACCTTCTGGCCGCAGCCGTAGTAGGTGAAATAATTCCAGACGGGATACTGGCGCGGCGTCTGCACGGCGTTGAGCCGCAGGAAAAGATTTTTCTCCCGGCCGTCGGGGCGTTTTCCGTTCATGACCTTCACCCGGGCGACTTCCGTCCTCTTCTGGCGATAATTCCAGGCCAGCAGCAGCTCCCCGTCGAAGTAAAACCTCCGGAAATTCACCTTTATCCGGGGAGACGATTGGTCCTTCTGCACATGAAAATCCTGAGATATCAGCGGATGCGCGCTCAAAATGCCGGCGGTGTTGGGATTGATCCGCCGAATGCCGCAGCGGAGCGGCGCGTAGCCGTTCCTGTGGGAGATTTTGAAGATGTGCTCCAGGCCGGTTTTCATGTCCGTAAAGGAGTTGACCAGGCGCTGATCAAACTTTTGCGCCATCATGGGATAGAGGTCGATGATCCCGGATACCTGCTGAATCCAGCTGACGGACAGACTCAGATTGATTCGGCCGTAGGGCTCGCGGGCGATCCTCACCCTCATGGAATCCTCCAGAATATCGCCGCCGTCCAGATCGATGTTTTCGGCGCCGCGGTTTATGCCGGACAAAGACAACTTTCCGCTCCTCATATCCCAGTAGAAGAGACTGTCGCCGCCCTCCAGAAAAATCGTGGGATTATCCATGTCCCTTTCGGAGAAAAACAGCTCGTCGAAGATGATTTTTTGCTGCTCCGGCGCGTGCTTATCGATTTTTTGGTACTCAATCGCGTTTTCCCGGGAAAATTCCCTCAGCTGTTGCCGATGGTCGTCCGGCTCGGCGATTAGTTCCAATTCCACGCTGGAATTTCCCAGACTCAGCGGGAAAGCCACCAGTCGACCGGCGAAAAGCAACCTGACGGCGGAATTGGGGGCGGACTGGACGCCGATTTTGGCGTATTTCTTGCTCAGCAGTTCCTCGGCGTTTCCCGAGGCCAGCAGCACCCGAGCCGAGGCGAAGCCGCTCTCCTTCTGGGATATTTCCAGCGCGATCATCTCGACGTCGCTCCGCCACACGGTTTTTTCTTCGTAGAACGAATCGCTCCAGTCGAATATTAGTTTCATTTTCTTTCCTTTTTCCTATAAATGCTGTACGATCGCCTTCCGGCTAAATTGTGAGGACCTATGATTTCCCACTGGAGCGGCTATCGTCGCGGCGTGTTTTTTCTGCTTATGATGATGGCGGTCAGCTGCCTGAACGACGTCGTCGCGAAATTCATGGGCCAGAGACTGGACGCCATGGAGGTGATTTTCTTCCGGTTCTTCTTCGGATTGGTCACTCTTCTGCCGTTTGTGGCCTCCAGAGGGTTGAAGATATTCCGCACCAAGCAGCTGGGATTCAACGTCCTGAGGGGCGTTCTCGGCGCGGTAAGTTTTTTCCTCTACACCTATTCCGTCATCCATCTGCCTCTGGTGGAGGTGGTGGCCATTCTGTGGACAATTCCGCTGTTTGTGCTGATGCTGTCCATCGTCTTTCTGGGAGAGTCCGTCCCCCTTCCGCGATGGGGAGCCACCGTCGTGGGCTTTGTGGGATTGGCCTTCATAACCATGTACGACAGCGGCACATCCTCCTCCCTCAAATGGCTCTACGCCGCGCCGATCGCGTCTTCGTTTTTATTCGCGGTGCAGGACGTCATGATCAAGAAAATCGTCGACAAAGAGGACCGAATCACCATGCTGCTGTACTTCGCTTTGGTGGCCAGCCTCCTGACATTGGGGCCGACGCTGCTGGTGTGGAACGCCCCCACGACCTTCGAGCTGACCATGCTGCTGCTGCTGGGCTTCAACGGGAATATGATGCAATATCTCATATTCAAAGCCTTCAGCGCCACGGATCTTTCGGCGTTGGCGCCCTACCGATACGTGGAATTCCTCTTCAGCGCCTTTTTTGCCTTTGTGTTTTTCGCGGAAATTCCCGGAATAAACGCCATCATCGGCGCTCTCATCCTGGTGCCCAGCACCCTCTACCTGGCCTACACCGAAAGCCAGCGACGACATACCGAAAACTGCGCCTAAGGCAACAAAATCGTCGTCACATCAGCAGATCCTTGGGGCGTTTATCGGAGATTTTCCCGCTGCTTTTGAGAAAATCATCGAATTGTTTCGCGTATTTCGGATTGTCGGCGTGGAGCTTTTTCGTAAATTCATAGAACATCGTGATTCTTTTGAACAATTCTTCCGACATTATGTGCTCCATTCGACAGGAATTTTCAATCGCCTCGGCCTGCTCCAGTTTTAGAATCTCCGTGAAGAAACCGATCATCGTTTCGTATTTGAGAAGCAGCTTTTCGGCGATTTCTTTTCCCCGCTCCGTCATGGTGACCTGATTGTAGGGGGCGTAATTTATCAGCTCTCTCTCGGACAGAAGATTCATCGCGGCGTTTACGGAAGATTTCTTCACTCCCAGCGCCTTTGCGATTCTCGTCATCTTGGCGTATCCGCTCCGGCTCACGCCTATGTATACTTCCTTCAGGTAATTTTCCTGGCTCGGCGATAAATCAGACATTGGTCAGCGCCTCCAGGCTTCTTGTCAGCACAGAACCGACGGCGATGGAGATGATGAACGCGCCCGTCCACAGCGCCAGCGCCATCCGCCACCCTCTTTCCTTCAGAATCACAACGACGGCGTTTATGCAGGGGACGAACAGACTCACAACGACAGTGGCCGTGAGAATCTTGGCGTTGGTCGTCAGCAGATTTTCGGACATATTAAACACCCCCGCCGAAGCAAAATCCCTTCGAATGATTCCCATCACAAAAATGTCCGAAAATTCCCTCGGCAGGTGCAGTAGATTTTCAACGATCGGAGAGAGGCTCAGCTGAATTCGCCTCAGAGCTCCACATTCATTGAGCGTCGTTATGAATACGGAGCTCAGGGCAAATATGGGCAAGGACTCGCCAATGAAATCTCGCACTCTGTGGGTTGTTTTCCGACAACAATTTTTGAGGGATGGAATCCGCAGCGGAGGAATGTCGATTACGAAATTCGAATTGTCCCCCTTTATGAGAAAATTCAGAGCCATCCCGCAGAGCGTCGTCACCGCCAGCATCACGGCGACATAGGTAAACCAAACGCCGGCGTCGTTTCGAGAAGCCAGGAGAGCGATGATGATCCCCTGTTGGGCGGCGCAGGGAACGCCTATGCCGACGAGCGCCGTTGCTATGATCTTTTCCTTCTCCGCGCCGAGAATTCTTGTGGAAATGGTTCCCATGGCCCCGCATCCGAGTCCCAGAAGCATCGGTATCATCGCGTCGCCGTTTAATCCCAAAAAGTTGAAAAATTTGTTGGTCAGGACGGTCAGTCTCGGTATGTAGCCGGAATCCTCCAGCAGCGACATGACCACGTAAAATCCCGCTATCAGCGGCAGAAGGATTCCGCAGACCATCTTGACCACCATGGTGAATATTCCAAACTCTCCGCTCAGGATTTTCGAGAAAAAACTATCTCCGAAGAAACGGGCGGTGTATTTCGCCACCATCGGCACGTAAAATTCATCGATATTCGAGACGAGATAATCCACCACATGCCCGGAAACGATCACTCCCAGCACCTTAAAGAGCGCATATAAAACCAACGCCGCCACCGGCAGTCCGACTATGGGATTCAGCAGCAGTCCATCTATTTTTCTGGATAGACATGGTTTTGCCCGCTGCGTTGCAATGCATTTTCCCAGAATCTCCCCAACATTTGCGCTGCCATTGGGCATGGCGCAGAGATTTATGGTGAAGTTTTGCAACGCATCCATAAGTTCGCGGCGACCGACGCCCTTGATGGCAGCAGTCTTCACGACTCGAACCCCAAGAGTCCTGGACAACTCCTCGCAATCTATGGAAATCCCCCTCTTCTCCGCCTCGTCGATTTGATTCACCACCAGTATCAGTCGGCAATTCATCTCCATGAGTTGCTTTGTGAGAAACAGGTCTCGGTCGATGGTCAGAGCGCCCACGACGTTGACCACGACGTCGGCTTTGTCCATATATTCCTTCGTTATCTTCTCCACCTGAGAGTCGCCGAGGCCGTAAATCCCCGGAGTGTCCATCAATATCCCCGAATGAATCCTGGCCTTCGCCATGGCAACGCTCGTTCCGGGATAGTTGCTGACCTCGGCGTATTTTCCCGAAAGCATATGAAAAATCGACGATTTTCCCACGTTCGGATTGCCCGCCAGCACGATATTGCATTCCCTTTTGAAGGGACAACGGTCACAGTGAAACATAGATTTCCTTGGCCAAAATTTTGCTGATGGCGACGGTTCGAAAATTCACGTTAATGACCACGGCGCCGAATTTGTGAGCGATTTGAATGCGCTGACCTTCCCACAGCCCCATGGATTGGGAGGCGCAGGCGGCCTTTTGGTTCGCAAATCCAGAGATCTGCGCAGATTCCCCAACGGACAGTTCCAAAACGCTCATGTTAAATCCTCTAATAGTTAGTTACGTCTAACGTTGTATACTAAAACTAACATATGTCAACGGATAATTTTCGTCGTTTTTCGGATGAATGCTGGAAATTCCCCCTCCGGGTCGTCTGGGTATCGTTAACAAATCTGATTTTTTGAGTATTTTCGAGACGTTTTTTGCGCAGGACCGCAGTCCTAACGTACATGAGGATCTGAGCAGAAAAGCAACGATAAAAATACCAACAAAGCAGGAATTGTTGGCGATACCTAGATCTCCTCCAACACCAATCTCCAGCCGCAGTTCATCTTCCACTCGTCGGTCTCCAGCGAAAAATCCACGACCCTCATGGTCAGCCATGGCCGAAAGCAGATGAATATCTTCTCCTCACACCGTCTGTGGAGCTCAACTTCGTTGTCGCTCAACCGAAACTTTATGGGATCGCCGAAATTATTCACGGCGCAGATGGAACCGGCCACCGCCGGCCGAATCAAGCGCACTTTCAGATCTCCGGGATTGACGGCCTGCCACAGATTCTGGATGCAGCCCACCAATATCTGGGAGCCCACCCAAATTCCATCCACCAGCGGCGAATTCACGTCCCGACACGTCACCACGCTCCGGTAGCGCTTGCGCTCGGTGGTCTCCAGGAACAGCAGATTTCCGTTGATGGATTTTCTGAATTCCCCGTTGGAGATGGGGGACAGCTCCTGCACGCAATTTCTCGCGCTCTCCGGAGGCAATCCAGCGACTCCCAGTATTAAATTTGATTCGCTCATCTCAGTTCATCCATTCCGGCATGGTTGTGGGCGTTGTCCTCGACAAACGCTCCAAATATTCCGCTAAATCTTCGGTCGAATCCTTTTCATTTTCCTTGGTATTTTCCATAAAATCACTCATCTTCGTAAACTGCCTTCAGCTGCAGCATTGCCACCAGAGTTAATATAAGGCTATTTTCCTTGTTTGCAACGGAATTTATTTTTATTTTTGCAGATCCGATGACAACATTTTCCTGCGACAACGTCAGCTCCTTGCTGATGATCTTATTTAGGGATCTCAACACCTCGAAGGAGGCGCCGGTTATTTCCTCCTCATCCACAATCCTTATCAAAAATTCCACTCTAGACATGAGATTTTTTCCCTGCAGAATATCTTTCAATTCAAAAATCAGGTATGGCGTTTTTTTAAGCTCCTTCGGAGGTTTAGATGGAAAAATCGCAAGATTCAATTCTTTTTTTATGGCATTAACGATGCCGAAATCCCAGGGTAACATTGGCTCTCCTATTCTTTGCTGTGGCGTTGTGTGCGATGTGAAAAGCGGGACCCGACGATCCAACTTTCATTGATTAGCTGAGGGTGGCGTGAAATAGAACCAGATCGTTGGCCGGTTCCACGACGGGGAATTGAGTTGGAAGGAAGATTTTATCCTTTAGAACGACGCGAAACTCCCTCGGGAAGTCCACGGTCCATTTCAGGGCGAAGAGATACAATGTCCTCCGAGCGGAAATGTCCTTGATGGTGATGGAGGCCCAAACCTCCTTCCATGGTTTGTATTCCGAAATCCATAAATTGCTGTCCGACAGGTGCTTTTCCAGCGCTTCCACCCGTACTTTGGTGTTGAATAATTTCCTAAACATCGTCTTCCTAAAAAAATCTCAAATTAAGAAACGGACTGAGGAGCTGCTTCACTCCCTTGGAGATTAAGCCGCTTTGACCGTAGGAAAAACGCTCCTGATAGGCCGTCGCCACCAGCATCAAATTCGCCAACTTCAGCTGATAGGGAATATTCTCCACATTATCGGCGATTCCAGCTTCGTATTTGATTTTTATCACCGTTCTGTTGCGACGGTTGAAGAGTTTTTTGTCCTTGATGTGGAGACAAAATTTGCTGTCCATCCTTTCGATGGAATACCTCCGTTTCTCCAGCTCATCTTCCCCAACGGTCACGCTCACCACTTTTATGATGGGCGGCTTCGGCAGCGGAATCCTCATGGTATCGCCAAAAACGCTGGGATAATCGTCGCCGTAGAATCCCTGTTCCCAAATGGAACTGCTGGTGAGTACGTATTCCCATGTTTGCTTCACAATTGACTTTTGAATTATTGATTCGACGGCTTCGCGGGTGGATTTTATCAAATTAAGAATCAGAACGTCGTCAAAATCATGGTCTATGCGCAGGTAATTTTTGGTCTCCTCCAGCGATATGATTTCCTTCGATGGCTTTTCAATTAGATTCAGCTGTATCATGCTCTTCTCCTATTATTCTATTCTGGTTTTGACGCGAACTTAAGCAACTTGATGGCGTCGAAATCCACCACGTTGCCGCCGGTGCGTTTGGTGACGTAGAATTCCACAAACGGCTTAGAGGTGTACGGATCTCGCAGGATTTTCAGCCCCTGTCGATCGACAATCTGGTATCCGGAGTAGAAGTCCCCGAAGGCAACTGATGTGGAATCGTCGGCCACCGCCGGCATGTCGTCATCCAGCACCACCGGATAGCCCAACAACGTTGACGGACTGGATTCCATCAGCGACGGCTGCCATAGGCACATGCCCTCCTTGTTCTTCAGCTTCCTGATTCCCGCCAGCGCAGACCGGGACATGACCCACTTCGCATTCCTCACGTAGAATGGCCGCAGGGAGCAGACCATGTCGATGAGGGTGTTGACGGCGTCGCCGTTGGCGCCGAGACTGCCGGCGGCCCCGGTGTAGAAATGCTGCAACTTCCCGAAGTCCCGCTTTTCTCCCTCGGCGGATTCGCAGTTCAGAAAACCGCTGGGCTTGTTGTCGCCGTCTCCGTTCACGAAGGCGTCGTTCTCCAGAGCAGCAATCTTCTCGGCGACCTTTGTCATCAGCCATTCCTCGACATTGATCTGGGAATCGTCCAGCAGTCGCTGATTGGCCTTCGGTTTCGCAAAAATCTCGTGGACCGGTATTTTGATTTTCTTGATTTCCGGAGCGTCGGTCTCTTCCCTCTCATTCTCGCTAGCCGCCGCCCAACCGGCCTCAGGCAGCTTCGAATCCACCAGCATATCGATGGAATTCGTGGATATGGTAACGATGTGGGAGATGCGCCTCATGGGCGAGAGAAATTTTAATTTCTCGTTCACCTGCAGGGCGATTTCCTGGGGCGCCAGATGTCCGCCGCTCTCGCCGCTTCCGTCGCTCATGGATTTGGTGAGGAAATTGTCCACGCCGCGGCGAATGTAATCGCCAAAGTCTGATTTCATGTGGGAATCGCCGTGCAAATTCTCCGACAGCGGCATGGCCTTCGTGGCATTCATCGCTTCGGGTGCGACCATTCCCCTGTTTCCGATGAAATCGTCTATGCTTCCGTTTAATTCTGAAATTGCCTCTTGTATTTCTCTGTTCATCTAAAGTTCCTTTTTATTTTGTTTGATAATGCCCTTATGCTCAGCAGAACGTTCCGATCGTTCTTCACATCGTCCACCAGCGCCGATCCGCAGGCCGGGAAGGTCACCACTGAGATTTCCAGCAGCTCCACATCTGTGAGATACTGATGGTTATTGCAGTGATAGCTATCCCTTATGCGGTAGCCGATGGAAAATCCATCGATGGCCTTATTTTTCAGCAGGTGATAGACTTCCATTGCTCTGGGTATTTCCAGCAGCAGACGGCACCGGATAAAAAGTCCGTAGTCGTCCTCCCGCAGCTCCTCGATCACTCCTATGGGAGAATTTATATCGTGTTGCCAGAGCAGTTTCGGCTTTTTGCCGGCTTTAAAATCGGCTACTGCCGTTTTAAACGCCCCTTTTTTCACCACATCTCCGCATCCATCCGCCACTCTAAATACGCTGGCGTAGCCGGAGATTTCTCCGTCGTCGCAGAGGGACTTAAAATGCTGACACGGCGTTAAAAATTTCATATTTACCCCTATTCTTTTATGGGCGGATACCCCAAGATCTCTCTTTTTTCATTGATGGTGAGGAAATCCGCGTTCGACACCTTGTTCCATAGACTCTCTCGCCTGGACATCAGTGCATGGACTGCATCCAAATCGAAGATTATCTCCATCTGTTCATTAAACCTCTTGGAAAGCCAATTGCTGAACTCGAGGCGAATAAATTCCGCCATCGGCAGCACCGTGTCCTCCCAAAAATGCAGCCTCGCCTCCTTGTAGCTCCTGAAGGCCGAGTCTCCGTGGATCCCCATCAGCACCGGCGGCACTCCGAAGGCCTGGGCAATCTCCAGCGCAGACATGCTGCGACCGGAATCAAAATCCAGATCCTTTGGGGAGAGCCCCATTTCCCGCCATTCAAAACCTCCCTCCAGCACCATCACTTTGCCGGCCTTGGTGGCTCCGGTGTAGGCGTTTTGAATGTCCGACAGCAGCTGCGCCCGCTGTTCATCCGTGAGATTTTCCGTATTTTTTACGGTCAAGCACCCGGACGGCCGGCCGCCGTTCTGGAGAATCGCCAAATTATGGTTGGAGATTCCGTTGTACTGGTCTATGGCCCGAAAAGCCGCCTGCAGCGGACTGAATCCGTACCAATCATTCAATGGATTGAAGAGTTTCAGATGGAGGACCTCGTCCTTTTCCATAGAAAATCTAGATGAATCCACGACGTAGACGTACGAATTGACGGCGGTTTTGGATTTGTTGGGAATTATTTGAACGCGGTCGGTGCGCAGGCACTGCAATTCGCTATCGCCGCTCTGGTGCACAAAGGCATTTCCAGAAATCAGCAGATAGTTCACCACATTCTCGAAAAACGAATTCCCAGTTTGGGAACCGTTTGGCCTCCGCAGCATTTCCGAGACGATTTTTCCCTTTTTCAGTCTTTCCTGATCCGCCAGAGCCATTGGGATGGAAGCGACATTTCGGGAGATGAGGTTGACGGCCCTGAAGACGAACACGTTCTTCTGAAACCCCTCCTCTGAGAGGGCTTCATATTTACAGTGAGTCCATTGGGGAGCGTTAATTCCTTGATATGCAAAGAAGTAATCCTCTCTTTTGGCACTAAAATGCTTCAACAAATTAAGCACATTTGCCTCCGTTATGTTTTTAGACTAGACGCTTCTTAGGAATCAGATCTTTCCGGATACTTATTCGGAGCGCGACTCTGAATCGCAGAATGTTACCTGAAGATCCCTTCCAGGATCCGATGGAAGAAATACCAGAAAAGGTAGATCCCAAATGGCGACTGCTTTTTGCACTGAACCACGGTTTTATGGTCATACATTCTCCGATAAAAAACAAGTATTTTTTTCATTTTCATTATTTTTCAATATACTAACTGCAAATTTTGTAGCTTCGCACGGATCAAATCACTGTCGTAGACGCAGCACATCCGCGCCGCCATCCCGATGGAGGCTGCGAGTACACGCTTTCTTTCCTCTGGACTTTCGCCGATTATTCTGCTAAAAGTGGTGGTTCTAAGGTGTGGAGATTTTTGTGGCCCTAAGAATTCGTTTGGCTCGCGGTGGAGCAAAAAAGCATCCCTTCTACCGGATGGTGGTGGCGGATTCTCGTTGCTCCAGAGACGGTGCTTTCCTGGAGCGGGTGGGATCCTACGATCCGTTTTTGCCCCAGGAGAATCCGAAGCGCCTAGTGGCCAGTTCCGAAAGAATCAAGTATTGGTTTTCGGTGGGAGCCAAAGCTTCGGAGCGTGTGGCGCTGCTGTTGAGTCGGTTGGATCTGTGCGCCAAGCCTACCATCTCCGAAACGCCGAAGAAATCCGCTCCCAAGAAAAAAGCTCAGGAGAGATTGAAGGCCCAGCAGGAGGCCGCAGCCGCGTCAGCGGCCGCCGAGTAGCTTGATAAAAGTTCTGCGTGTTGTCGGAGCGTTTGGCATTGGCGGCAGTTTGCGGGCGCAGCTTTTCTCGGAGAATCTGCCCGACCATCGGATCGTATATTCCCAAGACGGTCGGAAGTTCCAATTCAGAATTCTGCGATTCCTGGAAAAATCCAGAGCCATTATCGCCATCGACGGCGTCGCCGACAGAACCGCCGCCGAATCCTTGAAAAACGAATGTTTTTACCTGAAACGCGACGACCTTCCGGCGACGGCCCCGGGCGAATTCTACCTCTGCGATCTAGTGGGCCGGGAGGTGGCTGTCATGGACTCCGATCTGAGGTGCAAAATCCTTGGGGTGCAAAACTACGGAGCCGGAGATCTACTGGAGATATCCTACGGAGAAGAGGCGTTTTTCGTGCCCTTCACACGGGAAAATTTTCCGAACGCCGAGGGCGAAATTCTCATGACCCGGGCAGCATTCGAGGGATTTCGGAAATGACGTGGCGGGCGAATGTTTTCACCATTTTTCCGGACGCTTTCCCGGGGAATCTCGGCGTCTCCATCGTGGGAAAGGCGTTGCTGGAGGGCAGATGGCAGCTGAATCTCATCGATCTCAAACGATTCCCCGTCAAATCCGACCGCATTGACGGCTCTCCCTGCGGCGGCGGTTCCGGCATGATTCTCTCGCCTTTGGTCTTCGAAAAAGCCTTTGATTCTCTGTCGGATGTCGACAGAAACATGCGCAGAATCTATTTTTCACCCCGAGGAAGGCCATTTCGGCAGTCGGATCTGGTGGAAATGGCGAATTCCCCTGGAATTACCGCTCTCTGCGGCCGCTACGAAGGGGTGGATCAGCGCATCCTGGAGTTTTATTCCTTCGAGGAGGTCTCCATCGGAGATTTTGTGCTGCTGGGTGGCGAAGCGGCCGCCATGGTCATGATCGAAGGCTGCGTCCGTCTGCTGCCGGAGGTGGTGGGCAACGGCGAATCACTGATCCACGAGTCATTTTCTGACAATCTTCTGGAGCACCATCAATACACAAAGCCGCGGATCTTCAAGGAATTGTCGGCTCCGGAAGTTCTGCTCTCCGGGAATCATCAGCAAATGGATGAATTTCGGGAAAATCAATCCAGGGAAATAACGCGAAAACGGCGGCCGGACATATGGGCAAAATATATCGCCCAAAAAATTGGTTGTCATTCCGAGGAAGATTGACCACGCTTGCCGCCGGCGTATTCGTCAGATGAACCCCTTGTCCTTCATGGAAATCACGTTGTTCTTCCCCACTATCAGGTGATCCAGCAGCGTTACGTCAAGCTTCTGGGCTATGTCTCGCAGAGCCCTGGAGATGAGCACATCCTGCCGGGACGGCTCCGGATCGCCGCTGGGATGGTTGTGCACCATGATGATGGCGCTGGCGCCGCATTCCAACGCCATCTGGAGTATTTCCCGTGGGTATATGGAGGTGTGGTTGATGGTACCCACCTGCAAAACATCCTCAGAAATGAGTCTATTTTTGTTATTTAGGAACATTATGCGCAGCTGTTCCTTCTTGAGAATCCCCAGGATGTTCTTGTAGTAGTCGCAGACGTGGGAGCTGGAGGCGACGACAGGGCTGTCGGAGAGCTGCTCCAGCAGCATTCGGGAAAAAATCTCCCTCAGCAGGCGCATCAGGAAGGATGTGGTCTTCCCGAGCCCTTTGAGACTCTCGATCTCGTCTGCTTCGGCGAAGATGATGCGGCGAAGGGATCTAAAGCGGCCGCACAGATTCTTCGCCATGGGTTTCGTGTCCTTTCTCAGGAAGGCGCAGAAAAGCAGCATCTCCATCAGCTCATAATCATGTATATTTTTCGGATGCAGCAGAAATTTGTTCCTCAATCTCAACCTGTGGCCGGCGGCGGCGTCCTTGATCTTGTCAGGAGGCTTCACGGTGGAATCTGTCCGGGCTTTCGCCCTAATTTTCTTACTTTTGTTGGATAATCCCTGCATCTCCGACCATAATCCCCCGTCTCCAATTTTTGGCAATGTGCTTCGACCGATGTTACCATTGCAGGGTTAATGTAATTTTAATCACGGCATGATTTTTTCCGCCGGAAACGCGCGGAATCATAAACGAACACCCCGCCGCCGGCTGCGACGGGGTAACCTGTTCTATATATGCTCGACCTTTAGGCACTCAAAGTGCCTGCGACGAAAGTTATCCCTAGGGTCGTTGTGGTATCAGCCCAACATTAATAAAGGCTTCGCCGCCGATACCGTAACTATTTAAAGTAGCGTTATTATCGGACAACTCTGTGCACTTACAATAAAAATAAGCGTTATATGCGTAATACTCTTCATCACGCAATAGCTCTTCTTGTTTCCGCAACTGCCCGATGGTCATATCGCCAGTCACACATATTGTTTCACGACAACCATAACTCCACCGGAGGGTTATCGGGAAACAATTCTTGCAGTCTCCTGCATAGTACGCCTCATTAAGGTCAACCGCGCTCACGTTTGTTAAACCAAGCGCCAGAACCGACGCGATTATTATGTTCTTCATATTTATCCCCCTTTATATTCATAAAACTAGCTTCCCACAATGTATAATTATATGTAACTTGTATGTCAATAGATAAATTTTATTTTTCTATATATAAACTAAAAGTCGCGTCATAATTGGAGAAATTATAACTTTAGATAGAATTGTGAGACCAAAAACATCGACAATCATGTCCAAATAATCAGCAATTCCATCTGGAAAACTCCACAGGTGCAAAAATTTCGAATCGACCGACTGCGTTGGTACCAGCCAGCATTACGAATGCATGCCCGCGACAGCGCAAGAGACCCAACCAATGGAGGAGCTTTGGCATTTCTATTCCGCCGAGGAGCTGAGGCGCAGTGGATCAAATAAAATTTTCGAAAAAAACAATAAAAATCGTCTTTTTAATCATTTCTTAACTTTCATGAGATAGAATTCCAATATGTTATTGAAGTGGAGAACGGTAATATGACAAAAGAAAACAACGGCGCAGTCTCCGGTGGCGGCGCACCCAAGAAGAAGAAGGCAATAGCGATTGCCATGCAGGGCGGCGGCGCCCACGGAGCCTACACCTGGGGCGTGCTCGATCGGCTCCTAGAGGAAAAAGACATAGTAATTGAAGGCGTTTCCGGCACCAGCGCCGGCGGCATGAACGCCGTCGCCACGGCTCAGGGCATCATGACCGGCGGAAACGAAGGCGGACGCCAGCTGCTGGATAAATATTGGCGCGTGATGTCCGAGAAGGGCAAAAACAGCATCTTCAAGCCGGGATTTCTGGACGTCCTCGCCCATAAATATACGATGCACAACTCCCCGGGATTTTTGATGTTCGATTTTCTCAGCAAGATCATGTCCCCATACCAAATGAACCCATTTGGCACTAATCCGCTGAAGGACGTGGTGGAAGAGCTGTTTGACTTCGAAAAGCTGAAGGATTTCAATGACGTCAAGATCTTTCTGGCCGCAACCCACGTCTACACCGGGAAGCTGAAGGTATTCTCCAACAAAGATCTCTGCACAGAGGCTCTGTTGGCCACAGCCTGTCTGCCAACCATGTACGCGGCCGTCATGGTGAAGAACGACTATTATTGGGACGGCGGATTCATCGGAAACCCGGTGATTGCGCCATTGATATACGAATGCGAGACGGCGGACATAATGATCATAAAGCTGAATCCTACCCACAGGCCGAGATTACCGATTACGGCCTCTGAAATCGGCGATCGTCTCAATGAAATCACCAACAACACCTCCATCGTGAGGGAGATGCGCTCCATTCATTTCATCAGCAAGCTGATAGACGACGGTCTCGTGAAGCCCGGCAGCATGAAAAGGCTCCACGTCCATCTGATCGAGGATGAGGCGACTTTTCAGGATCTCGGGTGGTCTTCGAAGCTGAACACGGACATCGTATTCCTGGAGCATCTGTTCAACGCCGGGAGAAAGTCCGCCGACCTGTGGCTGAAGGAAAACTACGACAAAATCGGCAAACAAACCACCGCCAACATTGTCGACGAGTTCATCTAAACGGGGAGATTTTCTCCGATAATTCGGGGCTTCTCGTCGTCACAGGACGGCGGGGCCCCGCTTCGCCTCCAATACTCTCTGCCCTTTCATCTAAACGGAGAGCGGAGCAGCGCGGGGCCATCCGGGGGATTTGTTTCACCGATAGCAGAGCATCGCGGGGGCCCCCTCGCCTGCAATACTCTCTGCCCTTTCATCTAAACGGAGGGAGAAATTTTCTCCGATAATTCAGGGCTTCTCTCCGTTACAGGACGGCGAGGGCCCCCTCGCCTGCGATACTCTCTGCCCTTTCATCTAAACGGAGGGATTTTCTCCGATAATTCAGGGCTTCTCGTAGTCACAGGACGGCGATGGGCCCCAGCTTCGCCTGCGATACTCTCTGCCCTTTCATCTAAACGGAGGAGATTTTCTCCGATAATTCAGGGCTTCTCGCCGTCACAGAACGGCGATGGGCCCCGCTTCGCCTGCGATACTCTCTGCCCTTTCATCTAAACGGGGAGCGGAGCAGCGCGGAGCCATTCGCCGGATTTGTTTCACAGTCATCGGAGCAGCGCTGGGCCGTCCGGCGGATTTGTTTCACAGTCGTCTGAGCAGCGGTGGGGCCCCGCTTCGCTTGCGATACTCTCTGCTCTTTCATCTAAAGGGGGGAGATTTTCTCCGATAATTCAGGGCTTCTCGCCGTCACAGGACGGCGGTGGGCCCGCTTCGCCTGCGATACTCTCTGCCCTTTCATCTAAACGGGGGAGATTTTCTCCGATAACGCAGGGCTTCTCGCCGTTACAGGACGGCGATGGGGCCCCGCTTCGCCTCCGATACTCTCCGCTCTTTCATCTAAACGGAGGGAAAAATTTTCTCCGATAATTCAGGGCTTCTCGTCGTCACAGGACGGCGGGGGCCCCGCTTCGCCTGCGATCCTCTCTGCCCTTTCCTCTAAACGAGGGGCGGAGCAGCGCGGGGCCATTCGGCGGATTTGT
>JAITAU010000073.1 GCA_031283965.1 Holosporaceae bacterium | reverse complement strand
AAAAACTCGCGACAGCAGCGGGCACAATTTAATTGATATAATCATTCAATGTGCTGACATCGATAGAAGCAACGCGGATTTCATTCTGAGGAAGCAGCTTGTTAAAGAGTACAAAATTTCTTTTTCTAAGGAAACCTTGAAAAAGATTAAAACTGTGAGAAGAAACACTGCCGGCCTCTGACGGCTCAAAGATCCTGGGCAACCGCAGAGCGCGCTAATGCCCAGTTTCGTGCCGGGGGAGTTTTGGCAGAACATTTTGCATAGCCGCCATCTTCAAAACTGCGCTGCTGTTAGCTCAGGTTTTTGTTATCACACTAAACAAAACGACGGAGCAATCTAGATTGATAGCTGATAAATGCTTTTAGATCGCTCCGCCGAGCTCCCGACGACACAGTAGCAGTATCCTGATGAGATCAGGAGAGATCGTTGCCTAAAGTGCTTTTTTCGCAATCGACTTCGTCGTGTCCGCCGCTTGGGTGCTTGTGTACGTCAAGCACATTGCGATTCTGCACTGAGACACAAGCATCTGTGCGCTCCTGGGTGGCGTTCTTCTTCGTTCTTGTGTTGTGAAAAATACATCATTGAGCAACGGTCTTTTTCAAATAAATTCCCCGTCTGCTATCAAACGTCCTTTGGATATGCGTTCTGTTGCGCCGGCCGCAAGGCATGCTATGGAAAATTGGTAACGAAGCCTGCTGTAACATAGGGAATGCTGCCGTTTCGCAAAGATTTTGTTCGCCGTCTAGGCGCTTCCCTCTATGTGGGAGAAAAGATTCGTGCTGGAGCCTATTTTCGACAGGGCGGCGTTCCATTTGTCCTCCCGCGGGTCGTCGAATATCAATTTCTCATCGCCATCCACGGCGATCCATTGGCCGCCGGTAACCTCGCTCTCCAGTTGCTCTGGAGTCCATATGCAGCATCCCATGCACAGCATTTTTCTTTTGGGAGTGGCGCAGCTCACTATTCCAAGCACGTCCTCGTCGGTGGATATGGCGAGTCCCTCCATGATCAATTTACTCCCGGGCGCCATGTGGTCGCTGGAATGGACGACGAAGCAGCGATCCATCTCGTCAAGACCGCCAAAATGAATTTCTAGATCCTCCACGCCATCTGTGTTCATGTGGAGTTTCTCTAGAATACAGCGGACGCTCATGTTGGGGACCAGCTTGTTTATTATCACACCCATTGCCCCATTTTTGCCATGGTCGCACACAAAAATTATGGTCTTCTTCAGATATTCATTCGAAATTGAGGAAGTAGACAAAAGCAGCTTTCCCTGCAATTTCTGCACGTTACTCTCTCGGTTGCGCATATTCTCCATCGGGGTTACTATCCTCCATGGTCCATCATAGATAATTTTTGTTAATTATTTACTACTATGAAAGTTTTTGCGAAAAAGAGAATATTTATTTTGTTGACGCTATGCTGCGCCGTTGCGGCGACGCTTCCGCCACAGGAACTCCGGATATCCGTCGACAAGAGTCGTCTGTGCGGCCAGACTTTCGTGGGTCGGCTGAGCATTTCGCTGCCGGATGGCTGGAAGCTCTCCGACAGGCCGCATATCTCGCCAATTGTCTTGAAAAATTTAAAAGATTTCCGAGGCCCGGAGAATTATGAGAAAATCGGCGGCTCCGGCTGTCGGATGGATTTCTCCGTCGCCATCGAGAATCCCGACGTCGCCGATAATTTGCTACAGCTGAACGTAGAGTGCCACATCTGTCGGAACATATGCGCCATCGTTACGAAAAATATTTCAATAATTTTCGACCATGCGCCGGAAAAATCCCCCGTCAGCGACAGCCTCTGGTTTTTCCTGCTGCTGGGGCTGCTGGGGGGATTCATTCTTAATCTAATGCCCTGTGTGCTGCCGGTTCTGCTGATGAAGCTGAAATCCTTCGGCCTTCGGAAGGCACTTCTTGGTTCCGTCGCCGGAAACTACAGCTGTTTCGCGATTTTCACCGGCTTCTTGGCGCTCATGAAAATTGGCGGAGAGGAGATTGGCTGGGGAATGTATTTCCAAAATCCAGTGATTTTGGAGATCATGACCATATATCTCTTTCTCCTGACACTCTATTCCTTCGGACTGATTACCACGGCGACCCCGTCATTCAGAATGAGCGGCGACAGAGGCGTTTTCTGGGGAAACTTTCTCTCCAGCGTCATGGCCTCTCTGGTGGCCATCCCCTGCACGGCTCCGGCGCTGGGAACTGCGGCGGCGTTCGCCCTTCGAGGATCCATCCCACAGCTGTGCGCCGTATTTTTCGCCATCGCCACTGGATTTTCCATGCCACAGCTGGTGGCGCTCTTCGTTCCCCTAAAGATTCCCCAGAAGCTCGGAAGATTCGGAGTGTTTTTCAAAAGAATCGTCGACTGCGGCGTGCTGATTACCTTTCTGTGGATCTTCTGGCTACTGTCTCATAGCTTGGACCGGAGTACATTCTGGACGCATCTGACTACATTTTCGCTCCTGACTCTTCTGCTGATAAAAAAACACGCCAGGGCGGCCCTTCTGCTGGGAATGGTCGTCTTTCCCTGGTGTCTGAGTCGACTGGATTCGGCGAGTATTCCCGAGAGCAGGCGCGGCGACCTCACCCGGCGGATTTCCTTAATGGTGGCGGCGAAGCGGGTGGTGATATTCAACATAACCGCAGCCTGGTGCCCAACCTGCCTCTATAACAAGAGCAAAATCCTGGGGGACGCCAGGGTGCAGCAGGCCATACGGAATCACGGCGTTGAGTATCTGGAGGGAGACATGACTCACCGGAACGACGAGTTGATGGAAATAATCCGACGGCGGCGGCGGGTCGGGATTCCTTTCACCGTGGTCTACGGCCCCGGAGCGCAGGAGGGAATTCTGCTGGGGGAGATTTTTTCCCCCGAGGATGCCGTCGAGGCCATCAACACTGCTGCCAAAGGAATATAACCATGGAATGGATCGCGGGCATCTGAAAAAAACGCTGTTAATGGCGTCCGATAATTTTGACATGTTGCTCATCTGCCGACAATTATACAAAATTGAGTAATTGTTGAATTTTGCAATGAATTTATGAAAAATATTCAGAGACGACTCAAGACTCTCTAAAGCCTCAAGGACCAATTGTTCAAGATATTGTGCTTCAGGTATCTTCAAAATCTCTCCACAGGATTCAACCATAGGGCATGGCCGTGACTGTTTAGGATCGCGGCAACGGGTAAGCTTACTCTCCGCTAGGACATTGTGGAGGCTCTCGGCCTCTCAAAATTCCCGCCGTTATCAATCAAAATCGCGCAGCTGACGGCCAATAATGTGGTGACTTTTGTTCAGTGCTGATGTAGACTCCTCGCAGAATGGTCTTTATGGGTTTCAGGCCCGTGTATCTGTTCGTTTTTGTTAATAAAGTCGCATAAATGAGAGAGGGGGAAGATGTTTGTCCAGGGGAGTAATGTCCGCGCTGATCCGACGGATCCGGAAAGTGTTCTCAAGAGGAATGGAGCGAAGGTCGCCTTTGACGCCGAAAAAATTGTGATCGCCATAAAGAAAGCAGGCATGGAAACCGGCGAGTTTTCCGAGGCAGAGGCGCTGCATTTGACCTTTAAGGTGCTGAAGGTTCTCAAACATAAGATGGCGGGCGCTACGCCAAGCATTGAACAGATTCAGGACATCATCGAGCAGGTTCTGATTAATGAAAATTTCTTTAAGACCGCAAGGGCCTACATCGTCTATCGCGAAAAGCACGGCGAAATTCGGCAGGACAAGAAGAACCTCATAGATGTGGTGAATTCCATAAATGAATATCTAGATCGTCTTGATTGGCGTGTGCATGCAAACGCCAATCAGGGGTATTCTCTCGGTGGGATGATCCTCAACATTTCTGGCAAAATGGTGGCCAATTACTGGCTGAACAAGATATATCCGGAGTCTGTGGCCATGGCACACCGGAACGGCGATTTTCACATCCATGATTTGGATATGTTGTCCGGCTACTGCGCTGGGTGGTCGCTGCGTATGCTCCTGAATGAAGGCTTTAACGGTGTCGCCGGTCGGGTGGAGTCCAGTCCTCCCAAACATCTTTCCAGTGCCATCGGGCAGATGGTCAATTTCCTGGGGACTCTGCAGAACGAATGGGCCGGCGCCCAAGCCTTCAGCTCCTTCGACACATATCTGGCGCCCTTCATTCGGGTGGACGATCTCACATATGAGAAGGTAAAACAATGCATGCAGGAGTTCATCTATAGCCTGAATGTGCCGTCCCGATGGGGGACCCAAACGCCATTCACCAACCTCACCTTCGATTGGGTGTGTCCGGACGATCTGAAAAACTCCATTCCACTAATCGGCGGTGAAGAAGTGGGATTTACCTACGGCGAACTGCAAAAAGAAATGGACATGATCAATCGCGCCTACATCGAGGTTATGACCGAAGGAGATTCCAGAGGTCGGGTTTTTACCTTCCCCATTCCAACCTACAACATCACTAAAGATTTTCCATGGGAAAGTGAGAATGCTCTGTTGATGTTCGAAATGACCGCCAAATATGGGTTACCCTACTTCCAGAATTTCGTCAATTCCGACCTTGAGCCATCCATGGTGCGTTCCATGTGCTGTCGACTGCAGCTGGATCTGCGGGAGTTGTTGAAACGAGGCAACAGTTTATTCGGATCGGCAGAGCAGACTGGATCCGTCGGTGTGGTGACTCTCAACTGCGCCCGCCTGGGATATCTTCACAAGGGCAATGAAGAGGGCCTCATGAGTCGCACAGTAGAACTGATGCAGTACGCAAAAAATAGCCTGGAAATCAAACGAAAAGTTGTGCAGATGTACATGAACAACGGTCTGTTTCCTTTCACCAAACGATATTTGGGGACTCTGCGCAATCATTTCTCCACCATCGGCGTGAACGGCATCAACGAGATGATCAGAAACTTCACCGAGGATCAACACAACATCAGCACCGAATATGGCAAAAACATGGCTGTGCGGTTTCTGGATAGGATGCGGGAAATTCTGAAAGAATTTCAGTTGGAAAGCGGGAACATGTACAACCTGGAAGCCACTCCGGCGGAGGGAACTACCTATCGCTTCGCCAAAGAGGATCTGAAACGATATCCGGACATAATCCAGGCCGGCTTCAAGGGGGCGAACTACTACACCAACTCCAGTCAGTTGCCAGTGGATTTCACCAAGGACGCATTTGAAGCGCTGCAGATGCAGGATGAGCTACAAAAAAAGTACACTGGCGGGACGGTGCTGCATCTCTATATGAACGAGCGAATCTCCAGCTCCAAAGTCTGTGGACAATTGATCAAGAAGGTGGTGGAGAATTTCGAACTGCCATATTTCACCATAACTCCAACGTTCTCTCTGTGTCCCAAACATGGATATCTCTCAGGGGAACACAAATTCTGTCCAAAATGCGATTCCGAGCTGCTGGAGAAGAACAAAAACAGGGTTGGGGGCGCCGGTGATCAAGAAAAACATATTGATCTGGAAGTGGCATGTGGTATAGCATCCTAGGGTAGGTGGAGGAAACGGAAATGAAAAATGAAGAACTAAAGCTGGACGACGACGAGCGGCAGCGCTGTGAGGTCTGGACGCGGGTCATGGGGTACTTCCGCATGGTGTCAAATTTTAACGTCGGGAAAAGAGGCGAACACCGTGAGCGTGTGCATTTCGAAGAGGACATCACCTGCTGCGATAAATAAAGATGGACGGAGAGTTGCTGGTTGGCGGAGTCGTGCCGCTCACCACGTTGGATTACCCGGATCGCCTGGCGTCGGTTGTCTTCCTTCAGGGATGCAACTGGCGGTGTGTTTATTGCCATAATCGTCATCTCCAGAGTATTTCTTCAGCCGAAGCCCTTCCCTGGGAGGAGGTGCTGAATCTTTTGAAGGTCCGTAGAGGCTTCGTGGACGCGGTGGTTTTCAGCGGCGGGGAGCCATTGTTGCAGGACGCGCTTACGGAGGCAGTACAGGAGGTTAAGGCGCTGGGGTTCAGTGTCGGGCTTCACACCTCCGGCGCGATTCCTGAGAAATTGGCGGAGGTGGTGCACTTCCTGGACTGGGTCGGCTTCGATCTGAAGTGTTCTTTCCAGGATTATCGGTCAATCACCGGCAGCGATGGCAGTGGCGAGGCCGCCCGTCGCAGTCTGGGAATCTTGGTGTCCTCCAACGTAGATTTTGAGGCGCGTATAACTTTGCACGAGTCCATTCGGGTAGCATCTGTTGTGGAGGCTCTGAAGGAGGCCGCATCCATGGGGGTTCGGACGGTGGTGCTGCAGAAATGTCGCGATAAAAACGAAAATATAGTTGAACATATCATCTTTTCTGATAAGCTCCTCTTGGAAGATATGTCAAAGCACTTTGATCGTTTTCTCATCAGATGATGGGGCCTTTGGTGTTCGGTGCTGCGTTGTGTTTTCGCAAAGATTATGCGGGGGAAGGAGTAACATGGCGAATCATAAATCTGCTTTTAAGAGAATCAAACAGAATGCGAAGAAGGCTGACCGAAATGTTGATAGGATCAGCCGTATTAGGACGTTTATCAAGAGATTTATGACGAGTCTTGGAGCCGGTGACGGTTCTGCCGCCCTTTCCAGTGCGCAGTCGGAGATTCAGAAGGGGGTGACCAAGGGGGTCATCCACAAAAACACCGCCGCCAGGAAGATTTCTCGCTTGAGCAAGAAATTGAAGGCCGCGGGCGCCAAGTAACTTTCTCCATCCCAGTCGTTGTGCCCGTGATGTTTTCAGAAGAGCGAGTGTTCTGTGGGCGATGTTGTTTTAGAATCTGTATGGAACTCGGTTTGTCTGAAGTTGCGATCCGAGTTGGGTGATCCCGTCGTTGACAGCTGGATTTCCCCTCTGTTGGTGGATCGATTGGAGGGAGACACTTTGTACGTCAAGGCTCCCAGCGCTTTTCTGCGGGATTGGGTGGCGAATAACTATGGCGGCAGGATCGCAGACCTTTGTCGACGCGAATGTGAAAACGTAAAAAATGTAGACATAACAGCCTCGATAGCTTCGGCCGTCCGTGTAAAGTCGCCGGTGGGGAGGTCAAAAACCTCCTCCGAGCGCGCCAGAACCGAGGATTCCGTCGATCTTAGTATTCCACTCGATCCGAAACTGACATTCGAAAATTTTGTTGTGGGGAAACCAAACGAATTGGCCTACGCCGCCGCTCTACGTGTTGCAGAATGTGACAACGTGGTCTATAACCCGCTGTTTCTGTATGGACCGGTGGGGCTGGGGAAAACACATTTGATGCATTCCATCGCCTGGAGTATAAAGTCCCGCTCCGCCAACAGAAATATCGCCTACATGTCCGCCGAAAAATTCATGTATCACTTCATTAAGTCAGTCCGCTTTCGGGATACCATGGCCTTCAAGGAACAATTTCGGGCGGTGGATGTGCTCATGATAGATGACATCCAATTTATCTGCGGCAAGGAATCAACCCAAGAGGAGTTTTTTCACACCTTCAACGCCTTGGTGGACAATAATCGGCAGGTGATCGTGTCGGCGGACAAGTCGCCATCGGATCTGGACGGCATGGAGGAGCGCCTGCGTTCGAGATTGGGATGGGGGCTGGTGGCGGACATCCATCCCACCACCTACGAGCTGAGGCTCAGCATTCTTCAATCAAAAGTGACCACCGCTCCTGTTCCGGTTCCAGGCAAGGTGCTGGAATTCGTCGCCCACAAGATAACTTCCAACATCCGAGAGCTGGAGGGGGCGCTGAATCGTATCATTGCCAACGCACTCTTCGTGGGACGGGAGATTACAGTCGAAAGCGCCCGTGATGTTCTATCAGACCTGCTGCGAACCAGCGACAGAAAGGTTACCATCGACGAGATACAAAAAAAAGTCGCCGCACATTATGCTATCAAAATGAGCGACATGTTTTCACCACGTAGGGTGCGACAGGTGGCACTTCCTCGGCAGATCGCCATGTATCTGGCCAAAAAGCTCACCACCATGTCGCTGCCGGAGATTGGGAAGAATTTCGGTGGAAGAGATCACACGACTGTGCTCCACGCCGTAAAAAAAGTTGAAGATGTCATCGCCAACGATGCTAATCTGTCCGAAGATGTGCGGCTGCTCATTAACATACTGACCCGATGATGGTAAAAAATAGCGTGGCGCTATTGGAAAAATTGCTGCAACATCGTAGATTTATGGCTACGGTTTGGAAAGGGAATCCATGAAAATCGGCGTGAATGACCTGAGGATCGGCATGTTGATCGAGCACAACGGCAAACTGTGGACCGTCTGCAAACTTCAGCATGTGAAACCAGGAAAAGGAGGAGCGTTTGTGCAGGCTGAGCTCAAGGAGCTGAAGGCCGGCACGAAATCCAACGAGCGATTCCGCTCTGATGAGTCTCTGGAGCGGGTGCGGCTGGAGGAGGACGAATGCCAGCTGCTATTTGCAGAAGGGAATGAATACACATTCATGAACACCTCCACCTACGATCAGTTTCAGGTGAATAAAAGTGTGATCGGCGACGGCGCCACCTTCCTACGGGATGACATGCTTGTGAAAATCTCCCGGTACGATGGTGAGATCATCGGCGTCGTACTGCCGGAGACGGTGGTGATGACGGTGACGGAGGCGGATGCCGTGGTTAAGAGGCAAACAGCCTCCGCCTCTTATAAACCAGCGGTGCTGGAGAACGGCGTACGTATTCTTGTGCCTCCGCACATAGAAGCCGGCGTCAGGATCGTTGTTAGCACCGCCGATGTTTCCTACGTAGAGAGGGCAAAATAGAGAGAAAATGTCCTCCGCCGTGCCCAGATGGCGGAATTGGTAGACGCGCTAGGTTCAGGTCCTAGTCCACGCAAGTGGGTGGAAGTTCGAGTCTTCTTTTGGGCACCAATTTTGGGATTGTTGGATGTATCTGCATCAAAATGATTTACCGGCGGACGCATCGTTCACGGACAGCGTAGCTGTTGACACAGAGGCCATGGGGCTGGCCATAAAGAGGGATCGACTGTGCCTGGTTCAGCTGTGCTCTGCTGGCGGCGAGGTACATCTGGTGCAGATCCACAGAGATCAGCAGCATAAGGCCGAGAATCTCAAGAAAATCCTGATGGACCAGAGTATTTTGAAAATATTTCACTACGCTCGATTCGATGTCAGCCTCCTGAATCACACATTTCAGATAAAAACGTCCCCAGTGTACTGCACCAAGGTGGCGTCGAAGTTGGTACGCACTTACACCGATAGACACGGACTGAAGAATCTATGCCGGGAGGTGCTGGGAGTCGATGTCTCCAAGCAGGAGCAGACCTCCGACTGGGGGAGGGAGACACTGTCGCCGGAGCAGCTGAAATACGCCGCCGGCGACGTACTCCATTTACATTCTCTGCGGGAAAAGCTTAATCAGATGCTGGATCGGGAAGGAAAAATGTCGCTGGCTAACGAGTGCTTCGCTGCGCTGGAGGTCTTCGCCTCACTGGAATTGGCAGGAATGACGCCGGAGGAGCTGTTTCAGCATTAGCCGCAACCATTGGCTGTCATGCGAATTGTCCTTGGATGATTGCCTTTACAAAATCCACGTCACCGCGAAGCGCTAGAAATCTTCGCGATCTTCCGTGCTCCATTTGGTTTTTTAGGA
Organism: Holosporaceae bacterium; assembly: GCA_031283965.1. Taxonomy (GTDB): domain Bacteria; phylum Pseudomonadota; class Alphaproteobacteria; order UBA3830; family UBA3830; genus JAIRZM01. The sequence continues at coordinate 1,126 of JAITAU010000073.1, read as the reverse complement.
GAAATTAACGTCCGCAGATTTTCTTTGTTTACGGCATTGTCAAAGGCTCCTAAATTAGCGGTTTTTTTAACAATGTGAATGTCGCGCAGATATGTCAGAAACATAGACCCAAAAAAGAAGATATAAATGCAGAGCTGCACGTTGACTAGAGCATAAAATGATATATGAGGGTTTAGCTGACGTAAAAGTGCAGGAGCGAAGTGTGGTATAAAAGCCACAATAACAAGGAAAACGTTGCTCGGTTGATATTTTCCAGACAGATGGTATCCTCTTCTTATCTTCTTTTTCAGGTTTCCGTAGTAGAGGCTGTTGGCATATCTCACCATCACGACAGACTGTGTTAGCCTGAGGAGCAATGCGAGATACAGGAGACCTTTCACGTTGAATAGCGACTCAATCCGAGTGCTCCAGGAGGCGTCTAAAAAGTTTAAAATAATACCAGCGACGCTGCCGACGAATATGCTAATAGTTATGTTCACCATCATGTAGCAAAGGTATGTTTTTTTGTACAGCAACCACTCCACGCCGAGAAAAAACGCAGCCCAGTTCCATGTGAAGGTCTTTTCCTTCTCCAATTTTTCAAAAGACGCCAGGTAATAATGTGCCGTATCGTTTTTAATAAAATTTTTCATTAAAGGTCTCCTTATAACATGAAAAATTATATCATATTTTTTCAAAAAGTCCACTATAAATTACAATATGGAATTGTTCGATCAATATAAAGCAGTCCATACTCTGATTTTACGCCCCACCTATTATACCAATCCTCATTCCAAATTATTCAAACGCCTTTGGAAGCGTCCTCAGTCGCAGCGGTCGGCGGACACGCGATAGGAAATTAATAATGAAGTTTGATTACATATGATGCCTTATAGAGCTTCTGTTTCTTAAATAAACACCCCAGCCGCAAGCGGACGGGGTATTGAGTAGATTTCGATTTTTTCTCTTTTTCGTGGCAAGCCACGGGGAATTCAACACTTAGCGATTAAATTTTAACAAAAGCAACCTAGGCACTGTTAACAAACTCCAAAAAATGGTATGATGATCAGTCATATTGTTGGAGGTATTTATGTCAGAGAGGTTTTATCCGTTGGAGGAGAGTGTATTCAATGAAGAAATTTTGCCA
>JAITAU010000031.1 GCA_031283965.1 Holosporaceae bacterium | reverse complement strand
TAAACGAACCGGCTTTCATTCCGCTTATCGCAAACAAGATTTCCGAGCTGCTGAACATCCCGCCGCCAACATTGGCCCGACAAACATCGGAGAATTTCTTCCGACTGTTCAGGAGGGCGTATGAAAATCTCCGCCCATCCGCCGAAGCTTTTAATTTTGGACGAAATCATCAATAATATCATCCTTGAAACCAGGGATCATATGGTTGGAATCTTGCGCGCCTAACCGGCGGCGCTGCTGATAATCTCCCACGATGGAAATTTTTGGATGAGATCGGAGCGGTAAAGTGGTTCGCAAAGCGGTAAATACTGATCATAGAATCATCGATTGTTCTCTCAAAAGCATTTTGAGCGTAACGCTGCCCATCATGATTTCCATGGCGTCGATTTTTCTGATGCTGCTTATTGATAGAGCAATGCTGGCAACCTATTCGATGGATTCCATGAACGCCGCCGCCATGTCCGGAAATTTCGTATGCATTTTTTCGTTTATGTACACGGGCATAGCAAATGCAGCGGAAATATTCGCCGGCCAATATAACGGCTCGAAGCAATATGAAAAACTTGCCGCGCCGACGTGGCAGATGATTTATATGGCGCTGGTGACATATGCGATTTCTTTTCCGATCGCGTATTTTTCAGATCACATCAACACACTGCCACATTATTATTTGAAGGAAGGCGTGGCCTATCAGCAAACGCTGATGTATTTTGCCTTTATACCGCCGGTCAGAGTGGCTCTGGCAGCCTTCTTTGTGGGACAGGGAAAAACAAAGATCATCACTTTCGCCATAGCCGCTGGAGTTGTACTAAATATCGCTCTGGATTATCTGTTTATTTTTGGGATGAAAAATATCATTCCTCCAATGGGCTGCAGAGGCGCGGCTATTGCCACCATCATAGCAGAGTTTGTTCAGATAGCGATTTTGGCGGCGGTGTTTTTCAATCGTAGAAACAGAAAAATCTATAAAACGTTCGAAAATCGCCAATTTAACTCAAAGCTTTTTTGGGATTGCGTTAAAATCGGCGTTCCCATGTCGTTGGGCAATTGCATATCGATGATAGCCTGGCATGTGGTGCAAACCATTGTGAGTCATACGTCTAAGGATGCCGCCACCATCTATAACATCGGCAGTAACGTATACACATTTTTTCTTTTCGTTGGGGAGGGAGCCAACAAAGGCATAGCTACCATCAGCGCAAATATGATCGGACGCGGCGATCTGGAATCCATCGAAAAAACCCGCGAAATTTTTATCGCGATTTCGGTTGTGTTCGGAGGAATAATTGCCGTTCCGCTGATTTTGTGCTCGGAATGGATTTTTAAAGCGCTGAGTCTATTCCCGGATGATATTTCCTCTCTCTACGAAGATATTAGAGCAACGCTCTATCTGGTCTCCATTGACGTCGCGCTGGAAACGTTGCTGCTTTCCCACTGGGGGATATTAATAGCCGGCGGAGATTCCAAATACGCGGCGACCATGTCTCAAGTTTGCCTCTGGATATTTGTGGTTTTTCCGACGATTGTTCTCCATTACTTGAATGCGCTGACTTCTATGCCTCTTCTGTATGCGCTCATGGCTCTGTGGCTAATTGCCACGCAGTTCTTCTTATACAGGCGCTACAAAAGTTTGAAGTGGTATAATAGGTTGGTGTGAAAACGTATTGATGCGGTTGTTCAAGATGCTAGACTGCGTTGAACGGAGGAAACATGCCGCAGTTCATCGAAATTCGTGGAGCTCGGGTCAACAATCTGAAGAACATCGACGTCGACGTACCGTTGGGCAAGGTGATCGGCGTCGCCGGCGTGTCCGGTTCCGGCAAAAGTTCGTTGGCGCTGGGAGTATTGTACTCCGAGGGGTTCCGCAAGTATCTGAGCGCCCTTTCCGCCTATTCCAAAAGACGCATTTCTCAGCCGAAAAAGGCGCAGATCGACTCCATTCGCTATCTGCCGTCCACGATCGCGCTGCGACAACGTCCGCCCATCCCCGGCGTCAGAAGCACCGTGGGCACCATGACGGAGACCCTCAACATTGTGCGACTGATGTTCTCGCGGCTGGGCAGCCATCCGTGCCCAAACGGCCATCCGGTGGAACCGTCTGTCGAAAATCTCAAAAATTGGGAATCAATTTGCTGCCCCCGGTGTGGAGAGAATTTTCCTCTTCCCAGCGCCGAATCCTTCTCCTTCAACTCCACCGGCGCCTGCGGCAAATGCGAGGGGCTCGGAATGATCCGGGTGATTAACCCGAAAAAACTTGCGCCGGATGAAAACCTCACCGTCGAACAGGGGGCGATTTCCCCATGGCGTATGATGGGCCGCACCCTCAATCACCTCATCGCCAAAGAACTGGGCGTGCGCATCGACGTCCCCTACAAAGACCTTACGGACGAAGAAAAACACATTCTTCTCCACGGCGAAGAGGGCGTCCACCAGGTGATATACACCAACGACAAGGGCAAGGCCATTCCGCTGAACATAAACTACGAGAACGCCCATCTGGCGGTGATGAACAGCTCCAAAAGCTCCAGCGAAGTCACCATCGCCAAGGTGGAGAGGTACTACGACCTCGAACCATGTCCAGATTGCCGCGGCAGCCGTCTGAACGGGCGCACCATGGCCAGCAGACTGTGCGACCACAACATAGGCCAGGCGTCCGGATTCACCATAGAGGAGCTCCAGGGTTTCGCGGAGGAGATATCCCGGAATTCGCGGCCGGAGTTGGAGAAAATCACACTCGAGCTGCTGGCGGAGCTGCGAATAAAACTGGAGGTGCTGACTTCGCTGGGGGTGTCCTACCTGGCCATTGATCGACTAGGAAATTCTCTCTCCAACGGCGAGCTCCAGAGAATCCAGCTGGCGAAGATCATCCAGAACGACACCACCGGAGTCCTGTACGTGTTCGACGAGCCCTCCATCGGCCTGCATCCCATAAACATCGAAGGGCTGGTGAAGGCCATTCGACGCCTCAGGGAGAACGGCAACACCGTCGTTTTCGTGGACCACAACACGTTGCTGCTGCGGGAGGCTGATCATCTGATCGAAATGGGGCCGCAGGCGGGAGAAGCCGGCGGCCGCGTCATCGCCAGCGGAACTCCGGCGCAACTCATGGACGATGAAAACTCCATCATCGGACCCTATCTGAAAAAATCCTCCTCGGCTCCACAACCGACAACGCAGAATCCGTTCGAATGCGGAGTCATCGAGCTCCTGGTGACGAAAAAATTCAATCTGAACAACGTCCACGCGAAATTTCCCGTAAATAAATTAACCGTCGTGACCGGCATGTCCGGCTCCGGAAAAACCACGCTGATTCTTGAGTGTCTTGTGGCCGCTCTTGGTTCAAAGCAGGAGAAACTCCCGGAGTTCATCGCCAAATTGGAGGCCTCCCGCATCAGAAACGTTCAATTTCTGGACGCCACCCCCATTGGCAAGAACAGCAGATCCACGGTGGCCACCTACACCGGCGTTTTCGATCTGATCCGCAAGCTTTTCGCCGCCACTCCGGAGGCGATCGCCCGGGGATTCACCGAGAGCCACTTCTCCCACAATAATCTGCCCGGACGCTGCCCCGCATGCGAAGGCCTGGGACAGATGGACATCGACATTCAGTACCTGCCGGATCTCAGGGTGCCATGTCCGGACTGCAACTCCGCCAGATATCATTCGAAAATTCTTGAGGTGCTCTACGACGGAAAATCCATCGCCGACGTGCTGGCTCTGACCATCCGCGAGGCCATCGACTTTTTCCGCCGAGAGTCGATGATCCAGAAAAGATTGATCCACATGGAGGAAATCGGCCTCGGATATCTTACGCTGGGAGAAGGGACTCCGGAGCTGTCCGGCGGAGAAGCCCAGCGTATGAGGCTGTCCATGGAGGTGAACAAAGTGCACAATCACACGCTCTTCGTCCTGGACGAACCCACCATCGGGCTCCATCCGAAGGACGTGGAGACGCTGCTGCACAATCTGCGGACCCTCCTGGACAGGGGCGCCACCATAATCGTCATAGAACACGACGCCGACGTCATCCGAAACGCCGACTACGTCGTCGAGATGGGGGAAAAAGGCGGCCCCGAGGGTGGAAAAATCATCGCATCCGGAACACCGGAGGAAATTCTGCGAAATTCTAGCAGCATAATGGCCAGATGGCTCAGATGAGACAGCTGCCCGACGGCGACTCCGCTGGAGGCGAGGCTCAGCGGAAGCTCGCGTCGTCGTCGGGAAGCAGTAGGTTTCCGGCCGGTGGGGAAAGTTAGTCGGGCTTCACCAAAAATTCATCATTTGGGCGTATGATTTTCTTATATTGAGGATTTTGGGTTGCGGTATGTGGAATAAAATACGTCAGAATTTTGCCTTGAAAACGTCTAATCCCTTGAAATATCAGAGTGTCGGGGGGGGGGGGTTACCCCTCATGGCAAGAGCTTCTGCAGAAGGCAAAAAATTGTTGCACTTCCCGACGTCACAAGGCAAATTGCCTTCAAAAATTATGCAAACGCCGGATAAATCGTCC
>JAITAU010000006.1 GCA_031283965.1 Holosporaceae bacterium | reverse complement strand
TTCAGCAGCACATTCCAAGCCGCCTCGGCGGCGGATTTTCGTGCGATGAGAACGTAGTCCACCCCAGCCAACCCAATTTCCGGCAGGATCTTGCTGGCGACCGCCCGCATTCTCCGCCGGCAGCGATTCCGCAGAACGGCGTTCCCAACTCGACGGGAGGCCGTAAAGCCAACCCGCGGAGTATCGAGATCATTCTCGGCACACTGCATCACAAGATTCGCCGTTCGAAAGAAAAGCCCGGAGCCAGAAGCCCTCAGGAAATCCCTTCTCTTGCGAATTCTGAGATTTTTTTTCAACTGATTTCAGGCCGACAGGCGACGGCGGCCCTTCACTCGTCTGGCCTTCAACACATGACCGCCGGCGGCAACCCTCGCACGAAACCCGTGCCGACGCTTGCGCACCAATCTGCTGGGATTATAGGTTGGCTTTGCCATACTTCCTCTTGAAACAACGAAACCGAAAAAGACCCTACATCATAAATCTAAAAAAGTCAAGCAAAAACGACGAAGGAACTGAAAATTGAGATGAAATTAAGCAATTTTCACCTTTCGTTACCGTATGCGTCGGCTAGTGTATCGATGTTAGCTTTGACAGCCAGCGTTGCCAGTGTTTTGGTAACTCCAGAGCAGTCAGGGTGTACCTCAATTGATACCACTTTTCCGAAGCACAGCGCCAACGCCAATAAAGCATATAGTTTTTCCATTTTTCCTCCTCCTCTCATAGTAGTAGCAATGATATTTTATATTGTCAATATTTATTGGATAAAAACTAAGATATTAAGCACAGATTTTTACAGAATTTCCGCCGCTTTGTTTGGCTATGTACATGAATTTGTCCGCCACCAGGATGGCGTCCCGGACTGGGAGATTTCCGCCATACTCCAGGCAGCAGACGCCGATACTTACGGTGCAGCGGACGTCGCCGAAGGGGGAATTCTCCACTTTCTTCTGGATGCGGTTGGCGATCTCCAGCGCCATCTGCCGGTTGATGGATTTCATGATGATGATGAATTCGTCGCCTCCGTATCTGGCGATGACGTCGGAGGATCGAACGTATCTTTTTATGTTGCCGGAGACGTGTTTAAGCATGGAGTCGGCGAAGGAATGACCAAATTTGTCGTTTATAAACTTAAATTTATCGATGTCGATCATGAGAATGGCTGAGCCGGTGAAGTTTTGGTCCTTTCTGGCCAAAAAATCTTCGAGAAACGACCGATTGTAGACTTCGGTGGTGGGATCTATTGCAAACAAATGGAGACTTCTCTTAATTCTTGTGGAAAAACTCTCGTAGAGCTTTTTGTACTTGATCAGAGAGACCAGGCGACAGGCGATCATCACTTTATCGGCCTCGACGTTGATGACGTCGGTGCAGCCCAGATCAAGTTTCAGAGACTGTCTAGCCCGCTCTCGGGAGGTTTTATCGAAGGTGAGCACTATGGGTCTGTAGCTGTCGGACTGTTTTAGGTGAATGCTGGCGCAGCATTTGTTCACCATGGTATGGTCGGCGTTTATGAGGAAGAGATCCGCGTCGGCGTCGTTGCCCTGCGGCGGCAGGCTCTTCAGCTGCACCACCTCTATGTTTTTCAGAATGCTTTCGTGCAGGAAATCCAACTGCTCGTGAAAAATCGCGACGATTTTTCCGCCGGGGGCGCCGTTGATGGGCAAATAACTCAGAAGATTTCCGTCGAACATACTCTTCATTCTCACCAGCGAATTTATCCGGCGAATCAGTATGGAGCCGTGGACGTCCAAATGAATGAAATCGTCCACTATGCCGACGAAAAGCGGCGAAATATCGGATTTTTTAGATTTTAATACGCCAATTATCGGGATGACTCCGCACAACTGTCTCAAAATGGATAAAAAATCCCAAAATAAATTCGATATTTTTGTCGGCGCAGAAATCAGAACGGCGTCGATGGATTTCGTGCCGATGATTCTCAGAGAATCTTCAGTCGACTTCGGGGACAGCACCTGAAAGAAGGATTTCTTCAGGGTGAGGATGATCCTGCCGAAGTTCGTCCTGTCTTCGTTAATTACCAAAACTTTCGCGACCATTGGCCTTGCTTTCTATGCAGCTAAAAATTGACTCCACAAACTTATCAATGGACAGGGGCTTTGTTAAGAAAGCATCCAGTGTATTTGCGATGTTTTTTTTGCGCTCCTGATCGTATATGGATAACCCTACGATGGGCATGAGGAAGGAGGTGGATTCCTTCCTCATTTTGGAGACGAGCTTCTCCAGAAATGTTTCGTCGGCGATTTCGGTGTTGATGATGGCCAAATCCTGCGGAGTTTCCTTGATTTTAGTGAAACCGTCCATGGCGGACTTGGCCACGTAGACCTCGAAGCCGTAGGCGTTGAGAATGTCCTCGTAGAGCTTGCACTGCATGAGATTCTGCTCGATTAACACCGCTGATCTCCTGAACAAGTTGGTCTGCATCCGTTAGCTCCCAGGTATTAATGTTTAAGGAATGTTAATATTTCAGAGTTATAAATGGAAAATATTAAAAAAGAGTTACCGAAAATGAATTCATGAGAACGGCAATAAACGATGCGTCGCAGCCAATGGGCTCCCTTTTTCCAGCTAAATGACGCCTAACGTAATTGCGTTATCGTGCGCGAGGCCATTGCAGTGGATCAGAAGACTTCACTGGGACAATATATATGAGTTTATGCCGGAGCACAGTATGGTGTTGCCGTTCTCGTCAAACAAATATCCGTGGCCAAGAGCAAATCCAAGGGTGACACCGTCTCCGAAGGAGAGAGATTCCTTCCCGAAGAGGGCATTGTCGGATGGCTTCTGCGGACTCTCCCGCCGATTCAGTATTTCTCCAGAAGAGGAGGGGGCGCCCCCCACCACTTTTTCGAAAAACACGTCGCGGTGATTGGATTCGGACGACGTTGCGAAAGATTTTTTGGTTTTCACCGTGATCTGCGACCCGTCCTGCAGAGACAGATGGACGATCCCCTCGCCGCCGAGGTCTTCCAGCAGAGAAAACTTCCCCAGCAAACGGTTTCCATCGAAGGCGGCGTCCGGCGCAAGTATTTCTATGTTTTCCGGACGAACTCCCAGATTATATCGACTTCCAACCTCGAATTTCACGCCATTCTGGCGGAAAAAGCTCACAGTCTCACCGGTTGGGAGCTGAAAAATGGAATAATTGCCGGCGTGTTTCAGAAATGATACGTCAAAAATGTTCATTTCGCTGGAACCGATGAATTTGGCCACGAATATGTTGGCGGGACAGTTGTACAACTCCATCGGAGTTCCCACCTGTTCCACCGCGCCGTCCCGCATGACCACGATTTTGTCCGCCAGCGTCATGGCTTCCGCCTGATCGTGTGTGACGTAGACCATGGTGGTTTTCAGCTGCGCCTTTAACCGCGCCAGCTCGTATCTCATCTGACAGCGCAGCGCCGAGTCGAGGTTGGACAGAGGCTCGTCGAACAGAAAGGCATAGGGATTGCGGACGATGGCCCGCCCGATGGCCGCCCGCTGCCGCTGCCCTCCGGATAATTCCTTGGGCGTCCTCTGCAGCAGATGGTCTATCTTCAGTATCTTGGCGGCATTCAGCACCCGCTCCTCGATCACCTCTTTCTTCAGTCGGCGCACCCGGAGGGCGAAGGCCATATTCTCGAAGACCGTCATATGGGGATAGAGGGCGTAGGTCTGGAACACCATGGCGATGCCCCGACTCGCCGGCGGCACGTCGTTCACATACCGATCGCCGATGAAGATTTCGCCGGAGTCCGCCTCCTCCAGACCGCAGATCAGCCTCAGTATCGTCGATTTCCCACAGCCGGAGGGGCCCACCAGGACTGTGCACTCGCCGTCCTCGATATCCAGACTTACGTTCTTGATTATGTGGCTATCGCGGAAGGATTTGCTGACATTTTTCAAAACTATGGAAGCCATCTTCGCTCCTACTCGCCGCCGTCCACCAATCTTACGGCGGAGACTACCCGCTCCTCCCTTTCCACCCGAAACAGAATGACGCCCTGAGTCGTCCGACCGGTGGTTCTCACGTCGTCGACGGGGCAGCGAATTAATTTTCCGCTGTCGGTGACCAACATAACGTCGTCGGCGTCATCGACGGGAAACACGGCCACCACCGCTCCGTTCTTCGAATTCATGTCTATGTTTTTAACTCCCTGGGCGCCTCGGCCACAAGTCCTATATTCAAATGAAGACGTTTTTTTTGCAAAACCATTCTCCGTGACCGTGAGAATCATCTGATCCAGCTGCTGCATCTCCTCGAATCTCGCCGGAGGAGTCATTGATTGATCCGGAATCATCTCGTCGCCGCTTCTGCGGAGCCAGTTGGAGTAGCGGATATACTCGTCCCGCTCTTCGGCGCTGAAGACGCCGTTGTTCAGCACCGCCATTGATATGACGGCGTCGTCCCCCAGCAGCTTGATGGCCCGAACGCCGGTGGATCGACTGCTGCCGAAGACACGCAGGTCGCTCACCGGGAATCTTACGCACTTACCCAAGCGGGAGGAGATCAAAATATCCATACTCTCTTGGCAGAGGGAGACGGAGACGAGCTTTTCCCCGGCGTCCAGCTTCATGGCGATCTTGCCGTTGGACTTTATGTTGCTGAAATCACTCAATTTATTGCGACGGACGGTGCCGTGGGAGGTGGCGAAGACGATGTCGTAGGAATCCCAGTTGGATTCGTCGTCCGGCAGGGCCAACACCGTGGAAAGAGAAACATTCTCTTTGATGGGGAAGAGATTAACCAGGGCTTTCCCTTTTGATTGCGGCGGGAAAGCGGCAACCGATGCACCTTCAT
>JAITAU010000061.1 GCA_031283965.1 Holosporaceae bacterium | reverse complement strand
CATCCATCCTGGCTCTCGGCATTATCCGTAGGCGGCAGTTTTTCCGATTGGCGACGAATGGCGATTCTTTTTACCCGCCGCGGGTCGGCGCCGATGATCTCCAGCTCGACGCCGGATGGATGGATCAGGGTTTCGCCACGGGTAGGTAGACGTCCGGCCAGGAGCATGGCAAGTCCCCCAAGCGTCTCCACCTCCGGCTCTCCGCAGTCCTCGTTCATGAGTGGCTTCAGCAGTTCCACCTTCAGCAGATCTTCGCACTCGCTCACCAGCATTTTCGCGTCGGCTATGAAGGATCCATCCTGCTTGGCTATTATCTGAGGGAAAATGCCGTGGCTCTGCTGAATTTCTCCCACAATCTCCGAAATCACATCATGGAGCGTCACCAGCCCGTCGACTCCGCCGAATTCGTCCACCACCAGTACCATGTGATTGGTTGAAGCACGCATTTCCACCAGCAATTCCAGCAGTTGCATACTGGGAACCACGTAGCTGGCTTCCTTCAGCATGGACTTTATGTCGAATGACTCAGGGTTGTTGGTGTAGGGCAGGAAATCCCGAACTCTGACTATGCCCACCACATCGTCCAGCGTGTTTCGGTAAATGGGAATCTGGGAGAAGCTGTTTCTGGAAAAAATCTCGATGAATTCATTCAGAGAGCTGTCGATCTTAGCTGCCACGATGTCTGATCTCGGAATCATGATGTCCTTGGCGGTGAGTTCCTTCAACCCCAAGACATTGGCCACTAGGGCCAGCTCGTTGGTGTCGTTGGATGCGGAGCCGTCCTCGCCACCGACTGGATTGGACTCTATCAGATCCTCCAGCTGGTCTAGTAGCGGCATCTCCGGCTCCTTCCGGAAGAACTTCGACAGATAATGCGGTAGTTTCAGCGTCATGGGGCCTCTGGTCATTGATAAGGATCTGGAACATTCAGCTGCGCAAGAATCGCCTTCTCCAGCGATTCCATTTTTTCGGCGTCCTGCATCTTCCCGTGGTCGTGGCCGAATAAATGCAACATTCCGTGTACCACCAGGTGCTTCAGGTGATTTTCGAAGGATTTTTGCTGTTCCAGAGACTCCTGTAGGATGGTCTGGTGGCCAAAGGCAAGGCTTCCTAAAATACCGGGGGGGCCGTCATTGAAATCCAAGGAGATTGGCAGATTTGTCGGAAAAGAGAGAACGTTGGTTGATTTATTCACACCCAGATAGGTCTTGTTCAGGAGACGCATCTCTTCGTCCGAGGTGAAGAGGAAGCATATTTCGACGTTGTTCTGGACGAATCGCAGCTCCGTAAAGATGGTTTTCACGCAGTCGCGCGCTATGGCGTCGACTCCCACAGCGTTCCATGGTTCATATTCGATGGAAATCTCGAGATTCATTCGGCGACAGCACCCAGCAGACTATAGGAGGCGGCTCCAGTGACCATAACGCTAACAATGTCTCCAATCGCTACATTGGTAGCACACACGGACACGGCTTGTGAATACTCGCTGCGTCCCGAGAGCTGATTTTTATGTTTTCCGACCTTGGTGAGAAGCACATTCAGTCGTTTTCCCACAAAATTGTGATTGAATTCCTGCTGCTGCCGGTTCAGTAATGCCTGCAGCACTTTTAGACGCTCGGATTTTATGCTCTCCGGCGTCTGATCCTCCATCTTAGCCGCCGCAGTGTTTGGTCTTGGACTGTATTTGAAGGAATACCCCTGAGAGAATTTCACCTCCTCGATCAGCCGCAGAGTCCGTTGAAAATCGGTCTCGGTTTCGCCGGGAAAACCCACGATGAAATCTGAGGAGACGGCCATGTCCGGACGGTATTTCCTCAACATTTCGACGCATTTCAGATATTCATCCGCCGAATATCTGCGATTCATCTTCGCCAGAACATCGTCGGAGCCGGACTGTACCGGTAGATGAATCGACGGCGCCAGAATGTCTATGTCAGAGTGCGCCTTAGCCATGTTTTCGTCGATGTCTTTGGGGTGAGATGTGATGTATCTTAGTCGCTTCAGGCCGTCCAGTTGTGCCAGCTCCAGCAACACTCTGTGCAGATTCCAAGTTTTCCCGTCTGAGCCTTCGCCGGAGTAGGAGTTTACGTTCTGTCCCAGCAGAATGATTTCCTTTACTCCGAGGTCCATTAATTTTTTCGCTTCCGATATCACGTCGACGGCGGGACGAGAGAACCCTCGGCCGCGGGAAAATGGAACGACGCAGTAGGTGCAGAAATTGTCGCAGCCCTCCTGTATGGTCAGAGATTCGGAAACGTTACGGGCATAAAAATTTCTCGATAACCTCCGGAATTTGTCGCCAGCGTTCATGGTTGTGGCGATGATTTTGTTGCGGTCTTTGCGCATCACCTCCCGCACTCCGGAGGCGATCTGCTGGATATCTTGTGGCCCCAGTATTATGGCAACGTAAGGAGCCCGTTGGAGCAGTTCTTCTCGTTGAAATTGCGAGATGCAGCCGGTGACGGCTATCAGACAATCTCCGCCGGATTTTTCCTTCAAAAGCCGCAGCCGCCCCAGGTCGGAGAACAATTTTTCGCCCGCTTTTTCCCTTATGCAGCAGGTGTTAAACACCGCGACGTCGGCGTCCTCAATGGCGTTTGCCTTTTTGTAGCCGGCCTCCAGTAGCGAATCCTCCATTCTCTGTGTATCGTAGGAATTCATCTGGCAACCATAGCTTTTTATGAAAAAGCGTGTCGGACGTTCCGTCTGGATTTTCATGGCGTTGTCAGTGGCGCGTTTGGGAAGTGTCGCAGAGACTGTAATCCCGAGCGAAAATCTCCAATCCAGCGGCGGTGAGTGGATGGTCGAAGCACTGTTTCAAAACCGTCGCCGGCATGGTGATGGCGTCGGCGCCGATGATGGCGGCTCCGATAACATGCTGCAAATTCCGCACGGAGGCGGCCAGCACTTTGGTTTCGTAATCCTGTACCGAGAAAATCTCCACGATTTCCTCCAGCATGGATAGGCCGGAGTGGCCTGCGTCGTCCAATCGCCCCAGGAACGGTGACACGTAGGTTGCTCCGCACTTTGCAGCCAACATCGCCTGGGCGGCGGAAAAGCACAGGGTGAGATTAGTGGGAACGCCGTCGACGGACAGCGCTCTGCAGCATCTGAATCCGTCGAAGGTGCAGGGTAATTTCACACATATACTACTGTGAATCTTAGAGATTCGCCGTCCCTCCTCCAGCATATCGGCGTATTTTTCCGAATTCACCTCCATGCTGACCGGCCCGGTGACGATGCTACAGATTTCTTCGATTATCGACCGGTGCTCCGACGACTTATGCCGGGATAAAACGCTTGGATTCGTGGTGACGCCGTCGATGAGATCCTTGTGGCGTACGATGTCGTCCAAATCGGCGCCGTCCAAAAATATTTCCATGTCGCCCCCATAAAATCAGACACAGCATATAACGAAACAAATTTTATTACCAGATGCTCAGCGCCTGTGTTTACGTCCCACATGACCGACGGCGTGAGCCAGGCAATCGGCGGCGGAAACCTTCGCAGATTTCAGCCAAAATTCCCGGGCAGCAATCATGATTTTCTTCAGTTCTTCATTGGAGAGATTGTATTCCGAGAGATCTTTCGCTCTGAGATTAAAATCCACATACTGTGATTCGCAAAAATCTTCCAGCTCATCCAGCAGAACTTTTGCCCGCGATTCGGAAATCGTCCCTTCCATGCACCATTTTGCAGCCGAATATTTCACAAGGAATTTCCGCAGATTTTTTTTCGTGCGCTTCAGAGCCAAAGGCATTTCATCCGGTCCTACGGAGGGCAGCGAAATCATCTCCTTCAGCTCCCTGGCAAGATTATACTTTTTCAGCAGCTGATCCGGAGGAAAATTGGAAAATTTCATCAGCGTGCCGATGCGTTCGGCGGCGGACATGGCTTCGTATATTCCCAATCCATGACAGATGGCGATGGGATCGGATTTCAGATGGAATAATTCGCCCAAAATGTTTCTCATGATGGGAACGATCCTGTGGGAATCCGCCGTCGAGAAAATCTTGGTCAATTCCGCGAAAATTCTTTCGCTGGAGAGATTCAGGACGTTGGATTTCAGCTCGTCAATTACTCGAAGATATTCTGGATTACACACATAGTTACCATAGACGGCGACGAATCGAAAATATCTCAATATCCGCAGATAGTCTTCGGTGATTCGCATTTTGGCGTCGCCGATGAAGCGAATGCTGCGCTCCTTTATGTCTTGAATGCCCGAGTGGTAGTCGAAGAAGGCGCCGCTTTTGTCCATGTATATGGCGTTGATTGTGAAATCGCGGCGGCAGGAATCTACCTCGAATGATTTCGTGAATTCCACCTGGGCGCGTCGACCGAATGTCCTAACGTCCTTCCGTAGAGTGGTTATTTCGTAGGAATTGCCGCCGTAGGAAACCAAAACAGTACCGTGCTCGATGCCGATTGGCGCCGTGGAAATCCCCCTTTCCCGAAATATGGAGATGACCTCTTGGGGAAGTGCCGTCGTCGCCATGTCCACATCCGAGATTCTTTCTCCCAGCAGGAAATTTCGGACGGCGCCACCAACCACCCGCGCCCCATGGCCATGTTTCTCCAGCAGATCGAGGATGAAAAACAGCTCCTCGGTTACTAGGTGATTACTTCTTTTGCGGCAATCCATTGTTTAGCAGTTAACCAGTCACATGTCCAAGAGACCATCGCCTAACGACATTCCTTTCGTCACCGGACAGGTCTGCCACTCGGATACCAACACCCGTGGCAAACTACGGTCTCGTGCTACGCTCCTTCATGTTTTTACAAAAAACACGCCGTTATGCAAGAGCTTCATCCACCCTTGTGCTTGGCGCCGCTCATGCCGGCCTTAGTCAGGTGCTTTTCTCACTTAAAATCCCTGAGATGATCGGTGGCTTTTTCATTTTTTCAGATACTCCGCAGCCTCTCTCTTTTCCCTCGAACCATTCTCGCTCCGATTCTATTTCTCCGGAACTAAAACACGATTCCTCTTCCGTAAATTCAACTATACGACGCCGCAAAAGTTGTAAAATTCTGTTGGCCGCCAAGAAATTCAATTAATGTCCTTGATATCAGATTTTTCACTGACGGCTGGCCTCGAGTCTGGTCCTGAAGAATCCGACTGCCGTCAATCCCAGAGTACTCATGGCCGCGCCGTAGATAAATGCCGCCTCGTGGCCATGGATTTCCCACAATTTTCCGCAGATTCCCGAGGCCATCAGGTAGGAGCCGCCGATGACGCCGTAGAACATGCCGATGGCGGTGGCCCGGAGATTTTTGTCCACGCATTCGCCGATCAGAGCGAGAAATATGCTCTGCATCGAGGCCTGCTGGCCGCACAGAATCATCACGGCACCGAAGAGCGTCCAGGCGGAATCCGAAAGCAGCAGGCAGACGTATGCGCAGATGGACAGCCGGAGGCAGAGCCGCAGCAGAGGGATTTTCCCACGTCTATCCGCCGCCAGCCCCATCGGATAGGCCAACAGCGCCGGCCCCAAAGCCATAAACACCGCCGTCATGCCGGCAAACCGCTGTGGAATGAGAGTGCTTGCCCGCAATGTCAGGAGAGATTCTCCAAAATGAGAGAGTTCACAGGTCGCCGCCAGGAGCAAAATTATCCAAAAGCGCCCCTTCAGGGATCTTAAATATTTTTTCCGGAACGGATTGCAGGCGGATTTTTCGTGCCCGTTCGCGGGGGCGTCCCTCATGGCCAACAGCAGCGAAGCCGACGCCAACGCCGGGATTCCGGCGCACCAGAACAGCGTCCTGTAGTCCCAGTGCCCCAGAATGATCGTGGCCGAAGTCGCTCCCAGCAGCGCCCCAACGGTTTTCATGGATTTGAAAAAACCGAACGAGGCCGCCAGTCGCTCCCGGCTACTCCAATCGGAAATCATGGCGTCTCGGGGACAGGCCTGGACGCCGTTGCCGAGCCTCTCGGCAATTTCCGCCCAGAGGACCTGTGCCACCGACTGACTCAGAGCGAAAATTGGTTTGACCATGCACAAAACGCCGCAGCCGATCGCCATCAGAAGTCTTCTGTTGTGCATGTAGTCGCTGAGAATTCCAGCCAGTATGCGGACGATGTAGGAGACGAACTCCACGAATCCGTCCAGCAGCGCGATTTTGCACTCGCCGGTCTTCAGTTCATACTTCATGTAGAGCGCCAGTTGAGAGTAGAGCATCTGGGTAGAGATGCTCAGCGCCAGCCCATACGCCGATATGATCAGAATTTCACGCTGTCCGGGACGCATCTCCGTGCGGTTCTTTATTTTGGTCGAAAATGCGGGGCGAAAAAGCATCAAATTCAATCTCCGCTCAAGGTCTGGATTGGGCGCTTATATATAGTGTATCAATTTTCGACGACTCACACAGAATGCCGGAAAAATTCAGCAGATGTGCGGCGTTGCGGAAGTCATCAACTGCACAAACGCCGACGATTTTTCCTGCGAAATGAGGGGAAACCTCGTCGACGGCGTCCCCCAGGAGCCAAAATCGCTCCGACAGCGGACATTCTAGGTCATCGGCGGCGGCAACGCCCGCCTTGCGGAAATTTCCTGAATTTATTTCATAGTAGATCTGCTCTTTTTCGCTTTTTATCACCGTCAGCGTGTCATCAGCGGCGATTTTTTCTTCGCAGACGCTTCTGATTACGTCGAAATAGCTGACCGAAGCGGCCGGAATCTTCAGCGCCAGAGCGATTCCGCGAGCAAAGCTCTGGGCGACGCGGATTCCGGTGAAGGAGCCCGGTCCCGAAGCGGTGATGACGCCGACCAATTCATTTGGGGCGATGTTTTGCGCCTTCAGAAGTTTGTTCGCCAGGTGAACGAGGTTCGCCGCCGCGTCCACGTCTTCGTTGATCTCACGAACGACGTTCCCTACGGCGACGGCGACGGAACAGCGCTTCAGGCAGGCGGTGACGGCGATTAGGCTTCCCATGATAACTCCACTCTGGAATCCCTCAGGCGTAGAGCCATCTCTCCATCTAACAGCGCCAAGGCATACTTGCCGAAGACGTCGTGACGCCAGCCCTCAAGACATTTCAAATCACGATTTCCGGCGGATAATTGCTCAAGTTCTTCAGTGGAGGCCAGCAGAGACGTGGCAATTCTCTCTCGGGTTGAGCACGTCTCCAGCACAGCCTTCAGCAGATGCAGAACGGTGTTGCGCTCCGACGGCGCTTCAACGATCTCCTCCATATCTGGAATCGTCTCGGCGAAGAGCAAAAATTCCCTCAGGGATTCGCTCTTTCTGTGCCTTGAGTTTTTCATCTTCTGGAGAAATCCCATACCTCGGCGACATATGGCTCTGAGGGTCTCATCCCGAACGATCTGCTCCGGATGCAGATTCTTCTCCAGAGCCTTTTGGCTTCTCCACTCCATTAACTGATTGAAAACACTGAAACTTTTTTCACTTCGCGGATGAGAAAACATCGCCTGTTCACATTTACTTTTTCTTAACCAATTCCAATCTCCCTCCAACCAATGTAACCGACCTAGATGCGTCAGCTCCAGAACCTGCTTTTCATAAACCTCCCGCAGATGGATCACGTCTTCGGCTGAATAGCGAAGTTGCTCCGGGCTTAGGGGACGCTTTCCCCAGTCGCTTAGGGAGTAACCTTTTTTTAATCTTTTACCTAAGTATTTGAAAACTATGGACTGATAACTGACCTTTTCCCTTGGGCTCAGGAGCATTTCCTGCAGCTGAACGTCATAAAAATTTTTTATTTCAAAACCGTAGGTTAGCAATATTTCCAAATCCTGCTCCGCAGAATGAAAAACTTTTCTGATGGAATCATCCTCAAAAATCAACTTCAGAAATGTCAGATCCAGAGAAACGGCGTCCAGCACATAGTTCTCGGCCGGCGTTGCCAACTGCACTAGACAGAGTAAGGGACTCTCCAGATTTTCCCGGATGAATTCCGTATCCACTGCCACGAACCGCCCCTCCGGCGGAGACTCTAGAACCTCGCGTCGAATAATTTCTCCCAGTCCGACGGACTGCTCCGGGGAATCGATTAGCCGCATTCGTCAAACTCATCCACGAATCATTTTATCATGGACGCGACTGATCCAGGGAAGAAATTTCTCCAGGTCCTCGGCCTCCACGGTAGGTCCGCACCAGACCCGCAGGTGCGGCTTCGTCATGATGTGACCAAGAAAATCGAACCCAACACCCTCCTTCTGGCAGATGGCGACGATTTCTCTCAGGAAATTCCATTTGTCCTTTTCATCCAAAGCCTGGTAGGAGGCGGAAGTCACTTCAAAGCAGGCGATGTGCGGCGCCCGATACTTCTCGTCCACAAGAAACCGAAAGTCCTTCTGCCGGGCGATCCATTTTTTCACCACTTCTTCGTTTCTCCGCACCCTATGGAGCAGCGCTTTCATTCCACCAAGCTCGTCGGCCCAGGTCAAGGCGTCTAGAAAATCCTCCAGGCAGAGCATGGAAGGAGTGTTGATGGTGAACCCGTCGAATATGGGAAAATTTACCCGCCCGCCGTTGGCGATCCGGAAGATTCTCGGAATTGGTCGGCATGGAATGTATGATTCCAGCCGGGCGATTGCCTGCGGACTCAGCACTATGGACCCGAAACCCGCCTCTCCCCCAAGGCCTTTCTGCCAGGAGAAGGCGGTGGCGTCCAACTTTCTCCAGTCGCAATCGATGGCAAAGGCTCCGGAAGCGGCGTCGCAGATGGTCAATCCGCGGCGTTCACTCTGAATCCAATCTAAATTTCGAAAAGCTGCACCAGAGGTGGTGTAGGACAGGCAGAAAACAACGTCTCGATTGAAGTCGACTTCGGATACGTCCGAGATGTTTGGAAATTCCGCCCGAATGATGCGTGCGTCCGGGATTTTCAGTTCGGCAGTGACGTCGTAGCTCCAATGCTCGCTGAAAACACAACTGGTCAGCACGTCCACGCCGCGCTCTCCCAGAAGCGACCACAGCAACGTCTCCATGGCTCCGCTGGAGGACCCGACCACGATTCCCAGGTGATATTCCTCAGGTATATTCAGGATTTTCCGCTGGAGGCGGATGACGTCTCGGATCAAATTCAACCCGTCGCTGGACCGATGGGAACGGCCGGCGAGTTTTCCGGAGGGCGATTTCCAGCCGGGACGCTTGGAACAGGGGCCGGAAGAGAAATTTACGCCGCGCGGCCTTTCCATTTTGATTTCCATCGACGCCTCCACGTTTTTACTGAACCCAAGACAGCATATTTTTACCTTTATTAACCAATTTAGTCAATATTTTTAAAAAGCCGGGATTATTCAACGGAGAAGACTCTACCTAAAATGCTGATTTTCAGCCATTCAGAAGCGACCTCTGACTTTTTAACAGCCGACGACGCGGGTTTAGCGAAGGCTTCGATGTGCGACAAAATCCGCGGCTTAATCACGCAATTCGACGGCGGCGCGCCTCTGTTCATGGCGAAACGCATCGCAGCCGGCTTGGGAATCCGCGAGGCCGTCCAATTTTTGCTTGCCATTTGCGCCCCAGAGAGTATTTTATACGGAGATATTTTTCGGAGTTGAATGTGGTTGAGGATGACTTCGCTCTGGGCGACGCCGTTGTCCGTAGGTATGTGAAATCTCTCCATGAAGTTGCAGTTTCTGCTGGGGTCGAGGCGGAGGTGCTGGCCCAGATGAAGAAATTGAAGGAATTTGTGGGGGCCATTGGAAGCTACGGCGGCGTCCTCAAAAGGGCCTCGCTGATGTTTGATTTCGGTATGAAATTCATATCACGGCTGAAGACGGAGTTGAATTTATCGAAGGAAGTTTCAGCCTTTCTGGATTTGCTGCGGAAAAACAAACGTCTTCCGCTCCTGGTGAATATGTGCGACTGCTACGTCGCCATGGCCGACGGCGTAAATCGTCGAAAAATTGTCCGCGTGGCCTACGGCAAAAGCTTTTCCGTCGCCGCCGAAAAAAAATTGAAGACGAATTTGGAAAAAATTTTCGGCGCTCCGGTGGAGTGTCGCCTTCGGAAAGATCCGTCGCTGCTGGACGGTGTTAAAATACAACATCGGTCCAAGGTTCTGGACTATTCTCTGAAATCCAAGCTTAATCGTCTACGTAACGCCATTGGTGGAGGGATGTAGCCTTGAAAATAAAACCTTCTGAAGTCAGCGCCATATTAAAAAAGCGCCTGGAAAGTGTCGATGCCGCCGCGGAGTTCATAGAAGTCGGCCGGGTTCTGTCCGTCGGCGACGGCGTAGCCAAGGTATACGGCCTTGAGGACGTATTCATGGGGGAGATGGTGCTGTTCGATTCCGGCGTCAGTGGCATGGCCCTTAGCCTCGGAGAGGATACGGTGGACGTGGTGCTGTTCGGAGAGGATCGCAACGTCTTCGAGGGCATGGAAGTGCGCCGCAGCGGGAAGATCATGCAGGCTCCGGTGGGGAAGGAACTGCTGGGACGCGTGGTGAATGCCCTGGGGGAGCCCATCGACGGAAAAGGCCCTCTGCGGGCGACGGAATATAGGGCCGTGGACGTGCGTGCGCCAGGCATTGTGGAGCGCAAATCCGTCCATGAACCTGTACACACCGGTCTGAAGGCGGTGGACGCGCTGGTGCCCATCGGTCGCGGCCAGAGGGAATTGATCATCGGCGATCGACAGACCGGCAAGACGGCCATTGCCGTCGACGCCATCATCAACCAGAAGTATGCCTTTGACAACGGCGTCGAGAAGAACAAGTTGTATTGCATCTACGTGGCCATCGGCCAGAAGAAATTCTCCGTAGCCCAGATAGTGAAGACTCTGACCGACGCCGGAGCCATGGCCTACACCATCGTCGTCGCCGCCACCGCCTCCGACGCCGCCACCATGCAGTATCTGGCGCCCTATGCCGGCTGCGCCATGGGAGAATACTTTCGGGATAACGGCATGCACGCCCTAATAATCTATGACGATTTATCCAAGCATGCGGTGGCCTATCGGCAGATGTCGCTGCTGCTGCGGAGGCCGCCGGGGCGCGAGGCCTACCCGGGCGACGTTTTCTTCCTGCATTCGCGGCTGCTGGAGCGGGCGGCGAAGCTGAACGGGGCCAACGGCGGCGGCTCCTTGACGGCGCTGCCCATCATCGAAACACAGGCTGGAGATTTATCAGCCTACATCCCCACCAACGTAATATCCATCACCGACGGCCAGATATTTCTGGAGAGCGATCTTTTCTACAACGGCGTGCGTCCGGCCATCAACGTTGGTCAGTCTGTGAGCCGGGTGGGATCGGCGGCCCAGACGAAATCCATGAAACAGGTGGCCGGCAAGATAAAACTCGAGCTGGCCCAGTATCGGGAGATGGCGAATTTCGCGCAGTTTGCGTCTGATCTGGATCCCGCCAGTAAGCGACTGATTGCCAGAGGAGAAAGGCTGACGGAGCTCCTTAAACAGCCCCAATATTCCCCTCTCGGCGTTGAAAATCAGGTGTTGGGCATTTTTCTCGGCGTCAACGGGTATTTGGATCAGTTGGAATTGCCACAGGTGCGTCCGTTTGAGCGGTATTTTTTGGATCGCGTCGCCGGAGACGCCCCGGAAGTCATCCTCGATATCCGCGATTCCGGAGAAATAAGAACAGAAATCGACGCAAAACTGCGGGAATTGGCGACCAAATGCCTAAAAGACTTCAAAAAAGATCATTGATCAGCTGGTGATTGGATGGCAAATCTAAAAGAGCTCAGAAATAAGATAGGCACCATCCAGTCCATCAGGAAAGTGACCTCCGCCATGAAGCTGGTGGCCGGCGTCAAGCTGAAGAAGGCGGAGCTGCGGGTCAACACCTCCAGAGAGTACGCCGAGGCCTTGGCGGACGCGCTATCCGGACTGCGTCGAGAGTTTTTGGAGACGAGTTATCCACTGCTGGAGGAACGGAAGCGCATAAATACCCATCTGCTGCTGGTGTTGGCCTGCGACCGAGGGCTGTGTGGAAATTTCAACCACCTCGTCTGCTCCCAAACCGCCGAGATTGTCGCTAAACTCCATGGGCAAAAGCGCCGTGTCCATCTGCTGTGCGTGGGCGCTCGGCCGTTTGAGCTCCTGAAGCATTTTCTTCGGGAAGATGATTCCATCGAATTGGTTCGGGATTTCTTCCGGGGCGATCAACTGCTGTCCAACTCCCGCCGGTTGGCGAAAAGAGCCATCGCCGACTTCGAGAGTGGAAAAGTTGACGCTGTTTCCATCGTGTACACGAAATTCTATACGGTTATTCGGCATGACGTTCAGATTCAGGACCTCATTCCGGCGCAGCTTTCGTCGAAACCAGACCGGGCCATCGCCATCTTCGAGCCGAACGAGGGGGAAATACTCTCCGAAGCCGTACCCCACAGCATCGCCTCCAGGATCTATCAGTGCGTCTGCGAAAGCGTCGCCAGCGAACAGAGCATGCGCATGACGTCGATGGACAACGCCACCAGAAACGCCGAGGATCTGCTGTCGGATCTAACATTGAAATATAACAGATTGAGGCAATATAAGATTACGCAGGAATTGGCAGAAGTGGTGTCCGGCGCAGAATCCGTGTCGAAAGGATGAGGAACATGAAAAAAAACAAAGGGTTCATATCCCAGATACTGGGAGTGATAGTGGACGTGACATTCGAAGGGGAAGTCCCCAAAATTCTCAACGCGCTGGAGGTGGTCGGCGACGGAAAAAAGATAGTTCTCGAGGTGGCGCAGCAGATGGGAGAGAACGTCGTCAGAACCATCGCCATGAGCAACACCGACGGACTGCGGCGTGGGCTGGAGGTGTTGGACGCCGGGAAGATGATCGAAGTTCCGGTTGGGAAGCAGCTGCTTGGGCGCATCATAAACGTCATCGGCGAGCCCATCGATAATCGCGGCCCCATCGGAGCGGAGATTTTCTCCGGCATTCACCGGGAGGCGCCGTCCTTCGTCGAACAGGCCACAGAGACGGAGACTTTGGTCACGGGGATTAAGGTGGTGGATCTTCTGACTCCATACGCCAAGGGCGGAAAAATAGGATTATTCGGCGGCGCCGGAGTTGGCAAGACCGTTCTGATTGAGGAATTGATCAACAACATCGCCAAGGCCCACGGCGGATATTCGGTTTTCGCCGGCGTTGGGGAGAGAACCAGGGAGGGCAACGACCTCTATCATGAGATGATAGCCTCCGGAGTCATCGATCTTGAAGGAAATGGCTCAAAGGCGGCGCTGGTCTACGGTCAAATGAACGAAACTCCCGGAGCCAGAGCCCGCGTCGCCCTCACCGGCCTCACGTTGGCGGAATATTTCCGTGACAGCGAGCGCCAGGATGTGCTCCTGTTCGTGGACAACATCTTCCGCTTCACTCAGGCCGGCTCCGAGGTCTCGGCGCTGCTGGGACGAACGCCGTCCGCCGTCGGTTATCAGCCAACTTTGGCCACGGACATGGGGGAGCTGCAGGAACGCATCACCAGCACCACCAGCGGATCCATCACCAGCGTCCAGGCCATTTACGTGCCCGCCGACGACCTCACAGACCCTGCACCGGCGGCCTCTTTCTCCCACCTGGACGCCACAACCGTCCTCAGCCGGAAGATTTCGGAGCTGGGCATCTATCCGGCGGTGGATCCGCTGGATTCCACATCCCGACTCCTGTCCGCTGACGTGGTGGGCGAGAGGCACTACGACGTCGCCCGGGAGGTGCAGAGGGTCCTGCAGTGCTACAAGTCCCTCCAGGACATCATTGCGATCCTGGGCATGGACGAATTGTCGGAGGAGGATAAGCTGGTGGTGGCTAGAGCACGGAAAATTCAGCGATTTTTGTCGCAGCCGTTTCATGTCGCGGAAGTTTTCACCGGAATCCCGGGGAAATTCGTCGATGTGGAAGACACCATAACTGGCTTCGGAGCCATAATCTCCGGCGACTGCGATCATCTGCCGGAGATGGCCTTCTACATGGTGGGGGGCATCGACGACGTCTACGAAAAGGCCACCGGCATGGGAGTTTCGGTTTGAGAGCCAAGATTCTAGAGTCCGAAAGAAAGATTTTCGACGGCGAGATTACGAAGATCGTCATACCGGCTGCTGAGGGGGAGATGTGTCTGCTGCCGCACCACGCCCCCATCATAACCATCATGAAGGCCGGCGCCATAAGGGTGTTCAGAACTACCAGCGAGAGGCCGCTAACCGTCGACGTTACCGGTGGACTGTTCTCGTTTCGCCGAAACAACGCCGTATGTATTCTAAAAACTCTAGATTTCCCGGAGTGAATCCTGAGTTTAGCGACGGGTATAACGGCGCTCCCGCCGTCGGCGAAGGCAGCTGACGAAAATGAAGAAGTCGCGCGGCCTTGTGCGGGAAGAGATGCAGAAAGCCAAGGGGGCAGGGCTTGTGGACGAGAGCAAGTAAATTAGTGGTAAGTAGATACTACTTGAATTTGAAGAAACAATGCCAAATGATAATAGTTGGGTACTTGCGTTTGAAGGAACAATGTCATTGGTAAAAAAGATTCAACAACTGTCACCGGCCTCCGGGAAAAAATAGCCTCTGTCAGCGGAAATTGCGGGAAACGGAGGCTCTCCGCGCTCCGTTTTCCTGCGAGCCCTGACGGAGTGTTGCAATGATGCGGAGTTTTGATATACTTCGCCCGGTTGGTATTGGGAGTGATTCATGTTGGAGAGATTTATGGAGTCCTGCTTCCACGCCATGGTGGACGATCTTTTCTGCTGCTTTCAGACGGGGGGTGGAGCGGTTGCCGGCAGCGGAATGCACGCCATAACCGTCTTCCTGCTGGCTTGTTTCGTCGGATATTTCGTGGTCTGGTCCGTGACTCCGGCACTCCACGCGCCGCTCATGTCCGTGACAAACGCCATCTCCAGCGTTATCATTGTGGCGGGGATTTTCCTTGCCGCTCAACATTTCTACGGACATTCGAAGATTCTCGGATTCGTTGCCGTTGGGTTGGCCTCCGTGAATATTTTCGGAGGATTCACCATTACTCACCGAATGCTGAGCATGTTTCACAAAAAAAGGTGACTACCATGGTGGATGCGCTCTTTTTGGCGGCTGCGGTGTGTTTTATTTTGGCTTTGAGGGGGTTGTCCTCGGCTGAAACCGCCTGCCGTGGCAATCTTTTCGGCATTTTCGGTATGATTTTGGCCTGCGTGGGGGCCTATCTGTCCATAAATTTTCTGGATATGGGATTCACGCTGCTGGCCATCGCCATTGGCGGAGGAATCGGAGTTTATGTGGCTCGGGTCGTCTCCATCACGGCGCTTCCTCAGATGGTGGCAGGATTCCATAGCCTGATCGGCCTGGCGGCGGTGCTGATTTCCTTTGGGGCTTACTACGCTCCGGGGCTATTCCGCTGCGCCTGCAGCAGCTGCAACGTGGCAGAGTTGGGACTGGGATTGGCCATCGGCGCCGTTACCTTCGTCGGGTCCGCCGTCGCTTTCATGAAATTACACGGAAACTGCCCAAATTACCGAGTCCCGCAGATGCTTAATGTATTCTTCGGCGCGCTGGTCCTCTCGCTCTTCAGTTACTTCGTCTTCACCGGAAGCGAAACAGCTCTCCTGCTGTTGGCTGCCTTTTCGCTGATTCTTGGCGGCACGCTGGTTTTACCCATCGGCGGCGCCGACATGCCGGTGGTGGTGTCGCTGCTGAATTCCTACTCCGGATGGACAGCCTCCGGCATCGGCTTCACAATCGACAATGACCTGCTGATAATCACAGGAGCCCTCGTGGGGGCAAGCGGCGCCATCCTGAGCTATATCATGTGCCGCGGGATGAATCGCTCCATTCTGGATGTGATTTTTGGATCCGTCGACCGGATCGAATCTGAAGATCGCCTGCGGATTTCCGAATCGCGCCCCATCAAATGCGGATCGGCCGAAGACGCCGCCATGGTGCTGCGAAATGCCCGCTCCGTGATCATCGTTCCCGGATATGGGATGGCCACGTCCCGAGCCCAGTACGCCCTTAAGGAGATGGCGGATGTTCTAAGAAACCGCGGCGTCGGCGTGAAGTATGCCATACATCCTGTGGCCGGACGGATGCCGGGGCACATGAATGTTCTGCTGGCCGAAGCCGGGGTTTCCTACGAAGACGTTTTCGAATTGGAAGCCATCAACGGAGAATTCCCATCCTGCGACGTGGCCTACGTGGTGGGGGCCAACGACATCACCAATCCGGCAGCACTGAATGATCCGTCCTGCTCCATCTACGGCATGCCGATTCTGGAGGTGGGGAAGGCTGCCACCGTGCTGTTTCTGAAAAGATCGCTGGGAGCCGGGTACGCCGGCGTGGACAACGAGTTGTTCTTCGCCTCCAACACCATGATGCTGCTTGGGGACGCCAAAGCCACCACCGAAGACGTAATCAAGGTCTTGCGGAACAGCGGTCGCTAGCTGTCGCTCTTTCCGGGATCGGATTTTGCCACCAGACGGCCGTTTTGCAGCCAAAGCGCCCGAGTTCCCAGTCGCCGAATGTGCTTGGAATTGTGAGTTATCATCAGGCAGGTCTTTTTCTCCGACGCCACCAGGTCGTTTATGATGCGTAAAATATTCTCGGAAGCCCTCTGATCCAGCGCCGCCGTTATTTCGTCCAGCAGCAGGAGCTTGGAATCTGCGAGGGTGGACATGATGATGCTCAGCGCCTGTCGCTGACCGCCGGAAAGATCCCCGGCGCGATCGTCGAGACGATTCTCCAGGTCCATGTTCAGAGTTTTCAGCTTCTCCCGGTACAGATCATCCCGTCGGCTGGAGTTGCTCACGGTCAATCCCCGGCGTTTGCCACGCAGATGGGCCATGTGGAGATTTTCCCGCAGCGTCATGTCGACCACAACGCCCACTTTGGGATCCTGAAAGACGTTGGATATCATGGCCATCCTCCGGTGCTGTGGCATGTCTGTGACGTCTTGGCCATCCAACAGAATGTTCCCGCTTCCCGGGCGCAGTCGGCCG
Source organism: Holosporaceae bacterium (assembly GCA_031283965.1). Lineage (GTDB taxonomy): Bacteria > Pseudomonadota > Alphaproteobacteria > UBA3830 > UBA3830 > JAIRZM01. The sequence goes on along the minus strand of JAITAU010000061.1, from coordinate 16,249 downwards.
GAGATTGTGTTGAAAAGCGTGGTTTTGCCGGCTCCATTATCCCCCACGATCAGCACAAATTCATTCCTGTGGACCACAAGATTGAGGTTCCGCAGCACATTTCGAACATTTATATCGATCATCCGAAGCATTTCTTACTCCTGGCCATCAGGGCTATTATCATCAGGCCGGTAATCAGATTCAGATCCTGAGTTTTTAAGTAAAATGTGTCACTGTGGATGGCCACGGCAATGAAGAGCCTGTAGACAACGGATCCGACGACGCAGGCGACGATGGACCAGGAAACGTTGGAGAATTTCAGTATTTTTTCGCCGATGATCACCGACGCCAGCCCCATCACCAGGCATCCGATCCCCTGGGAAACGTCGCAGAATCCCTGGTGATTTGCGTAAATAGCTCCGCTTAGGCCCACCAGCCCGTTGGCAGCCGTCAATCCGACGATGGTCATGGTACTGACGTTTACGCCGCAGGCGGCGGCGAAATGTTTGTTCTGGCCGATGGATCTTAGCCCGAGTCCAAAGTCCGTATTCAGCAGATACACGAACAGCGCCGTCACCGAAAGAACGACGGCGCTTATTTGGAACAGCGGCCGCCCGCCGCCGCAAAATATAGTCGCCTGGTCCACCAGAGGTATGTTGGGATTCATGCCCATGATCCTCAGATTCACCGAATACAGCATGAAGGCAACGACGAGGCCCGAGAGCAGATCGTCTATTTTCAGCCAGACGTGGAGCGCTCCGGTGAGAAATCCCGCCAATCCGCCGGCCGCCGTCGCCGCCGCCAGCGACGTCCAGGGATCACAGCCGGCTTTTATCAGGACGGCAGAAACCGTCGAACCGAAGACGAAACTCCCTTCGCAGGTTAAGTCGGGAAAATTTATAACCCTGAAAGTCAGATGTATACCGATGGCCAGGACGCCGTATATGAGTCCGATCTCGAGGCCGGTTATTAGTTCTTGAAGTCCCGGCATTTATTCCCCAATTACATTTTTGGCCTGGGCAATTACATCCTTCGGGACAACTAACCCCAGCGTCTTCGCCGCCTTCAGATTGACGTGCAGCTCGCAGACATTCGGATACTCCACGGCGATTTTGTTGACGTCTTCTCCGTCGGCGATGCGCTCCACCATCTTCCCCACCTGCACTCCGACGTCATACTGATTGGGCCCAAGCGCCGCCAGGCATCCTTTCGGCACCTGATCGACGTCGCTGACGTAGACGGGGATCTTGCTTCTGCTGCAGACGGCCACCACGTAGGATATGCCGCTTAGGGCGAGATTATCGTTGGTGATGAAGACGGCGTCCACCATTCCGGAAAGCCGGCCGGCCGCCTGGGAAATTTCGGAAAGTCTGGCGATTCCCTGTTCCATTAGTGTGACGCCGTTCTTTTCGCAGGCCTTCCTCAGCCTTTTTATGATGGAGACGGAATTTGCCTCTCCGGTGTTGTAGATTATCCCCATGCTCCTGAGATTCGGCTGAATTTTCTTGAATATTCTGATCTGCGGCCCCAAATCGACAAAATTTGAAACGCCGGTGACGTTGCGACCGGCTAAATCCACAGAAATATCTCCAGGATTGGTGACCGAACCGAACACCAGCTTGATTTTCCCGTTTTTCGCGAATTGAAACGCGCTTTGGGAGGGGGTGGTGCCGACGGTCACCACCACATCCGTCTCTGAGCCGATGAATTTTGTGATTATCTGGGAGGCGAGGGCCATATTCCCCTGGCAGGTTTCCACGAAGATCCTGCAACGGCGGTGTTTCCGCAGATAATCCTCCATTCCGGCGACGACGGAATTTATGGCTTCATGCTCCACCACCTTGCAGACGCCGATCTTCACTGAATTGTCGTTCTTCTGGGAGCAGGATTGGCACAGAAGGATCGCCAACGGCATGATCACCAGAAGCGCAGCTTTCATGAGACCGCTGCCTAAAGCGTCTTTTCCGTCGCCGACTTCGTAGGAGCCGCTGCTCGGATCCTCGCATACCTGGAGTATGCCAGGCCCCTGCGCGGCGTTCCTCCTGCTTCTCGAGAAAAATACGTCGTTGGGAGAGGGTCTCTTCATTTGCTCTCCTCCATTCCTATCTTTTGCAGCATTCTCCTGTAGCCGCCGTAGGGCTCGTCTTTGAGGAACCGCGCCACGCGGCCGATGGTGGTGAGGCTGGCTCCGGTCAGTTTCTTTATGTCCCTGTAGGAGAATGTGCCGCGACTCAACAGCCGACAGACCTTCCATCTCTCCACGAACGTCCTAATCTCCGACGGAGTACACAAATCCAGCAGAAAATCCCTCGCCTCCTCCGGCGATTCGATGGAGGAGAACATGGCCAGCAAATCTGCCTCATCCGCGTCGTAACGATCTGTTTTCATTGGCCCTCCCGGCGTTGTAGTACTACTGTACTAGTATGATAGCACAATCTCCATGAAAGTCAAATGAAATTTTGAGACCGTTGCATGAAATGGATTTCCCTACGATGATGTTACGCTAAACCTCATTTAGGATTGGCCATTACTCCACCAGTCGTCGCTGCTACAGAGCATGCTTCAGAAATCGTTTGGATGATTGAGAGGCGGCGCCCGCCCTAGAAAAGCGCGCCAACTGGACCTGAATTCGAAATTGGATTTAATCGCCAAGGGGTGAATTCCCCGTGGCTTGCCACGAAAAAGAGAAAAAATCGAAATCTACTCAATACCACAGCCGCAAGCGGCGGGGTTGTTTATTTGTTACTGCTAAACAGAATCAAAAATCCGCCTTAATCCTTCTCCATAAATTAATGGCAGGTCGGCGTCCTTTGAGAGGCGGCGCCAACTCTCAATTCTTAAGGATCATGGGCAACGAAAAGACGCAAAAAGACATCAAAAAGATATCAAACGGATGGCACGATTAATAAAAGAAGGATGGCGGAAATTACGGCGACTTAGACGCTAGCGACTCTTCCCACGCTCATCCAATTTCTTTCGCTGCTGCTCCTCCAGCTCCTTCTTCTCCAGGTCCTGCTGCAGAACCCACACTCTGTGACTCATCCCATTCTGCGCTGAAACGCTAGGAGCAGGCTTCGAATTATCCTCAAAAATCTTCTCCAGATCGTATTCCAGAGACTGCAGCTTCTCGCAAATTGCCTTAACAATCCATGACTTTCTGGTATCGAAACTGCGCCGACGATAAAAATCAATCGCCTCCAAGAGCTTTTCGTTTATGCGCAGCGTACAAGCCTTTTCGATGGGTTTTTGATGCATTTTTTCACCTATTTCTACCTAATATAGGCTCATAATACGCCAGTTAGATGCAAAAGTATATAAAAAAGACGCGCGGCAGACATTCCGCGTTGGCGCAGTCGGCGTCTCTCAGCTTTCTGTCTTCTGCGATTAGTTTCAACTGTGGGATTTTTTCGTACGATTCATCATAGCTTTCCCCGTTACTCCTTGTTCTTGCAAAAAGTACATCATTGTGCAATGGTCTCTTCTATAGCACAGTTGTCCAGGGAACATAAGATGACGTCCAGCGCAGATATCGCCCAGATGGAATTTGAAGAGGCTCTCAGGGAGCTTGAGCAGATAGTCAAGACGCTGGAGGAGGGAAAATCTCCGTTGAAGGTCGCTGTGGATCTTTACGAACGCGGAGTTCTGCTGAAAAAACACTGCGACGGCATACTGGAGTCGCTGCAGCTGCGGGTGAATCAGATATCCAGCGACAAAAACGGCGGCGTTCGTCTGGAGCAGTTGGAGGTGGAGAGCTAGATGGATATTCTTCTGGTGCCAACGCTGCTGCTGGTGAAGACGGTCGTGGGGTTGGCCATCATGACGGTGGTGGCGGACGTGGTGCTGGGATGGCTCCTGGGGGCGAACATCCTTGGCAACAATAGATTTCTCTTCGTTCTGGTGGACGCCATATCAAAACTGTCGAATCTGATGCTCAATCCAATCCGAAGAAATATTCCCTGCACCGTTGGCATGCTGGATCTTTCTCCGGTGATCCTCATTCTGCTGCTGAGCTTTGCCGAGAATATGGTGATGCGCATTTTGATTAGGTTGGCGTAGGAATTAAATTTGGAAGAGGCACATGGCTGAGATAATAGATGGTCAGCGCATCGCCGGAGAGTTTTGCGATCACATAAGGGATAAGGTTCAGGAGATAAAAAAAGCCGGAATCGAGCCATGCATAGCTCTGGTGAACGCCAGTCAAGATCCCTCCAGCGAAATATATGTGTCCCGCAAGATGAAAATGGCGAAGTACGTGGGAATCACCTCGCTGGTGCACCGTTTTAACAGCGACGCCACCGGCAACGACGTCGCCGATCTCATCGGAAAGCTCAACGACGACGACCGGATCCATGCAATATTGCTGCAATCGCCGCTGCCCCAGAATTTTGTATTCCGCGAGCTCGTCAATTTGATTCGTCCGGATAAGGACGTGGACGGACTCACCACCCTCAATCAGGGGCGGTTGTTTTCCGGGGAACCGGGGATAATTCCCTGCACGCCCATGGGGGTGATGCATCTGCTGAACATCGTGCATCCGCAACTGGCGGGGATGCACGCCGTCGTCCTGGGTCGCTCCTCCATCGTGGGACGTCCGCTGGCTCAACTGCTGCTGAATGCCGACTGCACGGTGACCATGCTCCATTCCCGCTCGAAGAACATGGCGGAGATTTGCCGCTCTGCCGACGTCCTCGTCAGCGCCATCGGTCGGCCACGCTTCGTGTTGAAGAACTTCATCAGACCCGGAGCCACTGTCATCGATGTGGGCGTGAATAAAATCGAAGAGAACGGGGCGAGAAAAATCGTCGGAGACGTGGATTTTGACGGCGTATTTGGAATTGCCGGCGCCATAACTCCGGTCCCCAAGGGGGTCGGCCCCATGACGGTGGCATACCTAATGCATAATACTCTGAAGTTGGCTTATTGTTACTAGAAGCAAAAATATGCTAGATTCGCGGAGCGTTTTTTGGGAAATGGCGTCTACTATGGGAAAAATATTTAGATTTCTGCCGATGGGGTGCCTCGTGGTTTGCATCCTGGCGGCGTCGGAGTTTCTGTGGGCACGTCACGAGGCGACTAGGGACGTCGACGACCTGGCCGAATCGGTGCGGCTGCTGACGGGAAAGGTGGAAGAATTGGAGCGAAAAGTGTCTCTGATGGAAGAGTCACAGCAAAAAAAAACAGAAGAAGAGGCCATCCGGAAGGAAACCGCCGTCGTAGACGACAAAAAGCCGGAGGAAGTCATAAAGATGGCCAAGGATCTGATCGACGAAAATCGCAGCGCCGAGGCGCGGCGGATGCTGGAGGCCTTCGTTGCTAAAAATCCCAAGAGCCTTTTTCGGGGGATGGCGCTGTTCTACGTCGGGAAAAGTTACTTTCTGGAAAAGGACTATCAGAACGCCGCCATAAAATATATGGAGAGCTTCGAGGCCAATCCCAAGGGATCCAAGACCGACAAGGCTCTCTATCAGCTGTCTTTGTGCTTTCGATATCTGTCTGAAAGCAGTAAACGCAAGGCCATACTCGAGAAAATCATTTCGGATTATCCGGGGCGGTTCGCCGAGAAGGCCGCTAAGGATCTGAAAAAACTCAAGAATGCCGACTAGGATCGCGTCTGATTTCACCGGCGGCCCGGCGGCTCTAGCCTTTTTCCGCGAAGAAATGGCGGAGCTGTTGGTTTTCTACGAAAGATACTATGCCGACGGCGCTGACCTCGGAGATGAAATCTGCGTGGCGGTTTCAGGCGGCTCCGACAGTCTCGCGCTCCTACTCCTCGCCCATCGCTGGGCTCTGGATCGCGGCCTGAGGGTAGTCGCCGCCACCGTGGATCATCGATTAAGGCCTGAATCTCAGGATGAGGCGACGTTCGTGCGGGACTTCTGTGGAAAAATCAACCTGGAGTCGGCGACCCTCATCTGGGACTTCGGAAAAGATCCGCCGGATCATGGAAAGATGGAAAATGCCGCCAGGGAGGCCAGATATGGACTACTGTCGGAATTCTGCAGGCGGCGATCCATCCGTATTCTACTGACTGGACACACCTGGAACGACCAGTTGGAGACCTACGAGCTGAGAAGAAGCCGCGGGAGCGGCGCCATCGGTCTGGCCGGCGTCAGTCGTCTCCGCTCGTTGGTCCACGGCGTCAAGCTCATGCGTCCTGTCATGCACTGCACGAAGGAATACCTGGAAAACTTCCTGCGGAGCGAAGGAGTGGTCTGGAAAAATGACCCCATGAACGCCGACGATTCGCTGCAGCGGGTGTTCTGGAGAAAAAAGATCGCCTCCTACGGTCGCGAAGAAATATTTCGGCTTTCGGATGAGATTCTGCGACGCGGAGAGGCCCGCCGTGAAGCGGACGCCGCCGCCGTCGCATTTTTGAAGGATTTTTGCGCGTTTTCTTCGCTAGGTCACGCCGCCGTCGCCGTCGCTCCATTTCTTGGATTAGGAAAAGCAGTCCAGATGGAGGTTTTGCGGAGAGTAATCTGGAACGTTGGGGGGAAAAAATACGCCACCGCCATCTCGTCGGATATTCTGGAGGGCATAATCAACGGGAAAATCAACACGATCGGCCGATGTCTTCTGAAGATTCGGGGCGATAATCTCTTGGCGTTTCGTGAAAATCGCCGTCTGGAGACGATTTCTGTGACGCCGCCTTCGGATGAAGGGACAACCGTTCGGGAAATTCTTTGGGACAATCGGTTTCGAATCAAAATTAATGTGCCATTAGTGGATTGTAGTATAGAATCATCTTCGCTTAACGGTGATCCCGACGACATTCTGCGTAGACTATCGTCGGTGACGACGGATCGCGAGGTTCTTTTTGGATTGCCTTGGGTGCGACAAAATCATAAAATTGGCCATGTTTCCGCTGGATTGTCGCCGGATGGCATTGTTTTCGTTGATAAAACGAACCTGTTTGACGTGTTTTTCTGACGTTTACGGAGTGTGGTGGTGAGCAAAAATTATAAAAATATGGCCATTTGGATTGTCGTCGGCTGTTTTCTGCTTTTTATATTTCAGGCGATTAGCAACGTAAAAAACACATTCGTGAACGTTCCATATTCGGATTTTCTCGCTAACGTAGACAACGGAAAGGTGTCGGATGTGGTGATTCGCGGGCTGAACATTGAGGGCGTTACCACCGACGGCGTGATGTTTTGCACCTACGACCCGCGGGATCCGGAATTGGTCAACCGACTGCTGGCGAAGAATGTGAAGATTGCGGCCGGACCGATGGAGGAACATTACTCTCTCATTAGCCTATTTTTCGGTTCTCTGCTGCCGTTACTGATCCTGGGGTGTCTTTGGTTTTTTTTCCTGCGGCAGATGCAGGCCGGCGGCAACAAGGCTCTCGGATTCGGCAAGTCTAAAGCTCGGATGCTGAGCAAACAAGCTGTGAAGGTGACATTCAGCGACGTTGCCGGCATCGATGAGGCGAAAAATGAGCTTGAGGAAATCGTGGATTTCCTGAAAGATCCAAACAAATTCATCCGATTGGGCGGGAAAATTCCCAAGGGAGTTCTGCTGGTTGGACCTCCCGGAACCGGGAAGACATTGTTGGCCAGAGCTATTGCCGGCGAGGCCAACGTTCCGTTCTTCAGCATTTCCGGCTCGGAATTCGTGGAGATGTTCGTGGGCGTGGGCGCAAGCCGCGTGCGGGACATGTTCGAGCAGGGGAAAAAGCACGCCCCCTGCATCATATTCATCGACGAAATTGACGCCGTCGGTCGCCATCGTGGCTTTGGCCTCGGCGGCGGCAACGACGAGCGGGAGCAAACTCTCAACCAGTTGCTGGTGGAAATGGACGGCTTCGAGGAGAACAACGGCGTCATCATCATCTCCGCCACCAATCGACCGGACGTGCTGGATCCGGCTCTGCTGCGTCCGGGAAGATTCGATCGACAAGTTGTGGTGCCGGCTCCGGACATCAACGGTCGGGACAGGATTCTGCAGGTGCATCTGCGGCGGGTGCCGCGTGGGGCGGACGTGAATCCGCTGGTGATCGCCAAGGGCACTCCCGGGTTCTCCGGCGCCGATCTGGCCAATCTGGTCAACGAAGCGGCGCTGCTGGCAGCCAGGCGCGGCAAACGCGTCGTTGGCATGGACGAGCTGGAGGACGCCAAAGACAAGGTGATGATGGGGGCGGAGCGCCGCTCCATGGTGATGACGGAGGACGAACGTCGACTGACCGCCTACCACGAGGCCGGCCACGCCATTGTGGCGCTGAACATTCCGGAGTCGGATCCCATCCACAAGGCCACCATAATTCCGAGGGGGCGGGCTCTGGGGATGGTCATGCGACTGCCGGAGAACGATCGCATCTCGGTTTCGCGGGTAAAATTAGAAGCTGACTTGTCGGTGGCCGCCGGAGGGCGAATCGCCGAAGAAATCATTTTCGGCCATGATAAAATCACCACCGGCGCCTCCTCCGACATAAATCAGGTGACCAGAATCGCCAGGCTGATGGTGGTGGAGTGGGGCTTGAGCGACGAACTCGGCTTCCTCTCTTACGTCGACACTGCTCAGGAAGTGTTTCTGGGACATGCCTCCGGCGCCAACAAGAACATTTCCGACGTCACGTCCCAGGTGATAGATCGAGAAATAAGGGCCATCGTCGACAGAACCTACGACCGCGCCCGTAAGATCATCGAGCGGCGCCGCAGGGAGTTGGAATTACTGGCATTGAGTCTGCTGGAGCACGAAACTCTGAGCGGCGACGACATCAAGAAGATTCTCGACGGCCAAAAGATAGAGAAATCGAAGAACGTTGCCGTCGTAAGTCGATCCAGAAGATCAAAAATGCCGTCTTCGGGAGACGTTGTGGATTCGCCGCCGCCGAAGAGGCGAACCTCCCCAAAATCGAAAGAGAAAAAGCCATCCTAGTTCTGCTGGTAACCAAAGATTTGCCCAAAAATCGCCTCGACAGGTTTTTGGCGTCTCAAATGTCGCAGGTCTCCCGCAACAAAATCCAGAGCTGGATAGGGCGTGGGCGCGTGTCGATCAACGGCGCGTCGGTGCTGGATCCCGGGCATTACGTTCGAATCAAAGACGAGATACTTGTGGACCAGGAATCGCCGGTGGACGACGAGCCGGAGCCGACTCCGGACGCCAGCGTAGAGTTTTCAGTTCTCCATGAAGATGAAGATCTAATGGTGGTGAACAAGCCGGCCGGCGTGGTGGTGCATCCGGGAGCTGGCAATCGCCACGGCACTCTGGTCAACGGATTGGTCCACCACTGCGGAGGAGTTTTGTCATCCGGAAGCCACCGCCGTCGCCCGGGCATTGTGCATCGCATCGACAAAGACACCAGCGGCGTTCTGGTGGTGGCGAAAAACGACCGAACGCACGCAGAGCTGGCGCGGCAGTTCGAGCTTCATTCCATCCGGCGGAAATACATCTGCTTTTGCTACGCCGTTCCTCGATTCCCACGGGGAAAAATCGAGACGCTCCTGGCCCGCGACAAAAACAACAGGCTGAAGATGGCCGTCACCCAAGGGAATGGAAGGAACGCCGTCACCATCCACAGGACTTTGGAGACCTTCGGCACATTTGCTGCAAAGATCCAATGCGAATTGAAGACGGGGCGCACTCACCAAATCAGGGTGCACATGTCGCATCTGGGGCATTCGTTGATTGGCGACTCTCTCTACAGGAACAAGAACTATCCGCTGCCCCGAGAACTGGCGGACTACGTGAATCATTTCCCGCGGCAGGCTCTGCATGCGTATTTCCTGGAATTTTCACATCCGAAATCCGGCGAAGCAATGTGTTTTGAGGTGGATCTTCCGGCGGATATGCAAGAATTGGGGGAAATTTTGAAAAAATCATCCCAAATGTGATATTAATGGATTTTGTATAAAATATATGTGATAAGTTATTCAAATGAAACCAAGCCGCGCCACCAAATCTAGAGGCGTAACGATTCTGGAGGCGGCGCTGACCATGCCCATCGTCTTTATGATCGTTTTTTTCCTATTGGATGTTTTGAGGATGAACAGAACCAAGGTTACCATTGATACCATAGCTATGGAGGCGACGTTGGATTTCATTTCTTCGAAAAATACCGACAATTTTCAGACGATAATTCAAAAATACAAGTCGATTAACGCCGTAGACGATGACATAGTCTATTATTTTGACATTTATCCTAGCCTGGAGGCATTATGCGCCCAAGCCCCATACGGCGGCGAGGAAATTTTTTGGCCGATAAAAGAAGAACGAAAAGATGAAGAAGATAAAAGCGTTACCATAACAACAATAACGTATAGCGAGGGCGATTATCTAGATACCAATAGAGACAATGGATTTATGAAAAGAAGTAATGTCAGCATGGAGCTCTTCGACTACGGTAAGCCGGAGAGAAACTTCGCTTCTTCGAAACAGAAGCCCTTCGACACATTGGCCGGGAAGGCATTCATATTAACCTTTGTTTGCAACTATAAGCTCTCCAATATTCTCTCAAAGCGTCTCCTGTCCGATGGCGTGAACACCGTTGCACGAAGCAAACTCCTCCTCTGGGGAAGGGGCGTGGGCGTTTGCAATTGAGGATAGTTGCCGATGTGACGTCGTTGTCGAAGGGGCGTTATTCGCCATCGGATTAAAATAATATTTTCAACCTGTGGGTGCTTGCCAAAAAGGCCGTTACATTATACAGTCGCAAAATATAATTTTTTATGGAGAATAGTTTGAAAAAAATTATTGACGCTATAGCCATTTCGGCGATGCTGGCGGCATTTTGCGGCGGAGAATCCTATGCGACGGATCAGAGCACGAAGATCAGTTGTGCGGAAATAGGCTCGCTGCTGTCGTTGATAGGTGATGGATTCGGCAATCCTGAGATTTTTGTACACGTTATCGGCTACCACCTTCGGTTGTCAGAAGATGTTCTGCCTAGTCATGAATGTTGTTATTTGACCTTTGAATTGACGTCTCTCTTACCGCAGTCTAACTTACAGTCGTCCAACGTCTGTGATGACTCCAATCTTCTGGATGACCCGGATGGAGGAGAGTGGCAAGAAGTCCCCTCTAAGAGGAAAGAACGCAATTCTACTAATCTTGATGTTTTAAGGGCCCAGTATTATGCGCTTGGAAGCGCCAATTGGTACATAAGAAGTAAAAAAGACGTGTCGTCAGTCTCGCTATTTGAGTCATATTTTGAGTCATATAAAGAAGAATGCTTGAACTTTTTGGGAAAAGTCACAGATACCAATAGGGCGGAAAAAATTCGAAAACTTTTGAGCCTATGCGTTTCCAATGTGACTATTGAACCTTCCGCTATAGTAGCAGAATGTCATGATTTGGTATATTGGGGAACACAATATTTGCAGAAAAAAATGAGTTTTTTTCTTCAGGATAGCTCTTCGGTTTTTTCCTCCAGTTCCGGAAACTACTTTTTTGTTCCACTTCTCGTTTCCTCATCTTCATCCTCCTACTCGATGTGTTATTCATTGAAAATTGGGTGCAATCTGGATATGGATAGGATTGTCCGGACGTTTTTTATGGCCAAGTTGAGCTATCAAGATCTTGTGGACATTTTTGTTCGTATCTTTCCGAATACTAGCACTGACACCGCCCCCCAAATGGCGCGAAGTTATTATAACGATGCCGTGATTAATCATTCCCTAGTTGTGGATTTGGATCATTTGTACAGTGAAGCATCATTTACTCTTCTGACAAACAACTCCCTCCACAAGGATCTGGTACTCGCCGAAATTGCGCGGGGTCATAGCTTGACACTGCCATCTGCAACACAAACGCCTACCTCAGAGCAAAAGAATAAAAAGCAAAACAAGAAAAACAAGCAAATCACAGGCGCAGAAATATCCCCAAAAGTGGTAGAGGAAGAGGAAAATAAGAAAAAAGAAAACGAGGAAAAACGACGATTGCTGGCAATAAAGAAATTAAGACGCAAAGTGCTGGAATGTCAAGTTACGGATTATGAATTTCAAGAAGTGCTGGCTCTTATTGCCTATTTGCAAAATAAAGATAATTGTTGGGAACTCCTTAAAAAGTCCATCACTACATTAACGCCGCTCTGGGATGAAATATATGAAGGTGCCTCTCCGCATAAAGTAGTAACTCTTAGCAATGAGCTCCTTAGTGCCCAGGATATCAACCGCCGCCCTGACATAGAAAAATTGTTAAAGATTTTTCTGAAAAAGAGCAAATTCGACTGTAAAGAATACAGCAAAAACGACGCCAGTGAACTTATGAACGAGCTCATTGACAGCATTTTGGTCGGATATCTACAATTGCTGAAATCGCATTCGGTGTCGAAGTGTTCTTCCTCCATATTAAAAAAACTTCTCCAAAATGTCGGCAACCTTTATTTATTGTCTATTGGCTGTTATGGCGGGAATAAATCCAATTCACCCCCATCATTTTGTAGTAGTTATGACGACGAGATATTTTCGATACCTTCATTTTTTAGTAGTAGTAGCAAAGATAGATCAGTATCACCCGCATCTTCCAGTAGTAATTATGAAAAAAAAATCGCCGTCGACAACTCAAGTGAACTTGAGAATTTAATATTCAGTCTTTCCTCTTCTCCATCGCAAAAACCCAAGTCCAATAATAAAAATAAAAAAAGTACGTCTCCGCCTGTTTTCGTTGGGTCATTGTCTACGAGTGTCGTCAAGCAGTTGCTTTCTGAGCTTGAGAAAAAAGTACTCCTTTCACATATGGAGATTTTGTTATCCTCCGTTCTTTGCAATTACCATTCTGATGAGTCAGATGCTTGTTCCATAAGCGATTCTAGTTTGACGTCCTTGGAATCGTCGAGTAACGTCTTTGGCAATTCCAACATCTCATCGTCCATCGACAGTTGTTCTAGTCTCACTATGTCGTCGTTGCCTGCCTTGGAGTTAAAACTCTTCTCTGTGTTTCACTTATTATTGCTTCAGCTCGTCGCCCCAATGGTTAGGCTATCCAACGGCGAGACAATTTTGGTCGATCGTATCTGCCGCTACTTCCAGAGCCTGCTGTTGTCCGGCGCCAATAATGGCGCCCATAATGATTACACCAAGCTAATCTGGCTTCTTCGACACATTGTGTCGTCCGATCATGAGGAGTCCAGTAAAGCTAAAGCTATAGCGGCGTTACTCCCCAAAAAAGAATCTGCGATCCACTCCTCCTCAAGCTCCTCAGCCTCTATTTATTCTGAAGATAATTGCAAGATCACTTATTTTAAAGATAACCGCAAAATCACTGAAGATGAGCTCAAGAACGTCGTTTCCTCCCGCTGTCCGTTAACCGTTGTGATTGAAATAGATTGCAAGTTAGCAGCAAATGCTAAGACTCGGCTTCTAGAAGCCGCGTATTCCGTTCAAACTGAAAGAAGTAATAATGAGCGACGCCTGACGGAAATAGTCGCTGATACCCTCAGCCCGGTGGCGGAAAAACTTCTGTTTTTGAAGGGGAATTTTGATGGGGATTTGGATGGGGATTTTGATGGGAATTTGGATAATCTCCAGAACCGTTTTGTGAGTTCAATACTCAACAATGATAACAAATGTCTTTCTAATTTGCATAAGATGTCACTTAAGATGGTACGTCTTAGTTACAACTCAATAAGTGAAAGTTTTTTGTTTGGTAAAATGTCTAAAGACGTTCTGGATCAGTTTATAGCCTCAACTGGTATTGTCAAAGATCTTCTTGTCCTATATCGCAATGAACTGGACTCATTAGTTTCGTTAATGAAATCATTTGGTTGGTTGCATTCGTTTAATTCCAATTCAGCGGCAAAATATCTTAAATGGAAAAAAACGATCGAGACCGCAGTTAATCGTGCCTGCAGGCTTTATGGCATGATTGAGGTAATGTTTGAGAAACATCCAGACCTGATAAATCTAGCAAGGTACCTTATTAAGGACATTGTTCAGGAGTACAGGTTACAGTTCAATCGTACTAGCATTGAAGACGGTAGAGAATTCTTTGCAGCAATTCTGGAAGCTGGTATGGCAAAAACTCCCACCATTATTACTACTACGAGGACAAAGGTAAGTAAAGTGAAGAGATTAAAGGATCATACTGTGGATTTCAGTGCAATTATTTATAATTATATGAAAAAATCCAAAGAACTTGATGAAGTTGTAAAAGAAGTTCTGAATTTTGACGTTCTAGAAGATGTCTACGCTGAACTACTCGCAAACAAGAGCACTAAGGAAAAAAATGAGTTCTTGAATGCAAGTGAAGTAAACGAATCCTCGGATACGGAGGAAAAGGACGAGAAAAATGAGTCCCTAAGCCCGAGCACGGACGACGATAAAGATAAATCTTCGGATACAAAAACAGTGAGTAAGAAGAAAAAGAGGCGCAAGAAAAAGAAGTAATAACCTCGGCGAGGCGCTAATTCCCTGATATTAAAGCCGTCATTGTCGCGTTATCTGAGTCTGTGGCCTCAAAGTGGCGCAAACTTTGGGTGAGCCTGTGGCGGAGAGAGCGGGATTCGAACCCGCGATGCAGTCTCCCGCATACACACTTTCCAGGCGTGCGCCTTAAACCGCTCGGCCATCTCTCCAACGAAGGCCTAGTAGACCCTCTAACGATCTGGAAGTCAATGTTTATCACTCAAATATGCCGGAAATTCGCGAGAATCAGCGAAACATGAAAACGTCGCACAGGTGTATTGCGTAACTCACATCAGTTCCCATCATCAACAGACCATCGTCCATTCGGTGACAGCTGTTACAGAGCATGTTAAGGAGCTCTGCTATTCACTCATAATCGCGAACTCCGTCGCCGAGCTATGCCAAACATACGAGAAATATATAAAAAAAGTTAATTTGAAAACTTCCAACTTCGCAGATCTCTTGGTAATCGATGACGTAACCAAATGAGAGATTAGCCGTGAGACTTGGCGTGAGATCCTCCCGTCTTCACGCCGCTGCTATGCGGGACCTCCGACCGGCGCGACGTCGCATCGCAGAGGTCTCGTAGGACGCAGACGGAGCACTTGGGCCTCTGGGCTTTGCAGGTGTATCTGCCGTGGAGGACCAGTAGATTGCTGATATCTTTTTTGTAGTCGGCCGGAATGGCGGCATTTAAATCCTCCTCCACCTTCAGCGGCGTCTTTCCGTCGGATAATCCAAGCCTTTTGCTCAGTCTCAGCACGTGCGTATCTACGGCGATGGCCGGTTTGTGGAAAAGATTACTCAGGACCACGTTGGCTGTTTTTCGTCCGACTCCCGGGAGCGATTCAAGCTCCTCAGGAGAGTCCGGCACTATGGAGTTGAATTTCTCCTTCAGCATTTTGGTCAGCGCCAGGATGTTTTTCGCCTTGTTTCTGTAGAGGCCGATGGAGCGAATCTCCCGCTGCAAACCCTCAAGTCCGAGATTCAGGACGTCATCCATGCTGCGACGTCGTCGAAACAGCTTTTCGGTCACCTTATTCACCTGGACGTCCGTCGTCTGGGCCGAGAGTACCACCGCCACCAGAAATTCATACTCCGAGGCGTGGATCAGCTCGCTGGCAGGATTCTCTATGGAGGCGGACAGTCGCCGACAGATTTCCTCTACCCGTGACAATTGACCTCGTCTTCCAGAAAATCCTCCAGGCTGTAGAGTTTTGGACTTTTTCCGATGATCCAGCGGGCACAGCGCAGCGCTCCGGAGGCGAAGAGTCTGCGATTGAGAGCCCGATGGGAGATGGTCAGCATCTCGTCCTCTCCGATGAAATCGCATATGTGGTCGCCGCAGAGCCCGCCGCTGCGAACGGAGACGATCTGTGACTTCGGTCCCACCTGATCTGCCAGGAACAGGGCGGTGCTGGAAGGGGCGTCCTTCTTGCGGCTGTGGTGCTTTTCCACGACGCTGAAGTCGAAATCCGGTAAAATTTTCGCGCATTTTCTCAAAAACGACGCCATCAAATGTATGGGGATGCTGAAATTACAACTGTGCAGCAGTGGGATGCTGCGGCACGAGGAGGTCAGCCGACCAAGATCGTCTTCGGAGAGGCTTGTGCCGGTTACCAGCGGCTTCCGATGACGATCTGCCACTTCCGCCACTCTCAAAGTGGCAGCCGGGACGGAGAAGTCGATCAAAACGTCGCTATTTTGAACCATCCGCTCCAATTCCTGCGGCCTGGAGTTGCCGGAGATTCCGCCGACCATGGAGTGCTCGCCACTCTCCGACAGCAATTCAACCAAAACCGTTCCGACCCTGCCGGTGACGCCAACAACGCCTACTTTCATACCGCTCCTTGCCAAAATTACTTCCAGATGCTATCTAATCCCTGTGAATAAATCACTGAAAATCTTGCACTCGACGACGATAA
>JAITAU010000017.1 GCA_031283965.1 Holosporaceae bacterium | reverse complement strand
CTTATCGAAGGGGCCAACTGCAGGTTGATTTTTCTTCCAGCGTATTCTCCGGATTTAAATCCTGTAGAACACTTTTGGAATTGGATGAAGAACAAAATCAGAGACGTCGCACACCTATACGAGACACTGGAATTTGCTACTATGGCCACAGTAAATGCATACTGAAAATACTATAACAGCTGATTTCTGTCGCGCGAGGTTGCTGAGACACTGACAAAGAGGGGGTAGGTATCATGAGGAAGTTATTTTTTGCGACGGTGGTGGGGTCGCCGAGATTCATTCGCGGCACGCCTACGGCGGAGAGTGGGATAACATCAGAGAGTACAACCGGTACATGAATTTGGAGAATGCCGAGAGGAATCGCATATACTCTGAGGGGGTAGCCAAGTACAACAACAGAAAAGCTGCTGCCGAGCAGGTACAGCTTCCTTCTGTTTTTGATAGTCTCGTTGACCAGGTGAATGGATTCTTTCAGGAAATGATGGCCGGTTAATTACGGTAGTTCTTTGATTGGCAAGCAATAATCCGCTCCTGGTGCAGAGCGTTCTTGTGGTGTGTCCATGTTTCATGTACGATAATCTCCGCCTGTTGAGTGGTTGGTTGTGGTTGTGAGTAAAAGAGTATTTTGGGTTTCGTGGGGCGTGGTTGTGTTTCTGTTTGCCATAAACGCCAGCATTTTTCAGAACAAGATAAGGAAGATAAATATAAAGATCGCCCCATATATCAATAGGAATGTGGTTAGTTCTGGTCATGCGGAGTTTATTGCGAATGAAATGTTCCATAAATACGCTCAGGAGAAGGTCGACATTTTGAAAGAGGGTGTAGCGCCACCCTCTGTGGCCGTCCTGGACTATGTACTGAAATGTATGGAGTACAATAAATTCCTGAAAAATGCCACTTTTGAATTCGTCAGTATATCCCTTCCGGATTACCAAATCGTCCATAGACAAAATTGGGAGAAAGAGAAGAATTTATTGCGTCAAAAGTATGATCTTTGTGGCGACATGCCATGTCCTGAAGTATTTTATTTCCATCATGGATTGAGATTCGCCAGTAAAAGGATCCGGGATTATGTGCGCCACAAAGATATTATAGATTGTGGGGCTTTCATCGGGGACTCATTCTTGGTTCTGCGCGAATACACGGACAAAGTGGTGTATTGCTATGAGTTCTCCCGAAAAAATGTCGAAAAGTTTTCAAAAGTCATGAAAACGAACAGCGTAGCCTCGGGATACAGACTGATTCCGATGGCTCTTGGGGAGGATGTTCATCGAATCAGGTACCACGAACCCGACGCCGCCACCAGTGGGATGGTGCTGATTGAAGGCAGGGGCAATGACCTCGCCGACATGACCACCATCGTCGCTGAAGTCGAAAAGTACGGCGCCAAGGTCGGTTTCATAAAAATGGACGTGGAGGGCTACGGTTTGCCAGTCATAAAAGGCGCCATAAACACCATAAAATCCCAGCGTCCCGTCTTATCGTTGGGCGTATACCACAATCACGACGAGTTGTTTCGGATAAAACCTCTTCTGCAAAAACATTTGAAAAATTACGTCTACGAATTCCATCTACAGGCGTTCGACGACGGCGATTTTAACGAGATGATACTATTCTGCTATCCGAAAGAGGTGGAAGACGCTGGGCAAAATAGCATGTTCCGCCGCCACTGAATGCATCCGACAATACGTCATCGTACGGCAGCTGCCTCTGAAATATCATCACCGAGACGCAATTTACTTCTTATTGTCGAGCTTTTCGTCCTCCAACGACTTCAATTCATCCAGGAATTTGAAGGTTTTGAAGGTCTTGCCCAGCATCAGGAATACAAAAATGCTGATGGTCGTCACCGTTAGCAGCGCCAGATTGCGATCAGCGCCGCCGTTGAGGTAATGCGGATCTGCATAGGCGTTCATGATCAGAATGGAAGCCAGCATAACGCCTGAAATCAGCAGCTGATTCAAGCACTGGCCGATGGTTTCACGGTCTATCTGCACCGTCCCAAGCTTTTTCAGCATCACCATCAGATAAATGCCGTTGCACCAGGCCGCAACGGAGGTGGCCAGCGCGATCCCGGTGTGCTTCAGGCAGGGCATTAGGAGCATGGCCCCCAGCAGGTTCACCAGAATGGAAAGAAGCCCGCCGTTCAGTGGCGTTCTTGTGTCTTTGTTTGCGAAAAACATCGTGGAAAACACCTTAGTGGCCATGTATGCCGGCAATCCGCAGGCGAAGGCAGCCAGAGCCGGCGCAGCCGCCGCCACATGCTCCGGACCGAAATTTCCGCGACCGTAGATGGCTCCTGTGACCGGCTCGCAGAGTGAAATCAGTATCACCGCCGCCGGAAGGGTAAAGAGAAATGCGAACAGCAGCCCCAGATTCATCTGTTTCTGGGCTCCGGCGTGATTTCTGGAGTGAATTGCCCGAGTCAAAGGCGGCAGCAGCGCCGTGCTGAATGCAATTCCTAAAATTCCAACAGGGAATTGATTGACGTGGTCCGTATAATAGAAGTAGGACACAGCCCCCGTGGGCAAAAACGACAGAATCACGAAATCCACGATGACGTTCAGCTGCCAAACACCGGACCCGATGGCGCCGGACACCAGCTTTCTGAAGAATATCTTCACCTCCTCCCTCATGGGTGACAGATCTAACCAAACCCTAAACCCGCAGAATTTCACGTTGATCCAAAGAATGGCCACCTGCAGAGCTCCGCCGATGAAGGTCGCCCATGCCATGGTGTAGGCTGTGCTGGGAAACCATAGTGGGCCGATGAAGAGGGCGGCGATGACGGTAATGTTCAGCATCAGCTGAGCTGCCGCGGGCATGGCGAATCGATTTACTGTGTTTAAAACGCCGGAGAATAGCGCAGCTAGAAACGACGCAGCGATGTATGGAGAACAAATGCGTCCGAGGCTTATGAGATGCTCGAACTTCTCAGACGCAGGATCGATCCCTGGGGCGTATCCCGCCATGATGCTGCGGAAACACACAAGGCAGACGATCATTATGAAGGAAACCAGGAACACCAACCAGGTAAGCACCTGGGAGGCGATCCGCTGGGCCTCGTCATGCCCCTTGTCCTTGAGCGCATTGGAAAATATTGGTAGAAATGAGGCATTAAAGGACCCCTCGGCGAACAATTTACGCAGTATATTGGCGAATTTGAAGGCCAGGGAGAAGACGTCGGCAAATATGCCGGCTCCAAGGATGGAGGATTGTGCCACGTCACGAACGAACCCGCTGACGCGGTAAACCATCGTCCATCCACCCACAGTCGCCACCGTTTTCACCAGACTCATGTGATTACTCCTCAAATGACCACAACAGATCACCTGGATAGCACACAACCGGACGTTCAACAAGAAATTTTTAGCCGCCGTCGTCTTTCTCAACGCGCGACGTCAGCAGAGACTGCGACGATCCAGTCAGCGACGTCACAACAATGTGTGCGGCGCCGGCGGAAATTTACTCCGGCGTACCTTCGGTGACGTTTCCACTGTAATCCATAGCCACGAATTTGCCGTTGTCGTAGTCGTAGGTAATTCCGCGCAACTCCATAATACCATCCGGAACGCTCTGTGGG
>JAITAU010000040.1 GCA_031283965.1 Holosporaceae bacterium | reverse complement strand
CCACGGCACCTCCACCCCAATCGGGGACACGGTGGAGCTGCGGGCCATCGAGAGGATTCTTGGCGGACCCACCGGCGTGTCGGTTTCCTCCACCAAATCCGCCATCGGTCATTTGCTGGGGGCGGCGGGAGCCGTGGAGGCCATCTTCTCGCTTCTGTCCATAAGGGATCAGGTGGTTCCTCCCACCATTAATTTGCACGATCCGGAGGAGACTTTTCTGGATTTGGCGCCGCTGAGGCCGCGGGAGAGGAAAATTCAGCTGGCGATGTCGAATTCCTTTGGATTCGGCGGCACCAACGCCAGTTTGATATTCCGGAAGTTCGGGTGATGATTGAGTGGCGCCGGTGAAGAGCAATAAATGCGCATTTGTTTTGGCTTTTTTCCTCATTTGTCTCGGCTCCGCGGCCATTTTTCTCGCCTACTCCATCAATAAAAAAGTTTTATACATCCCCAAAAGAAATCTCATCGTCGATCGCATCGGCGACGCCGCCGTGGTGGATCTGTTGACGCGGGAAAAATTGGCGGACGGACGGACGGTGGCCGCCATCGCCATAAAAGTCATGAGGCTGCTGGGCCACAGCATTAAATCCGGAGAATATGAACTGCCTTATTGTCTCTCCCTCCGAGAGGCCATCGAAATTCTCGCCTCCGGTCAGGTGGTGATACACAAAATCACGATACCGGAGGGATTTTCCGTTAAGCAAACCCTGCAGCGTCTGGAAAAGAACGAATTTCTTCTGGGGAAGATTGAGGAAGCTCCCGAGGAGGGGTCTCTCATGCCGGACACCTACTGCTTCCGATACCCCGCCACTCGCCAGCAGATAATATCGATGGCTCAGAGTGAGATGGCGGAATTTATGCGGCGGGAGTGGCCGCGCAGATCCCAGGGATGTACACTAAAAACGCCGCGGGAGACTCTAATTTTGGCGTCCATAGTGGAGAAAGAAGCCGCCGCCGAGAGGGAGATGGTGGCCGGCGTGTATCTCAACAGGTTGAACATGGGCATGAAATTGCAATCCTGCCCCACGGTTATATATGCATTGACGAGGGGAGATAAATTCGGTCGTCCGCTGAAGTACAGCGACTTGAAGACCAATAACGCCCACAACACCTATGTTCATGCGGGGTTGCCGCCGACTCCCATAACCAATCCCGGAAGATCCAGCATCATGGCGACTCTCCATCCGCGGAAGACCGAGAACCTATTTTTCGTATCCGACGGCGCCGATGGGCATATTTTTTCCCGAACATTTGAGGAGCACAAACGCCACTGCCGGCTGAGGGACATTCGTCTAAAGCAAAAGAAAGCGCCATGATCCCACCGGGCCGTTTCGCCGTTTCCGTTCTGCCGATCGGCCCCTTCGACCACAGCTTTTCCTATATCTCGCAGCAGTTGCTGGAGGTGGGCGATGTGGTGGAAGCGCCATTCGGCAGAAGAAGCGTAATTGGAGTTGTGATGGACGATCCCGCTGACGTTGGCAGAGAGCTTCGTCAGCTGTCCAAGGTCTTCCCCTTCAACATAGGGACGATCAACTGTGAGTTCTTGAAATGGGTGGCGGCCTACAATCTTATTCCCAGGGGAAATGTTCTCAAAATGATTCTGGCCGAGAGGAGTGTTTTCGGCCGTTCCCGGGAAACGACCACTCCCGAAACGGAGGCGGCCGCCGGCGTCTTTGGGAATATAGAACTGAATCGAGAGCAGCGGCTCGCCTACGATGGAATTCGGGAGGCCAAGGGAAAGCCGTTTCTACTGGAGGGGGTGACCGGTTCCGGCAAGACGGAAATATACCTCTCGGCGGTGCGGGACGCGCTACTGGAGTCCAGGCAGGCGCTAATTCTGTTCCCGGAAATCGCCCTGACGAAGCAGATATCCGCCCGCATCGAAAAATACTTCGGATTCAGTCCCATGATTTGGAATTCCAACGTCAGCGCAAAAAATCGAAAAATAGCCTGGCGGAAAGCCATTTCTGGGCAATCCTGCGTGGTGGTGGGAGCCCGCTCCGCTCTGTTTCTGCCCTTTCGAAATCTCGGTCTGATTGTCGTGGACGAGGAGCACGACTCCTCCTACAAGCAGGAAGAAGGCGGATTTTACAACGCTCGAGACATGGCGGTGGTGCTGGGAAATTTATGGAAAATCCCGGTGATTCTATCGTCGGCCACGCCGTCTCTGGAGAGTCGCATGAACGTCGATGGAGGGAAATACGGTTATGGTTCTGTAAAAAACAGGTTTGGCGTTTCCCAAATGCCATCGGTCAGATTGATTGACATGCGCCAGAACAAATTCGACGGGTTTATCTCTCCGATCTTGCTGAAGGAGATCCGCGACAATCTATCCAGGGGTGAGCAAAGTCTGATTTTTCTGAATAGACGCGGATATTCCCCCATAACCCTATGCCGCAGCTGTGGAGAAAAAATTATTTGCCCCAACTGCAGCGCCTGGTTGGTTTTTCACAAAAGCATCGATCGGTTAATGTGCCACTATTGCGGCCACAAGGCTGATGTTCCAAATAAATGTGCCAGCTGTGGCCAAGAAGAGTCACATATTCCCTTCGGCCCTGGGGTGGAGAGGATCTACGACGATCTTCGGGCAAAATTACCGGAGGCCCGCATCGAGGTCGTATCGTCCGACGCCATCGCCTCCGGCAAGAGCGTCGAAAAGCTGCTGGAGAAGATTGCCGCCAACGAGATTGACATTGTCGTCGGCACCCAAATTCTGGCAAAGGGTCATCATTTTCCGAATATTACTCTGATCGGAGTAATTGACGGAGATCTTGGGCTTCATGGCGCTGATCTGCGGGCCTCCGAAAAGACCTATCAGCTCATCAATCAGGTTGCAGGCCGGGCTGGACGGGCGGACAAGCCTGGAAAAATTTTGATACAAACCTTCAATCCCCATCATCCGCTGTATGTCGCCCTGGAATCCAACGATTTAGATAAATTCATAGAGCTGGAGATCGATGGTCGGCGGGGAAGGGAGCTGCCTCCGTTCCACAGGTTCGCCGCCGTTATAATTTCCGGCACCAACCGAGAATTGACGGAGCAGGTGGCCCGAGATTTAGGAAAAACGCCGCCGCCGGGCGTAAAAATGTATGGTCCGGCTCCGGCTCCGCTTTTTTTGCTTCGGGGGAGGACCAGGTGGCGAATTTTACTAAAATCCCCAAAGAAAATTTCGCTAAATAATATAATAAAAATATGGCTTTCTTCCCAAAAATCCCATAAAAACGTTAAAATTCAAATAGATATCGATCCGAATAGTTTTTTATAGAATTAACTTATTGTAAATCAATTTGTTTTAACATCTAGGAGATGTGTGGAATTACAGTTGATGACCACAGTGGCTCTTATTGAAGGTATTTACCATGACTGAAAGTACGCAACACGTATTGGATAGGATTCGCTCTCCTAGAGTGCAGATCACCTATGACGTGGAAATCGGCAACGCCATCGTCATGAAGGAATTGCCCTTCGTGATTGGCGTTATGGCGGATTTGTCCGGAATGCCGGCGGATCCTCTGCCATTAATCAAGTACAGGAAATTTGTCGAGGTGGACGGGGACAATCTTGCGGAATTCATGAATTCCATAAACCCAAGATTGGCCATAGAGGTGAAGGACACCCTGGGCGACGGCGCCGACAGCTTTAGCGCCGAGTTGTTTTTCAAGAATATTGACGACTTTGCCCCCATCAGCATCGCCAAGCAGGTGCCGAGGCTAAACAAAATTTACACTTCTCGGGTGAGGTTGAACGATCTATTGGCCAAACTCGAAGGCAACGACCCTCTCCAGGCATATATTAAGGAATTTGTGGAGGATGCGGACCTGAAGGCGCTGCTGAAGCAGCAGATTGACGCCGCTCTGAAGGCCAACAAGCAAACGGTGACGGCGGATTTCGCCACCACTCCCGAAGGAACGGCGACCCCTCCGGCGAAGGACGCAGCCGCCGCCGCTCCGCCTCCGGCAGACGCAGCTCAGGGCGACTCCAAAACTCCTCCTCCGGCGGACGCCTCGAAGCCGCCGCGGGAAATTCTTAAGGAGCTCTTCACCGAAGGCAAGATGGCCCGGGATCCGTCCGGCGAGCTGAACGCCTGTTGCATGCTGATGGAGCTGCTGGTGAAGATTGAGGCTGAGAAATTGACCTTCATGAAGAACGCCCTCACCTATGTGGAGAGGTTGATCGCCGATATCGACTCAGAATTGAGCGTCCAGATCAACGAAATCCTGCATCATCCGATGTTTCAGGCGCTGGAGGGCACTTGGCGGGCGCTGTACTACATGGTGATGAACATCGACACCGGCGCCCATCTGAAGATCAGGGTCATGAACGCCTCCAAGAAGGATCTGCTGGACGATCTGGAGCATGCGGTGGAGTTCGACCAGAGTCAGCTATTTAAGAAGATATACGAAGAAGAATACGGCACCTTCGGCGGCCATCCCTATTCCTGTCTGGTGGGGGGCTACGAATTTACCCGTCATCCTCAGGACGTGCTGCTGTTGGAGAAGATTTCCCACGTTGCGGCGGCGGCGCACGCTCCGTTTATAACGGCCGCTCATCCGAAACTTTTCGACATGGACAATTTCACCATGCTGGCCGGCCCGAGGGACATTGCGAAGATCTTCGAGAGCACCGAGATGGCCAAGTGGAATTCCTTCCGGGACAGTGAAGATTCCCGCTATGTGGCTCTGGTGCTGCCGAGGGTTCTCATGAGGCTGCCCTACGGGCCGGACACCGTGCCGGTGGATGGGGTAAACTACGTTGAAACCATAGACGGCGCTGACAATTCGCAGTTTTGCTGGGGAAATGCCGCCTTCATGCTGGGCCAGAGGATTGGTTGTGCCGTTTCCATCTACAAATGGCCGGCGGCCATCAGGGGAGTCGAGGGGGGCGGCCTGGTGGAAGGGCTTCCGGCCTATACCTTCAAGACGACCGACGGCGATATTGCGCTGAAATGCCCGACGGAAATAGCCATCACGGATCGGCGGGAAAAAGAGCTGTCGGACATGGGATTTTTGGCTCTGTGTCATAGCAAAGGGACGGATTTCGCGGCATTTTTCGGCGGCCAGACCGCCCAACGGCCGAAGATCTACAACACCGACGACGCCAATGCCAACGCCGCCCTGAGCGCGCGGCTTCCGTATCTGTTGGCGGCCTCCAGGTTCGCCCATTACATCAAGTCCATCATGCGGGACAAGATAGGTTCGTTCCTGACCAAGGATAACGTTGCCTTCTATCTGAACAACTGGATAGCCAGCTATGTGCTGCTGAATGATTCGGCCAATCAGACGTTGAAGGCCAAGTATCCGTTGAGGGAGGCCCGCATCGACGTGTTTGATGTTCCCGGAAAGCCGGGGTCCTATAGGGCCACCATCTTCCTGAGGCCTCATTTCCAGTTGGAGGAGCTGACGGCTTCCATAAGACTGGTGGCGGCCTTACCGCCGCCGGCGGCCGGCTGATGGTGTTTTTGTTTTGATGTGGTAAAGGTGTTTGGTCTGGTAGTTTTTGTTGGAGGAGTTGAGATATGTCTTCTGTAGGATTTAACAAAGAGAGGACCACAATGGTGACATCTTATGCCGGAGCGTATGAGGCAAACAAACAAAACGACGGTACATCGTCCATTAATTGTACGATCGAAACCACGGGACCGGATGACATTTTTACCAGCGAGATTAAGGACAGAGACAAAAGCAGTCCCTGCGACGAAGCTTCCTTCGGCTGCAGAAGGCTCACCAACAACAATGTGTCCGCCGGAGAAATGCCAAATTTCGGAGAAGTCATCAACGACGACGTGCAGGTGGAGATGGATTACGGCTCCTGGGCGCCGGTCATACAGAATTATCTCCTCAACGGCACCACCATAGAGACCATAACGATACGCCGGGTGATGAACATAAAGAACAAAATCGAGGATCTTCAGGTGATCACCTACGGCTCCTGTCTATTCAAGACCTATGAGCAGGTA